>JAJFGL010000054.1 GCA_021776135.1 Kiloniellaceae bacterium
AGCACCCCGCTTCATAACAACCCCATCAGACCAGCCTAACTGACCAATTCGACGCTCTGTCATGCTTCGCTCCAATCAATGAACTAACAAAATCATCGAATCACTATCTATCCCTTCGTGCAAAGGTCTCCAGGATGAGGAGGCTCAGGAGGAGGACATTTCTTTATGCCACACACGATCTTCCTCATCCTGAGCTTGTCGAAGGACGCACCGGTGGAACTGCGGCGCCACATGCGATCCCCTCCCCCCTTGAGGGGGAGGGTTAGGGTGGGGGGGACGGCGGTCATAGTGGGACTCCCCTTCCTAAACCTTAGGGCCGGGCATGGCGATGGCGCGGCCGGCGCCTTCCGGCGGGGGTAGCTTGGCGTGGCCTTCGGCTATGGGCTCCAGCTTGGCCAAGACCTCGCGCGCCGCCGGGCAGGCGCGGCCCTCTTTGGTGTCGACGTGCAACAACATGTGTTCCGCGCTCGCCAGCAAGGTTCCACTTTCGGCCGCGACGAGCGAATGAAAAATATGCAGGCGTTTATCGTCGGCGCCCAGAATTTGGGTTTCCACCTGCAGGGGCGTATCCGCGTTTACATCGTGCAGATGGCGGATATGGGTTTCCACCGTGTAGTAGCTGAACCCATGTTTGTGATACTCGGCATCGGCGCCGATATGACGCAGCACGGCATCGGTGCCGTCGCCGAAGACCTGCAGGTAACGGCTTTCGGTCATGTGGCCGTTGTAGTCGATCCATTCCGGCAAAACCCGTGCCGTGTGCAGACGTAAAGGCGCGCTTGGATCGTGCGCCGCCGACTTGGCGGTTTCGTGGGCGCATTCGAACAGCACCTTGCCGTAGTCCTTCAACACCGTCCCGGCGCCGAAGTCATGGCCGCTTAAGCCCTGCATGACCGACACCAGGCAATCGTCGCGCAGGCGCTCCCAGTCGCGGATCGTCCGCCCGCCCGCTTGATCGTCGGATTGGCTGACGATTTTATCCAGCAAGGCGTCGTCCAAGTCCGGCACGTCCATGAGCTTGGTCCAGGGCCACTTCAGGCTTGGCCCGAACTGTTCCATGAAGTGGCGCATCCCCGCCTCGCCGCCGGCGATACGATAGGTCAGGAAGCTGCCCATGAAGGACCAGCGCAGGCCGGGGCCGAAGCGCAAGGCGTCGTCGATTTCCTCGGCGGTGGCGATGTCGTCCTTGACCAGCCACAAGGATTCCCGCCACAGGGCCTCCATGAGCCGGTCGGCGATGAAGCCGTCGATTTCCTTGCGCAGCATGAGCGGCCGCATACCGAGGGCGGCGTAAAAAGCGGCGGCGCGGTCCTTGACCTCAGCCGTCGTCATGTCGCCGCCGCAAACCTCGACCAGGGGCATGAGGTAAACCGGATTGAAGGGATGGCCGACCAGGAATCGTTCCGGGTGCGCGATCCCGGCCTGCAAACGCGAGGGCAAGAGGCCCGAGGTCGAAGAGCCGATAATCACCTCCGGGCGCGCCGCCTTGGCCGCGCGCTTAAGCAGCGGGATCTTGATGTCCTCGCGCTCAGGCAGGCTTTCTTGAATGAAATCGGCGCCGCCGGCGGCGTCCTCGATCTCCCGGGTTATACGCAGACTGCCGCGCGGGCCCGGCGGCGCCATGCTGATTTTGCCCATGGCCCGTCCGGCATTGGCGATCACCTCGCCCAGCTTACGCTCGGCCTCCGGGTCGAGGTCGCAGACGACCACATCGAGCCCGTTGAGCAAACACCGCGCCGCCCACCCGGCCCCAATCACCCCGCCGCCCAGAAGGCCGACCGTCTTGATGTCGTTCATGGTTGTTTCTTCCCGCAGCTCGCTTGTAATTTGCACCGCATCCCCCCACCCCGGCCCTCCCCCTCAAGGGGGGAGGGAGAAGAAAGGAATGGCGCGCGCCCTCTATCCCCTCCCCCCTTGAGGGGGAGGGTTAGGGTGGGGGGTGCGCTGTAGCGACTTGGCGATGGCCTCGAGCACGGCTTCAAGAGTCTCGAAGACCTCGTTGTTCCAAAACCGCAGGGTGCGATAGCCGCGTGCCGCGAACCAGGTATCCCGGCGCTCATCTTCCTTGGCCCTTGCGGCATGTTGTCCGCCGTCGACTTCGATAATGAGCTTGGCGGAGAGACACGCGAAGTCGGCGACACAGGGGCCGAAAGGTACCTGGCGGCGGAACTTGGCATCGCCGATTTGGCGTTGCCGCAAGGCGTGCCAAAGACGGTTTTCCGCCTCGCTCGAATTTTTGCGCAAGTGACGCGCGCGCGGGGAGGCCATGGCATCACTCTAAAGCACCAGTGCGGCGGATAGATACCCCCCACCCCGCCCTCCCCCTCAAGGGGGGAGGGGGAAGTAAGGTGCGATGGTGCTTGCCTGCACTTCCCTCCCCCCTTGAGGGGGAGGGTTAGGGTGGGGGGTGCGGCGGTCATTGCAGCGCCCCTTCCCTCACCCGTGCTTGGTCAGTTTCAACTTGGCGCGCACGTCTTGCGGACCCAGAAGTTTCACGTTCATGGCGGTGAGAATTTGCGCCGCCCGTTCCACCAGTTGGGCGTTGGTGGCCAGGACGCCGCGTTGCAGATAGATGTTGTCTTCCAGGCCGACCCGCACGTTGCCGCCGGCCAGGGCCGCCATGGCGACGAAGGGCAACTGCATGCGGCCGATGGAAAAGGCGGAAAAGACCGCGCCGCTTGGCAAGGCATTGACCAGGGCCAGGAAGGTGCCGGGGTCGTCCGGCGCGCCGTAGGGAATCCCCATGCACAACTGAATCGCCACCGGATCTTCGATCAGGCCTTCGGCGATCAGATCCTTGACCATGACCAGGTGGCCGGTGTCGAAGACTTCCAGTTCCGGGCGCACGCCAAGTTCCTTCACCCGGCTGGCCATGGCGCGCAGCATGTCGGGGGTATTGACCATGACGTAGTCGCCGCCGGCGGCGAAGTTCATGGAGCCGCAATCGAGGGTGCATATCTCCGGCCGGCACGCCTCCACATGGGCCAGGCGTTCCCGCGCCCCCACCATGTCGGTGCCCGGCGCGTCCAGGGGCAGAGGCGCCTCCGCGCCGCCCAGGACCATATCGCCGCCCATGCCGGCGGTCAGGTTCAAGACCACGTCGGTGCCCGAGTCTCTGATCCGGTCCACCGCCTCGCGGTACAGCTTGGGATCCCGCGAGCCTTGCCCGCTCACCGGGTCGCGGACATGGATATGGGCGACCGCCGCCCCGGCCTTGGCCGCCGCGATAGCCGAGTCCGCGATCTCCTTGGGGGTGACCGGAATCTTATCGCTTTTCCCCGCCGTATCCCCGGCGCCGGTAATGGCGCAGGTGATAAAGACTTCCCAGTTCATGGCGCTGCCTTTCGCGTCGAGTGATGGGGCCGACGGTATTGCGGATTGGGGAGTCTTTGCGATACATTTTCAGACATAATCAATACAATTTCAGACATAACGGGATCATGCAGAGCCCTGACGCGCCCTTTCAGCAGATCGCCCCCGCGCAGCAAATCGCTATCGTGCTGCTGCCGTCGTTTTCGAACCTGACCCTCGCCGCCCTGATGGAACCCTTGCGGGCCGCCAACCTGGCCGCGCGCCGGACCGCCTATTCCTGGACCCTCGCCAGCCAGGATGGCGGCCCGGTGGCCAGCAGCAGCGGCTTGCGGGTGGAAACCGATGTGTCCCTGGCCGGCCTGGGGCCCGCCGATTCGATTTTTGTGGTCGCCAGCTTCGAGGCCGAGACCCATACCACGCCCGCGCTTTTGTCTTGGTTGCGCGCCCGGGCGCGGCGCGGCGCTATCCTGGGCGGCCTGGAAACCGGCGCCTATGTGCTGGCGCGGGCCGGGGTTCTGGACGGCTTCAAGGCCACCACCCACTGGCAGGATCTGGCCGCCTTCGCCGAGAGCTTTCCCAAGATCGATGTGGTGCCCGACCGCTTCGCCATCGACCGGGGGCGGATCACCGCCGGGGGCGCCTTGCCGAGCCTCGATCTGACCCTTGAACTGCTGCGCCGCCGCCACGGCCTCGGCCTCGCCATGAGCGTGTCCAGCATGTTCATTTACGAGCAGGAACACGCCGGCCGCGATCCCCAACACATGGTTTCCGCCGGCCGCTTGTCCTGGCAAGACCCGGTGTTGCTGCGCGCGATCCGGGCCATGGAGGAACATATCGAGGAACCCATCGCCATCCGCGGCGTGGCGGCGCGCGCCGGCGTGGGCGAACGCGATCTGGCGCGCCGCTTCGCCGCCAAGCTGGATACCAGCCCCAAGGCCTACTACACGCAACTGCGCCTAAGCCTGGGGCGCCGCCTGCTGGATCACACGGACCGCAGCGTCAGCGACATCGCCCTGACCTGCGGCTTCGCCTCGGGCTCCGCCTTCGCCCGCGCCTTCCGCGCCAGCTACGGCATCAGCCCAAGTGATGTGCGGCGTTTGCCGTAAACTCCGCCGTCATCCCGGACTTGATCCGGGATCTTTTACGGGTCCGAGCCCCGTTCGAACCGAAGATCCCGGATCAAGTCCGGGATGACGAGTCTAGGTTAGTTAAGCGGCAACCTATGACCGCCCTGCCCCGCGCCCTATTAGGTTTACACCATGGCCAGCCAACTCATAACGGAATAGGGCAAAGCTTTTCACTTCTTCGCTATGCGCGATTATGGTAATAGCGCGGTTAATTAGTGCACTGTCACCGTAATCCGTAATCGTAATCCCGCAATCCTGATCTAACGACAGGGGCCCGTAATAAAGTGAAAGACCTATTACAAGATTGTAAACACAGATTAAAAAAAGGCGAAAACGTGGATTCGATTCTCCATACTCTCCGCGACAGAGGATTAACCAAGGTGCAATCCATAAAAGCATTAGTCGATCTGGGTTATGCGCCACTAGATAAGGCGAAGAAGGTCGTCCATAATAGTTCAACTTGGGTTGATACGTTTGAGCGGGATGAAGAATTCCACGAAAATTTGGAACGAACACTACGAAAAGATTGATACGTAAATTCCAGCGTCACCGACGTTCTGGGCAGGTCACGAGCTTCGGAATTACGGTGGAATTACCGTGACACTTGGCTGCACTCCAGAAGCTCCGCCAAGTGTCGCCGTAATCCTGTCACCGCGATACCACTCAAGGGCAATCCAGCACTGAAATAGGTGTCGGTGAAAGGAACGTAAATTGGATGAATTCCAAAATTTAGTGCGCCACATCCTCTCGTCCAGCACTGAGGACTACACTGGGCTATATGAAGTAGTGTGGGAGATAAATTCGCGATATCCAGATACGGCCATTTCGCGGCGACAACCCGCCGCGAAATGGGCCGTCGATACATTGTTGTCGCGCGGTTGGGTCGATCTTTATGAACGTCGTGACGATACCGACGGTCAATCTCATTTCGAATTAGTAGATTCGCGGCGGATAAAGGAGATTCTTGCCGCTGCGATAAACTGGGAGCCTCAGTGCGACAGAGAAGTCTCTTATTGGGTTGCATCCTCGCCTAAAGGGGACCGAGCCTACTCCAGCGGAATTACGGAATTACGGTGACACTGAATTACGGTGACACTAATTACGGTGACACTGCACTGAATTACGGAATTACGGGAATTACGGTGACACGGAATTACGGTGACACTGCACTAATTAGGAAACCGTGAAAGCTTGGCGAGGCTGTCACCCCCACCCCAACCCTCCCCCGTCTAAGAGGGAGGGAGTTAGTGGGAGAGCGCCGCTTCTTCCCCCTCCCCCCTTGAGGGGGAGGGTTGGGGTGGGGGGACTTGCGGTGCCGGGAACCCGTTCGGGCGGGTAGCGCGAAATTAAACCGAAGATCCCGGATCAAGTCCGGGATGACGAGTCTTCTTTTTTGAAACAGTCGCCTATGACCGCCCCGCATATCCCTTAATGCGTTCCAGCAAGTCGTCGTCGAGGCCGATGCCCTCGCGCTCAACCCGGATGCGGGCCGCGCGCATCGGGAAGGGTCGGGTTAGCCATGACGGTACTCCTAGAATATTACTCGTTGTCGCTGCTCTGCGAACCGGCGCCCTGGGCGCGCGAAGCGGCGCTGGCGGGCACCAGGGTCCGGTGCGCGTAAGCGGCCAGTTTCCGCCACAGGTTTTCGTCAACAGGGAGTCCCCGCGATAGGGAGTCCCGGTAACGCGCCTCCACCTCCGCCGCGCCGCATGTAAGGGGAAGTTCTTCGTCCGGACATTCGGTTCCAATCCTGACGCGGCGCGCGCCTGGCGGCGGAGCGGACCAATCGCCGAGCAAGGCCACGCCCGAATCGGCCCCGATACGCGCGCCCGCGTGGCGCCAGGAAATAAAGAAACTCCGCTCGTCCTTGCAAAGGGTCTTGGCCAGGGGAATCAGAAACCGCGGTTCCGTGAGTCCCGCAATTTCCAAATAGGGCGCTTCGGCAATCGCGGCCAGGCCAGCCAGGCCGGGGCCGGCGAAAACGGCGGAGCGGCCCCCGGCATCGAAGGCCCGCGCGGAAGATCGTTCCGGGTGGCAGGCACTTGGATCGCCGTCCCAAGCCGCCATGGCCGCCAGCAGCCCGCCCAAGGCCGGAATGCCGCGCGCTTCCAGCCAGGCCGCTGCCGCCCCGCCTTCGTCGTCGATTCCCGGCGGCGCCCCGGCGCCGCGCAGGGCTTTTTGGCAGGTCCGCTCCATCTCGTTCAGGGTCACGATCATGCGGCGTTAGGCCAGAAAGGCCGGGAAGGCCCAGTCGCCGGCGGTGCCGGGGTCCAGGTCCTCGAAGGCGGGGGCGCCTTGATACATGGCGATGCGGGTCCAGCGGTCCGACTTGGGATCGAACTTCACGGCGCCGAACATGGCCAGCTTGCAACGCAGGAGATCGACCGCGACCAGATCGGCGCCCAGGAGGTTATCGTGGATTTCACCGTAGTCCCGCCCAGCGAGCCCCTGCGCCCGCCGCACTGTGCGCCGGTAACCGGGGTGTTGGAAAAGAAACTCGGCCACGCTCATGGCGGGCGGCAGGTCTTGCAGCGCCGCCAAAAGGCGCGCCGCGTCGCGGGCCATGGCGATGGGCATTTCCTTTTCGGCGCCTTCCTCGCTCGCGCGCGCGCCCAGGCGGGGCTCCAGCTTTTCCTCGGACACGTACCAGAAAAAATGCTGAGCTTCCGGTGCTTGGTAATCGGTCTTCAGCGCCCAGGCGTAATGGCGGCGGATCAGGTCCGCCAAGCCGCCCAAGCTCATGGCCGGGTCCAGGGCCAGGGTCTCGTCCGCCGCCGCCAGGCTGTCCTCCAGGTCGTCGATGACCTCGCCCTGGGGTTCCAGGATCAAGCTGTTGAGCAGTTCCTGGCCTTCCATGGAAAGACGCGCCGCCGATTCTTCAAGCAGCGCGTTCCAGGGATAGGCATCCTCCAAAACCTTCGCCTCTATGAGCCACGCGCGAAAGGCCGGGATTTCCCGGCGCAGGGTTTCGATGCGCGCCATGAGCCGGGCGTCGTCCGTGCGCCATTCCGCCAGATGGGCGATAGCGCGCGCCATGATTTCAAGGAATCTGGCGCGGCTTTCGGCGTCACTGCCCTCAAGCGCGCGGACCCGGGCGATGGCGGTCTCGCGCGCCGCGATCCAGCGGTGAAGCAGGACCGGATGGCCGATCAGGAAGGGCGCCATGCCCAGGCCGGTCGCGTTGCCGATCCCGAACAGGCGTTTGGACGCGGGCGACAAGGGCACGGCGGTTTCGGGCGCCCGCGCGCGGGCCAGGTGCGCCACCAGATCGAAGCTGAACTCGCGGATCAGATAGACGCTCAGCATCTCGGCCTCGAAGGGGCGCGAAAAGATGCCGCCGCCGAAGGTGTGGGCCAGGTCCGACAGGCCATACTTGCCGTTGCCGTAAACCGCCGTGGTGCGCATGAGGTAGCCGATGGCGGACACCGCCTGGGGCTTGGGCTGACGCCCGGCGGCCAGGTCCGCGACGACGGCCTCGAACATACGCAGGCTTTTGTTGGCGCGGCTGAGCACGAGCTCCTTGGGCGAGCAGCGCCCGGCCTCTTGCAAGGGCACGTTCGCAGCCAGGCGTGCGAGGGTGGCGTCATCGCCGGGTGCGGTGGTGAGCGCGAAGGTCGCGTCCCAGCGTTCCGCGATCACCCGGTCGGTGCGGTCCTCCGCCGCCAGCTCGTGACCGAAGGCGATCAGGCGCACGGACCCGCGCGGCGTCCGCACCGCGTAAACGGCGGTCCCCACCCCGCGCCCGTCGAGATCGAAGCCTTCGCGGGTCAGGGACCAGCCCTCGCGCGCCATGCGCCGCAGCAGCGAGCGCATGAAGCTGAGCCGGGTTTGGTGAAAAGAGCCCAGGCGTTCCAGGCGCATGACTGTAGCGGGCGCGCGCAAGGAGAGCGCCGCTGCTTGAGTCATGGCTTGGGCGCGAAGGACCGCTCGAAGAAATCGAGCCAGTTTCCGCCCATGATCTTGTCCACCCCCGCCGCGTCGAAACCGGCATCGCGCAGGCCCTTGGCCAAACCGGGCAGGTCGCGGTTGCTTTGAAACCAGTCTTGCTGGGGTGGGAATTCCGCTTGGGCCGCGCTGCCTTCGCCGTAGTCCAGGGTCTTGGTCCAGGTGCCGTTGCGCATCCACTCGACCACGGAATCCGGCTGGTCCTGGCACAGGTCCGAGCCGATGCCGACCCGCTCCACCCCCATGACCTCCACCGTGCGCGCGGCCATGGCGCAGAACGCGGCCAGGCTGCAATCGCCGCCGTCCTTCAGGTGATGGGGATAGAGGCTGAGACCCAGCATCCCGCCGCTTTGCCCCAGGGCGCGCAGCACTTCCGGCGATTTATTACGCCGGGCGGGATGCCAGTCATGGGGATTGGCGTGGGTGATGGCGATCGGGCGCTGGGACAGCTCGATCGCTTCCAGGGTCGAGCGTTCGGCGCTGTGGGACATGTCGATGACCAGGCCGGCCCGGTTCATCTCGCGGATCGCCTCGCGCCCCATGCGGGTGATGCCGGGGTCTTCCGCCTCGTAACAGCCGGTGGCGAGCAGGCTTTGATTGTTATAGCTGAGCTGCATGAAACGCAGGCCCAGATCGTGCAGCACCTGGATCAAGCCAATGTCGTCTTCCATGGGCGAACAGTTCTGGGCCCCGAAGAAAATCGCCGTGCGCCCCTCGTCCCGCGCGCGGGCGGCATCGGCGGCGCCGCGGCCCAGGAAAATCAACTCCGGGTAAGTTTCGAAACGACGGTTCCACGCGGTCAGGCGTTCAACCGTTTCGCGAAAGTCCTCCCAATAGGAAACGGTGACGTGCACGGCGCTAACGCCGCCCGCCTGCATGTCGCGGAAAATACGCTCCGACCAGTTACAGTATTGCAGGCCGTCTATAATCAGCATGGGATAATCAACACGGCTTATCTCCGCCGCGCGATCATAACCACCGGGGCGATACGGCCCTTGCGAAGGTTCTCCAAGGTGTTTTTGAACTTCACCGGCGCGCTCTCGCCCATGACCAGATGCACGCCCAGGGGCGGCGGCGGCGTGCCCGGCGGAACAATGCGGCGCTCGAAGAACTCGATGGCCATGACGCGCCGCTCCTCGACCTCCAAAACCTCGAAACCGGCGGCGTCCAGCAACCCGCGCATGTCATCGGGGGTGGCCAGGAAGCTGGTCGCCGGGGTTTCCGCCCAGGGCACGGGAAAGGTCAGATCCTCGCCGTTCATTTTCATCACGTCGTAGGCGCAGAACACCGCGCCCGGTTTCAGCACCCTGGCGATTTCGGCGTACAACTCGGCGCGGGCGGCGATGTTCATGGCCACATGGATGGTGATGGCGGCATGAAAGGCGGCGTCCTCGAAAGGCATGTCCAGGGCGCTGGCGGTCTCGAAGGCGATCTTATCGCTCAAGCCCGTCATATCGGTCAGGGCCTTGGCGGCGGCGATGTAGTCGGGCGTCAAGTCGATGCCGGAAACCCGGCAGCCGATCTCCGCCGCCAGATAGCGCGCCGCGCCGCCGATGCCGCAGCCCACATCAAGCACCGACATGCCGGCGTTCAAGCCCATCTTGGCGACCGCGTGGACCGTCGCCTCGCGCCCGCCGATATGAAATTCGTCCA
This sequence comes from Kiloniellaceae bacterium, assembly GCA_021776135.1. GTDB lineage: Bacteria > Pseudomonadota > Alphaproteobacteria > Kiloniellales > J153 > JAJFGN01. The sequence goes on from JAJFGL010000054.1 coordinate 10,038, forward strand.
CCGGCGCCAGGTCTTCGGCGCGCAAGGCCGTCTCGTCGAGCCCGGCGGCCTTGAGCCCGCCGCGTATGCGCGCCAACAAATCCGCATCCCCATAATGCGCCGCGACGGCGCTTTCCTCGCTGCACGCAGCGGTGCTTTCCTTGACGGTCATAAAGGCACCTCCCTAAGATTGCGCCCGGATGATAGCGGCGCCCCGGCAAGACGACAAACCAGAGCCTAGGACAATCCCATTCCCGTGGTTACGTCCTTCGACAGGCTCAGGATGAGGAAAATCTTGTGTGGCATAAAGAAAAATCCTCATGCTGAGCCTGTCGAAGCACGCACTACGCCGGTCCAGGTTTTCCCCCGGCGGCGGTACAACGATTTGCGACTATCCTGACACTCGGCCCCCAACCTTTGGAGACTCATAGACGTGACCAGCAAACTCTTTTCCCCCTTTCCCCTACGCGGGCTGAGCCTGCCCAACCGCATCGTGGTCGCGCCCATGTGCCAGTACAGCGCCGATGACGGCTCGCTCACCGATTGGCACCTGATGCACCTGGGCCAGTTCGCGGCCGGCGGCGCCGGGTTGATCATGGTCGAGGCCACGGGGGTCGAGGCGGCGGGGCGCATCACCCTCGGCTGCTCCGGCTTGTATAGCGACGCCAACGAGGCCGCCCTGGCGCGGACGGTCCGGTTCTGCCGCGATCACGGCGCGGCCAAGCTCGGCCTTCAGCTTGCCCACGCCGGGCGCAAGGCCTCCTGCCACCGGCCCTGGCAAGGCCGGATGCCTTTGGGCGCCGGCGAGGGCGCCTGGCAGACTTACGGGCCTTCCGCCCTGGCCTTCGACCGGGACTGGCACACACCGGAGGAACTGAATCGCGCCGGGCTGGATCGCATCAAGGCCGGCTTCGTCCAGGCCGCGAAGCGCGCCCAGCGCATCGGTTTCGATCTGCTCGAGGTTCACTGCGCCCACGGCTACCTGCTGCACTCCTTCCTCTCGCCGCTTAGCAACCGGCGCGGCGACGACTACGGCGGCGCCCAAGAAAACCGCCTGCGCTTTCCCCTGGAGGTCTTCGCCGCCGTGCGCGAAGTCTGGCCCGAAGACAAGCCCCTGGGCCTGCGGGTTTCCGCCAGCGATTGGGCGCCCGGCGGCTGGGATATCGAGGGCACGATCGCCTTCGCCAAGGCCCTGAAAGACCTCGGCTGCGACTTCATGGACGTGTCCAGCGGCGGCAACGCGGCCGATCAAAAGATCGACACCGGCCCCGGCTATCAAACCCACTTCGCGGCGGCGGTGCGGCGGGAAACCGGCCTAGCCACCATGGCCGTGGGCGAAATCACCGAGCCAATCCAGGCCGAGACGATCCTAAAAACCGGCCAAGCCGACCTGATCGCCCTCGCCCGCGGGTTATTGTACGACCCAAGATGGCCCTGGCACGCGGCGCAAGCCCTGGGCGACAAGGCCTTCTGCCCGCCGCAGTACTTGCGCGCCCATCCAACCCTGGTGCCCTGACCCGTTTGAACGGCCGGGCACGGACGGCCTCGGGCACCGCAAGCCCCCCCCAGCCTAACCCTCCCCCTCAAGGGGGGAGGGAATGAAGAGCGCGGACCTGTCAAAATTACCCCTCCCCCTTCGAGGGGGGAGGGTGCGCGAAGCGCGGGTGGGGGTGACAGCGACGCCAGACAAGCTCGGCGCTAGACGACCCGCGACATCGCAGCCGCGCTTCGGCTAGTCTAACCCCTTACCCCGCGATTCCTTAGGAGACCGCCCCGTGCCCGCACACCCCTTCGATCATCCCTTCGATCTCGCCGCCTGTTTTTCCGCCGACTACAGCCAGGCGCGGACGCGTTTTCTGGCCGCGGCCAAGGACGCGGGCGGGACTTTACGCGCCTACGGCAATCCGCTCAGCGGCCCCCAGGGCGAGGCCCTGTCCTGCGACACCGCCTGGTTCGGCCCCCAGGACGCGGGCAAGGTTCTGGTCCTGCAATCGGCCACCCACGGGGTCGAGGGCTTTACCGGCTCGGGCGCGATTCTCGATTGGCTGGGCGCGGGCGGCGCGCGGGCGCTGCCGGCGGATACCGCCGCCCTGGCGATCCACGCCATCAACCCCCACGGCTTCGCCTGGCTGCGCCGGGTGACCGAGGAGAACGTGGACCTCAACCGCAACTTCGTCGATTTCGACGCGCCCCTGCCGGAGAACGCCGGCCACGACGAGCTGGCCGACGCCCTGGTGCCGAGCGCCCTCTCCGGCCCCGCCTTCGAGGCGGCGGAGGCCAAGATCGCGGCCTGGCGCGAAAAGCACGGCGAGAAAGCCTTCAGCATGGCGCGCGGCGGGGGCCAGTATAAGCACGCGCACTCCATGTTCTACGGCGGATCGGGGCCGACCTGGTCGCGGCGCACCCTGGAGGCGATCCTGGACGACAACGGCTTGCCCGCGCGCGCCCAGGTCGCGGTCATCGACTATCACACGGGCCTCGGCCCCTTCGGTTACGGCGAGCCCATCTGCAGCCACTTGGAAGGCACCCAAGCCCTGGCCCGCGCCAAGCGCTGGTACGGCGATTCGCTGACCGAGCCGGCGGCCGGCACCTCCTCCTCCGTGCCCAAGGTCGGCCTGAACGAATGCGGCTGGGACGCGAAACTGGGCGAGCGCCTCACCTTCGTCGCCCTGGAATACGGCACCTACACGCCGGAGCGCGGGCGTCTGGTTCTGCGCGACGACCACTGGCTGCACGCCCAGACCAACGTTCAGTGGGACGCCCCCGAAACCCAACGCATCAAGCAACAAATCCGCGACCACTTCTACCCCGACACCGACGACTGGCGCGAGATGGTGCTGTTCAGAAGTCGGCAGGTGGTAAGGCAGGCGACGGTGGGGTTGGGTGGGGAGTGAGGGGGGAGTCCGAGGAGGAGACGATGCGCGCGGCGTTGATCAATTCGATTACGGTGACACTTAATTGCAAGACCTGACCCCGTAGGTGCAATCTTCTCGAAGAGGTTCTCGAATGATGAAATTTACAGCACTCCAATCCATCCAAAATTATCGCACCGCACTCCTTGGGGTCTTGCCGGCCGTGCAATTGGCAGACATTCCGTGGCGTAGGCCAGATGCTTACGATGAATGGCGTGATATTGCGAGGGCGTTGTATGACGCGCTGGTCATAGAAAGATTGCGTTGGGAGTTTCCAGAAGAACTCTGGGACGATTTCAAAATCCCAGCTTATGACATGTTACTTGAGGACTACGGCCCCTATTCTTGGATTGAAGTACTTGAGCATCGAGGCACCAGCGTATGTGTTTTTCACGCACTTTCCACCGAAAATGAACCGTTCGACCAGGTTGAGTACCGCCTAGTCTCGCCGAACGGAATTCCTCTTTCTTCAGAATTGAATACTGTTGCTTTTGATAAGGCAAAATTCAATCTTCGCCTTTCTGAGAATTTCGAGAGCTTTCTTAAATCTCACACATAGGGTCGGGTCTTGTAATACAACATCTGGCTGAATGCAGGAACATGTGCATGATGGCAAGACCTGAACCCGTAGGTGCAATCTTCTCGAAGAGGTTCTCGAATGGTGAAATTTACAGCACTCCAAGCCATCCAAATTTTTCGCACCGCACTCCTTGGGGTCTTGCCGGCCGTGCAATTGGCAGACATTCCGTGGCGTAGGCTAGATGCATACGATGAATGGGATGATATTGCGACGGTGTTGTATAACGCGCTGGTCATAGAAACATTGCGTGGGGAGTTTCCAGAAGAACTCTGGGACGATTTCAAAATCCCAGCTTATGACATGTTACTTGAGGACTACGGTCCCTATTCTTGGATTGAAGTGCTTGAGCATCGAGGCACCAGCGTATGTGTCTTTCACGCACTTTCCACCGAAAATGAACCGTTCGACCAGGTTGAGTATCGCATTGTATCGCCGAACGGCATTCCTCTTTCTTCAGAGTTGAATACTGTTGCTTTTGATAAGGCAAAATTCAATCTTCGCCTTTCTGAGAATTTCGAGAGCTTGCTTAAATCTCACACATAGGGTCGGGTCTTGTAATACAACATCTGGCTGAATCCAGGAACATGTGCATGATTGCAAGACCTGACCCCACGCTCGCAGTCGGATTCACCCACACTAATGCGGCACATCGCCCTTCAACGTAATCCGGTGCAGCAGGCGTTTGTGGCCGTGGTAATCGTTGACCGGATAGTGCTGGGTGCAGCGGTTGTCCCAAAAGGCCAGAGCGCCGGGCGACCAGATGAAGCGGCAGGTGAACTCGGCGCGTATTTGATGGGCGAATAAAAATTGAAGCAAGGGCGCGCTTTCGGCCTCCGTCATGTCCTCGAAACGCACGCTATGGCCGGGATTGACATACAAGGCCTTGCGCCCGGTTTCGGGGTGGGTCCGCACCACCGGGTGAAACGCCTCGGTCTTTAGGGCGCCGGCGTCCTTGCCCGACTCCCCGATGCGGTCCGTGCGGGTCTCTGCCGCCGCTGGTATGGCGCCCGAATTCAGCGCTTTGAGCGGCGCCAGCAGGGCCTTCATGCCGTCCGACAGCGCCTCATAGGCCGCATACATGTCGGCGAACAGGGTATCCCCGCCGGTCGGCGGCAGTTCCTTGGCGTGCAGGATGGTGGCCATGGGCGGTTCCGTGAGATAGGCCGTATCGCTGTGCCATATGCCGCCGAAATTCACGGTCTCCCCCGCCCGTTTCAGGACCGGCACGACCAAGGGAAACGCCGCCAAGCCCTTAACGAAGGGATATTCCACCGCCTCGCCAAAACACGCGGCGAAGGTCATGAGTTGGCCGGGGTCCAAATCCTGATCGCGGAAAAAAATGACGCCGTGGGTCAGCAAGGCCGCGCGAATCCACGCCACGGTTTGCGCGCTTAGCCGACCGCGCAGATCGAGGCCGGATAGTTCCGCCCCGATAGACGGGCCTAAAGGGGTAATCGAAATTTGTTTCTCAGACATATGAATTATGGTGACAGTTCACTAAGAATTGCCGTGCCTCACGGGTGGTCCGAAAAAGAAATTTACCACGAAGGCGCGAAGACACAAAGAACACTCCAAGACGTCACCCACGGACTTGATCCGTGGGTCCATGGTCAAGCCAGTCTCGGGGTTCGATGGATTGCCGGATCAAGTCCGGCAATGACGGGTTGGGAGGACTAGAGATTTTACCACGAAGGTACAAAGAAAAATAAAAATATCTTCTTCGCGCCTTCGCGCCTTCGTGGTTACCCCTAACTTTCAGGCCCGCCGCACAACCGCTTCCGCGCCCGCTTGCTCCGGCTCGCTGTCTTCGAGTTCCGCCGGAAAGCCGGGCGCGCGCAAGTCGGTGGCGCAGGCGTCTTCGTGGCGCTTGACGATCATGGAGGACCAGGCGCGGGCGCCGTAACGCGCCTGCCCGTCCTTGAAGATACCCGACACCAGGGGCGAGATTTCAAGCGGCACGCCAGCGCGCGCGGCCACCGCTTCGAACAGGCCCATGTCCTTCAAGACCAGATCCATGGTGAAATTTATATTGTAGCTGCCGTTCAGGATCACCTGGCTTTCCGTCTCGTGCACGAAGGAGTTGCCCGAGGACAGGCGTATCGCCTCATAGGCGGTGGCCAAGTCCATGCCGGCCTGCTTGGATACCGTGAGCGCCTCGCCCAGCGCCGCCAGGTGAACCGAGGCCAGGTAGTTGGTCACCACCTTGAGCACCGAGGCCGAACCCAGGGGCCCGCAGTGCAAGATGCGCCGCCCCATGGCGGTGAGCGCCGGCAAGGCGGCCTCGAAGCCGGCGCGCGCGCCGCCCACGAAGATGGCGATGTTGCCGGTCGCCGCCCGGTGACAGCCGCCCGAGACCGGCGCGTCCATGGCCGTGGCGCCCTTGGCCGCGACCAGTGCGCCAAGGCGTTTGACCTCGGCCTCGTCGGTGGTGCTCATCTCCAGCCACAGCTTGCCGGGCGCGAGGCCGGCGAGAACGCCATCGGCGTCTTCCATGACCGCGGCGCTGATGGCCGGCGACGGCAGGCAGGTGATAATGAGATCGCAGGCTTCCGCCAGGGCCTTAGGCGAGTCGGCCACTTGCGCGCCGCCGTCCAGAAAGGCTTGGACCGCGCCCGCATCCAGGTCACGCACGGTCAAGTCGAAACCCTGGCGCAACAGACTCCCCGCCAGCTTGCCGCCGACATTGCCGAGGCCGATGAAACCGATCTTCATGGCATGTTCTCCAAGTTCTAAAACAGCGGCCGAGCCCAGAGGCAAGACTTTCCCTGGGGAAAATATTTCCCCGTCGCGCGCCTATGCGGCCAGCGCACGAAACTATACGCGGGTTATGCGGCGTGTCATACGTAAGACATACGTAAGACATACATTTCTATACGCGGCGCATACGCTTTCCATACACTTCAGCGCCCATCCGCGAGCACCGTTTCGACCCCGCCTGCGCTCAGGGCGGCGGCCAGATCGTCCGGCGCCGGGCGGTCGGCGATCAAGGTGTCGAAGTCGGCGAAACCGCAAACCTTGACCAGGGCGGTGCGGCCGAACTTGGAAGCGTCGGTGACCACGATGCGCTTCTCGCCCCGGGTCAGCACCCGGCGCGCGAACTCGGCCTCCTCCAGGCTGTAATCCATGGGCCCGGTGGCGGCGTCCAGGGCGCCGATGGAAATGACCGCGTGACGGACCTTGAAGTGGGAAATGAAGTCGATGGCCGAGCGCCCGAAGGCGGCGCCGTTATCGCCGCGCAGCTCGCCCCCGGCCATGTAAACCGTGTTGCCGTTGACGGTCGCCAGGGTGCGGGCGATGTCGGAGGAATTGGTGACCACGGTCAAGCCGTGCTTTTTCAACAGCTCGCGTCCCAGAAGGCTGGTGGTGGTGCCGGTGTCGAGCATGACCGAATCGCCGTCCTCGATCCCCCGCGCGGCTTCAACCGCGATGGCGCGCTTGGCCCCGGCATGGTCGCGCATCCGCCGTTCGAAGGGCGCCTCCCCGACCTGATAAGGCAGGGTCACGGCGCCGTGCATCTTGAGCAACTCCCCCACCTGGGCCAGCGGCTTCACGTCGCGGCGGATGGTCTCCAGGGAAACCCCCAGGCGCGCGGCCAGGCCGGCGACGGTGCAGGTGCCCTCCTCGCGCAGGATTCGCAGGATCGCCGAATGCCGTTTGGAATGACGCATGTCAGGCCTGTTTCATGGCAATTTGTGGGTATTGACCGATTTAATGTGGCAAAATACCAAGAAACAGGCAAGAGCTGCCCGGAAATATTCGCCTAAGCCCACATTTTCGGCACCTGGCCAATTGACAGGCCCGGCCCGGAGCGTAAGACTTGATCCGGTTAAATCAAACGCCGCGTCCTGGGCAAAGCCGGGGCGGCTATCCGCGCGCAAGCCCAACTTAAAAAGGGCCCGCGTCCACTTTAGGCAAGGAGGATATCCATGTTTCACCGGGGCCGAACCACAAGCATTCTGGCCGCCGCGGCGGCGCTGATCGCGGCCGGCGCCTGGGCGCCACAAGCCCAGGCCGGGGTCGAATCCAAAGACCCGATCAAGCTGACCCTGCACGACTGGACCGGGCAGTTCATCACCACCAAAATCATGGGCGAGGTCTTGAAAAAGGCCGGCTACAACATCGAGTACGTCCAGGCCGATTACCTGGCCCAGTTCGCGGGCCTGAAGACCGGCGATCTGCATGTTGCCATGGAGATTTGGGAAACCACCGGGCGCGACGCCATGGACGAGGCCACGGCCACCGGCAAGGTCGTCAACCTGGGCGAGACCGGCCTGCAGGCGATCGAGGAATGGTGGTATCCGGCCTATATGAAGGACCGCTGTCCGGGCCTGCCCGACTGGAAGGCCCTGGGCAAGTGCGCCGAGGCATTCTCGGTCCCCGAAACCGCGCCCAACGGGCGCTACCTGGGCGGCCCCGTCACCTGGGGCGGCTTCGACGACGAACGGGTCGAGGCCTTGGGGCTAGACTTCGAGGTCGTCCACGCGGGCACCGACGCGGCCTTGTTCGCCGAGCTGGAATCCGCCTATCAGCGCCAGGCGCCGATCCTGCTGTGGGTCTATGCCCCGCACTGGGCGCCGGTGAAATACAAGGGCGAATGGGTCGATTTCCCCAAGTATTCCGCCGCTTGCTATAACGACGCCTCCTGGGGCAGCAACAAAAACGCCAAGTACGACTGCGGCAAGCCGCGCGGCCCGATCTGGAAGGTCTCCTGGGCCGGGCTCAAGGACAAATGGCCGGGCGCCCACGACACCATCGTCAAGTCCAATATCAACAACGACGAAATGGGCGCCATGGTTTCGGCCGTGGATCTGGACGGGCAAAAGGTCGATGCCGTGGTCGCCGAATGGATCGCCAAGAACGAAGGCCGCTGGAAAACCTGGCTGCCTTAAGTTTCGCGTTACTCTGACCGGGAGGGGGCGGGCTTCTTTGCGCGCCCCCTGCTAGAGCATGAACCCAATTCCCAGCAGTTCGGCCGCGCCAGCGGGGCGGTGGCCCAAGGTTCTGGTGTGGGGGCTGGCCTTCGCCCTGGCGGCGGTGCTCTGGGCCTGGGGCGGCGAGATAGCGCCCTGGGCGGTGAAGTACCCGCGTGCCTGGATCGTGCCGCTCAAGTTCTGGATTTCCGACGCCATGACCTGGCTGGTCGAGGACGCGACTTTCGGCCTCTTTACCTTTACCGAGCTAACCCGCGGCATTTCCTGGGCGATCGAGCGGCCTTACCGGCTGGCCCTGGGCCTGCTGTCCCATGGTTTGCTTCAAGGCCAGGGCTCGGACGCGGTGCAAATTCTGCCGCCCCTGACCTGGATATCGGTGGTCGCCATGGTCGTGGCCCTGGGCCGCTACACCAAGGATTGGACCCTGGCGGCCCTGGCCGGTGGTTGCTTCGCCTATCTCGCCGTCTTCGGGCAATGGCAGGGCGCCATGATTACCCTGGCCTCGATCCTGATCGCGGTGCCCTTCGGGATCGCAGGCGGATTGTTCGCCGGTTTGGCGAGCTACCGCTGGCGCCCGGTCGAGCGGATAATCCGGCCGGTGCTGGATTTGATGCAGACGGTGCCGGTTTTCGCCTATCTGGTGCCGATCCTGTTTCTCTTCGGCTTCGGTCCCGTATCGGCCATCGTCGCGACCATCGTCTATGCCATGCCGCCCATGGTCCGCATCACCATCCTGGCCCTGCGCGCGGTGCCGGAGGAATCCCGCGACCTGGGCCACATGGTCGGTTGCAGCGCCCGCCAGATGACCTGGAAAATTATGGTGCCCAGCGCCATGCCCGGCCTCATGGTCGGGGTCAATCAGGTCATCATGCTGACCCTGAACATGGTCATCATCGCCTCCATGATCGGCGCCGGGGGCTTGGGATTCGAGGTGCTGTCGTCCCTGCGCCGCCTGGATATCGGGGCGGGAATCGAATCCGGGGTGGCGATCGTGGTTCTGGCCATCGCCCTCGACCGGCTGTCGCAAGCCCTGGCCAACAAGACCCAACCGGCCCACATTGAGGCCGCCGCCCGGCAATCCCTATGGCGCCGCCATCCCTATACCAGCGTGTGCCTGATCATCGTCTTCGCCACCGGCCTGGCCGGCCTGGCCGCCGGCTGGGTGCAAAGCTACCCCGAGGCCTGGGCGGTCACCACCGGCAGCATGTGGGATGACCTGGTGCGCTGGATCAACGTCAACTACTTCGATCAACTGGAAGCGGTCAAGACGGCGATCCTGCTGAACATCCTGATCCCCTTCAAGCGCTTGCTGCTCGGCCTGCCCTGGGTCGCGGTGGTGGCTTTCCTGGCGGCGGCGGGCTGGGCCTTGGGCGGCTGGCGCCTGGCCCTGCTGTGCGCGCTTTTGAGTAGCTTCATCGCCTTGGTGGGCTTGTGGCCCAAGTCGATGATTACCGTCTATTTGTGCGGGATATCAGTGATCTTCGCCGGCATCATCGGCATTCCCATCGGCATCCTGGCGGCGGAGCGCGAGCGGGTCTGGAGCGGCGTTAAGGTGGCCATCGATACCCTGCAAACCTTGCCGTCCTTCGTTTACCTCATGCCCGTGGTCATGCTGTTCAGGGTCGGCGATTTCGCCGCCATGATCGCGGTGGTCGCCTACGCCCTGGCGCCGGCCATCCGCTATACCGCCCACGGTATCCGCCGCGTCGATCCGCAGTTGATCGATGCCGGTATCGCCTGCGGCTGCACCCGCTTCCAGATCCTGACCAAGATCAAACTCAAGCTGGCCTTGCCGGAAATCATGCTCGGCATCAATCAGACCATCATGCTGGCCCTGTCCATGCTGGTGATCACGGCCCTGGTGGGCACGCGGGATCTTGGACAAGAGGTTTATATCGCCTTGACCAAGGCCGACACCGGGCGCGGCATCGTGGCCGGCCTGTGCGTCGCCTTCATCGCCATCATCGCCGACCGCCTGATAACCGCCGGCGCCCGGCGCGCCAAGGCGCGCTTGGGACTGGAGTGAAAGACATGAACTTGAATGACGCCCGGCGAAAAGTAGCCGCCTTATCCTGCTGGAAGTCCCCAGTCGAGCCCGAGGTTCTCGGCGGCGGCATCACCAACCGGAATTTCACGGTTCAAGACGGGGCCGAGAAATTCGTGGTCCGCGTGGGCGGCGATATTCCCCGCCATCAGATTATGCGTTTCAACGAACGCGCCGCCTCCCAAGCCGCCCATGCCGCCGGGATATCGCCGGAGGTCGTCCATGCCGAGGAAGGCATCCTGGTGCTGCGTTTCATCGAAGGCAAAACCCTGAGCGACGCCGATGTGCGCGAGGATGCGGTGCTGGCGAGGATTCTGCCGCTGATCCAGCGCTGCCACAGGGAAATGCCGAAGCACGTACGCGGCCCAGCACTTATTTTCTGGGTTTTTCATGTCCTGCGCGACTACGCCCAAAGCTTGCGCGAAGGAAACTCCCGCCACATGCCGCGCCTTGCCGGTTTGATGGATACGGCCCGCGATTTGGAGCAAGCCGTGGGGCCGGTCGAGATCGTCTTCGGGCACAACGATCTTCTGGCCGCCAACTTCATGGACGACGGCACGCGCCTATGGCTGATCGATTGGGATTACGCCGGTTTCAATTCGCCCCTGTTCGATCTCGCCAATTTGGCCACCAACAACGGGCTAAACGCGCACCAAGAAGACTGGCTGCTCGCCACCTACTATGGCCGCGCGCCGGACGCGGCCTTGCGGCGGCGCTATGGCGCCATGAAGTGCGCCTCGCTGTTGCGCGAAACCCTTTGGAGCATGGTGTCGGAGATTCACTCCACCATCGATTTCGACTACGCCAGCTACACCGCCACGAATCTGGACCGCTTCGAACGCACCCTCGAAGCGGTGAGGTCTTAGAGCCATGGCCGGTCTTCCCGAGCGCGCGCAAATCGTGGTGATCGGCGGCGGCATTATCGGTTGCTCGACCGCCTATCACCTGGCCCGCGATCACAAGGCCGATGTGGTTCTGCTGGAAAGCGGGCAGCTTACCAACGGCGCGACCTGGCACGCCGCCGGGCTGGTCGGGCAACTGCGGACCTCCGCCAGCATCACCCAGGTCTTGAAGTATTCCGTCGATCTCTACACCCGCCTGGAGGCAGAGACCGGCCTGGCCACCGGCTGGAAGCAGAACGGCGGCCTGCGCCTGGCCTGTAACCGGGAACGCTGGACCGAGATCAAGCGCCAGGCGACCACCGCCCAAAGCTTCGGCCTGGAAATGAACCTGCTGACACCTAGCGAAGCGAAGCAGCTCTGGCCCCTGATGGACACCGGCGATCTTGTCGGCGCCGCCTTCCTGCCCAGTGACGGCCAGGCTTCGCCCTCCGACATTACCCAGTCCCTGGCCAAGGGTGCGCGCATGAACGGCGCCCGCATTCACGAGAAAATCGCCGTCACCGGCTTCGTTATCGAAAAAGGGCGCATCGCCGGGGTGCGCACCGCCCAAGGCGACATCGCCTGCGAGAAGGCGGTGATCTGCTGCGGCATGTGGTCGCCCCAGGTCGCGGCCCTGGCCGGAGTCTCCGTGCCCCTGCAAGCCGTGCAGCATCAATACATGATGACCGAGCCGGTCGCGGGCGTGACCCCGGACATGCCGACCCTGCGCGATCCCGACCGCCTGATCTACTTCAAGGAAGAAGTCGGCGGCTTGGTCATGGGCGGCTACGAACAAAACCCAATCCCCTGGGCACGCGATGTCATCCCCGAGGATTTTTCCTTCCAGCTGCTCGACTCCGATTGGGATCATTTCGAACCCTTGATGGAACAGGCCCTGGCGCGGGTGCCGGCGCTGGAAACAGCCGGGGTCAAGCAACTGCTCAACGGGCCGGAAAGTTTCACCCCTGACGGCAATTACATCATGGGCGAGACGCCGGAGGTGCGGAACCTTTTCGTCGGCTGCGGCTTCAATGCGTTCGGCATCGCGGCGGGCGGCGGCGCCGGCTGGTCCCTGGCGGAATGGATTATCAATGGCGAACAGCCGCTCGACCTCTGGAGCGTGGACATTCGCCGCTTCGCCGCCATGCACCGGGACAAGCCCTGGGTCCGCGAACGCACCCTGGAAGCCTATGGCAAGCATTACACGGTCGCCTTCCCCCACGAGGAATACGAAAGCGGCCGGCCGCTCATCGTCTCGCCGCTCTATATGCGCCTCAAGGCCTTGCGCGGCTGCTTCGGATCCAAGCTGGGGTGGGAGCGGCCCAACTGGTTCGCGCCCGAGGGGGTGGAGCCCAGCGATGTTTATTCCATGGGTAAACAAAACTGGTTCGATCATGTGGCCGAAGAACACCGGGCCTGCCGGGAACGGGTGGCTCTCTTCGATCAATCCTCCTTCGCCAAGTTCGAATTGCACGGCCCCGATGCCGAGGCCGCCTTGTCCTGGATTTGCGCCAACGATGTGGCGGTGCCGCCGGGGCGCGTGGTTTATACCCAGATGCTCAATAGCCGGGGCGGGATCGAATGCGACCTGACCGTCGCCCGCCTGGCGCCGGACCGCTACTACATCGTCACCGGCACCGGCTTCCGCACCCACGACGCGGCCTGGATACGCGACCGCATCGGCGCGGACCTGGACGCAAAACTGATCGACGTGACCCAGGACTTCGGCACCCTATCCCTCTTCGGGCCGCGCGCGCGTGAAGTTCTGGCGCAGGTCACGGAGGCCGATATTTCCCATGAGGGTTTTCCCTTCGCCCAGATGCGCGAGATCGACATCGCCGGTCATGGCGTCAGGGCCCTGCGCCTGACCTACGTCGGGGAACTGGGCTGGGAGATGCACATGCCCATCGACGCTTTGGGGCGGGTATTCGACGCGGTCATGGCGGCGGGCGCGCCCTTCGGCATCGCCCCCGCCGGGTACCGGGCGATCGAATCCCTGCGTCTGGAGAAAGGCTACCGGGCCTGGGGCGCCGACATCACCCCGAATGAGTCGCCGCTTGAGGCCGGGCTCGGCTGGGCGGTGAAGTTGAAATCGGAAACGCCCTTCCTGGGCCGGGCGGCGGCGGAAAAAGCTGCCAATACCCTGCCGCGCAAAAAGCTCGCCTGTTTCACCCTGGACGATCCTGACACGGTGCTGGTCGGGCGCGAGACCATCCTGCGTGACGGGAAACCCGCCGGATACCTGACCAGCGCCGGTTTCGGACACACCGTCGGCAAACCCATCGGCTACGGTTATGTCCGCGACGCGCAAGGCGTGACGAACGACTACTTGCGTGCCGGAACTTACGAGCTGGTGGTGGCGAACGAGAAAGTGCCGGCCCGCTTACATCTCGGTCCGCTCTACGATCCGGACATGAAAAAAATCAAATGCTGAGCGCCACCAGCTTCAAGGCCGATCGCCACGCCCGCATTGTCATTATCGGCGGCGGCGCCATCGGTTGCTCCCTCGCCTATCACCTGGCGCGCGCCGGGGAGAGCGGCGTGCTGCTGCTGGAGAAATCGCGGATCACCGACGGCTGCACCTGGCACGCCGCCGGGCTGGTCGGACAACTTCGCGGCAAGCGCAACCTGACGCGGCTCATGCAGGAGTCGGTCGCGGTCTTCGACCGTCTCGAAGCCGAAACCGGCCAGGCCATCGACTGGCGCAAGACAGGTTCCCTGCGCCTCGCGTCCTCGCCCGCGCGCTGGAGCGAAATCCGCCGCGCCATGACCCAGGCGCGCGGCATCGGTTTCGAGTGCCACAGCCTGAGCCCAGGGGAGGCGAAAGAGAAGTTTCCCTACATCGACTTGGACGGCGTTGTCGGGGCCGCCTTTATCCCCTCGGACGGCTATGTGGACCCCTATGCCCTGACTCAAGCCTATGCAAAAGGCGCGCGGGCCAAGGGGGCGCGGATCGAGGAAGGCGTCTGCGTGCGCGAGATCGTTCTTCAAGGGCGGCGCGCCGCCGGGGTGGTGACCGATGGCGGCACCGTCGCTTGCGACATCCTGGTCAACTGCGCCGGGCTTTGGGCCAAGCGGGTCGGCGCCCTGGCCGGAGTGCCCTTGGCCGCCGGCGTGGTCGAACACCAGTATTTCGTCACCGAGAAAACCCTGGACCTCGCGCCCGATTTGCCGACCCTGCGCGACCCGGACAAGAATTTCTATCTGAAGCCCGATGTGAGCGCCTTCGCCATCGGCGGTTGGGAGGACGGAACGAAAGGTTGCTGGCGCGGGCGGCCGCCGTTCGATTTCGGGCGCGAGTTGTTCGACTCCAACATGGACCGTCTGGAACGTTTCGCCCTGCCCTGCGCCGAGCGCCTGCCGGTGCTCAACGACACCGGCATCCAGACAATCATCAACGGCCCGATCCCGGTTTCAGCCGACGGCGAACCGATCATGGGACTGGCGCCGGACTTGGATAATTTCTATGTCGCCTGCGGATTCACCGCCGGCATCGCCGCCTCGGGCGGGGCCGGCCACGCCATGGCCAACTGGATCCTGCACGGCGATCCGGGCATGGACCTCTGGCCCTTCGACGTGCGCCGCTTCGGCGCGCCCCAGGCCAATGGCCGCTACCTGGAAGCCCGCGCCATCGAAGCCTATGGCTCCTACTACAAGATCCATTGGCCGGGCGAGGAGACCCAAGCCGGGCGCGGCCTGCGGCGCAGCCCCCTCTACGAAATCCTGAAACAACGCGGCGCGGCCTATGGCGCCAAGAACGGCTGGGAGCGGCCCAACTGCTTCTCCGCGAACCATATCGAACGCCCCAGCTTCGAGAACAAGCCCGGCTGGTTCGAGGCGGTTGGCGCCGAGGCGCGGGCTATCCGCGAACGCGTGGCCCTGATAGACCAGTCCTCCTTCGCCAAGTTCGAGATTGCCGGACCGGGCGCGGGTAAGTTCCTGCAAGGCCTGGCCGCGAACGATCTTTCCGGCCCGGCGGGGACTTGCGTCTATACCCAGCTTTGCAACCCCAAGGGCGGGGTCGAGGCCGACCTGACAATCATGAAGCAGAGCGATGACCTGTTCTATGCGGTCACCGGATCCGGCTTCGGGGTGCGCGACGGCCATTGGCTAGGCAGCCACATGCCCGGCGAGGGCACGGTCAAGATGCGCGAGGTCACGCGGGAACGCGCGGTCATCAACCTCTGCGGGCCCCGCGCGCGCGATGTGCTGCAAGCGGTCACGGACCAGGATGTCTCGAACGCGGCGCTTCCATTCCTTTCCGTGGCCGAGATAGAGGTCGGTCACGCCAGCGTGCGCGCGGCGCGCATCGGCTATGTGGGGGAACTGGGCTGGGAGTTGCACATACCGGCCGAGTATGCCGCCCATGTCTATGAAACCCTGATGGCAGCGGGCCGGGAATTCGGCATCGCCGATGCGGGTTACCGGGCCATCGAGTCGTGCCGCCTGGAAAAAGGCTATCTCTATTGGTCCGCCGATCTGAGTCCCGACTACTCGCCTTACGAGGCCGGTCTCGGGTTCTGTGTCGCCCTCGGCAAGGGCGACTTCCTGGGCCACGACGCCCTGGCGGCGATCGAGGATAAGGGCGCCGCGCGCAAGCTATGCGCCTTCGCGGTCGAGGGCTTCGCCCCCTTTCACGGTGGCGAGGCGATCCTTAAGGAAGGCAAGGTCGTGGGCCAAACCACCAGCGCGGGCTTTGGCCACACCCTAGGCAAGACCCTGGCCTTCGGTTACCTGCCAAGCGGTCTGGCCAGGGAAACCGATTTCGAAATTGAGGCCTTCGGCACGGCCTACACGGCCACCCGCGGACCGCGCTGCCACTACGATCCAAGCAACGCACGCTTGAAGGCGTGAGAGGAGACAGGAATGAATAACGGCGACATCGCCCAAGCCCGCGCGGCAATCGCAACGCTTCCGCTCTTCAAGGAACTGGATCGCGAAAAGGTAAACATCACCCGGCTTGGCGGCCTGACTAATCTGGTGTTCCGGGTCGAGGCCGGGGGCGAGGATTTCTGCCTGCGTCTGCCGGGCCAGGGCACGGAAGAGTATATCGACCGCGAGGTCGAGGCCCACAACGCCCGTGTCGCCGCTGAGCTTGGGGTCAGCGCCGAAGTCCTCCACGCCGATGCCGCCAGCGGCGTCATGGTCACGCGCTTTCTGGACGGGGCCGAAACCATGTCGCCGGAAACTTTCCGTTGCATACCGGGGGCCCCGGCCCGCGCGGCGGCGGCTTTCCATAAGCTGCACACCGGCGGCCGGAGTTTCGAGTTCCGCTTCGAACTCTTCGCCATGATCGACGACTACCTGAAAATCCTGGCCACCAAGACCGTCGAATTCCCGGACGGCTACCGCGATGTTCTGAAGGAGGCCGAGGCGGTGCGCGAGGCCTTGAACGCCCGGCCCGGCGCCCTCGCCCCCTGTCACTGCGATCCCTTGTGCGAGAACTTCCTGGATACCGGCGCGCGCATGTGGATCGTCGACTGGGAATACTCGGGCATGAACGATCCCATGTGGGATCTGGGCGATCTTTCGGTCGAGGCCGGTTTCGAAGCGGCTCACGACGAGGCCATGATGGCCGCCTATTTCCCCGGCGGCGCCGGCGCCGCCGACTGGGGCCGCATGGTGATCTACAAGGCCATGTGCGACTTGCTCTGGACCCTCTGGGGCCTGATCCAACACGCCAACGACAACCCGGCGGAAGATTTCTGGGCCTACGCCACGGGCCGCTTCGCCCGCTGCAAAACCCTCATGGCCACCCCGGACTTCGCCGGCCACCTGCGTGCGGTGCGAAAGGGATAGATAACAGGCAAAAATATTTTCCCTGCCTGCATCCAAACCGCATCCGGCCAGCGTAGAAGCCGGTGTAAGCCTGAGGAACGTCCGATGTAGTCCCCCATGTTTTGGAGAGCCCGCTTGGCAAGAACCCGACTCAAATTTCCCAGTACCGCGCCTTTCCGGCGCCGGGTACGCCGCCGCCCGCCAAGCGCGCGGCCCCAGATTCTTCCCATGACCCACGAGCGGTCATCGTTGTATGATACCGGTCTTATGGCCAAGGAAAACACGCGAACAATGGCGGCGGCCGCCAAGGTTTCAGAACTTGAGCCGCTCAACGATATACTGATTGCCGCCGCCAAGGGCGACCGCTCGTCCTTCGCGCGCCTCTATAAGCTCGCCTCGCCCATGATGTTCGCGATCGCACTACGCACCTTGCGTGAGCGCGACCTAGCCGAGGAAGTCTTGCAAGACGCCTTTATTGTAATTTGGAGCAAGGCGTCGCAGTTCGACCCGGACCGCGGCCAGGCCATGGCCTGGATGATTACCATTATCCGGCGCAAGGCCATCGATACACTTCGCGCCAAGGGGCGCCGACCCAAGACGGGCGCGAGTTTGGAGGATTTGGCCGAAGTATTGCCAGATCCGGCGGCCGGCAAGCATCCCTCCGCCAGCGCCCTGGAACAATGCCTGGAACGCTTGAAGGAACAACAGCAACAGGCGATCCGCCTGGCGTACTATTACGGTTTGACCCACGAGGAACTGGCTGATCGAATGAAGTCGCCGCTCGGCACCACGAAGTCATGGGTCCGGCGCGGGCTGATGCAGATAAAAGAATGCCTGGACCAATGACGAGTATCGACCTTCAGCGGCAAGCGGGCGAATACGTTCTCGGCACCCTCGCCCCCGAGACCCGGAAAAAATTCGCGGTGGCCATGTCACGCGACCCCGGCCTGCAAGAACTTGTCGCCCAGTGGGAACGGCACTTGGCGCCCTTGGAAGCGGACATCGCGCCGATACAACCGCGCGACGCGGTGTGGAGCGGTATCGAGGCGGCCCTGGACGGGGCGCCGCGCGACGCTCTCAACATATCGATCCGCGCGAACGAGGGCATCTGGATAAAGACCAGACCCGGGGTCGAGAAAAAGCAACTCTTGATCGACCGCGCGGTGGGAACTCAATCGTTTCTGGTGCGCCTCGCGCCCGGCACCAAGTTCGCGTCGCACCGCCACCGCCAGGTCGAGGAATGCCTGATGATCGAGGGCGACCTCACCATCGGCGAGGAAAGTTACGGACCGGGCGACTATGTCGCGGCCCTCGCTGGGTCCATACACCCGGTCATACACACCAAGAGCGGCGCGATGTTCTACATCAGTGGCGAGTTGAACGAAGCCTTCGACTAAGCGCAAACCCCTGCTTAACCGTTATTGCCGGACTTGATCCGGCAATCCATCGAGGTTCGGGTCCCGGCATTTTCCATGGACCCTCAGGTCAAGCCCAAGGGTGACTTGCGAGCAAAACGATACTCTTCAAGCTTGCGCCGCCCTGACTACCGAAAAGATTCTCCACTTCTTGCATCCATGTCCCCGCGCACGGCGTAAGTCGGGGTATGTCGGATAGCGGTAACTACCGTTCAGCGGGCGTCTTACTTGGACTGCTCCAGCGTCCGGCGAGACCGGATTCCCCGGTCGCTGATGTGCAACGAACGGAGTAGTGACTATGTCCCTCAAAAGTACCACCCTTGGCATCGTGGGAGGCGCCGCCTTATTGGCGGCCATGCCCATGGCGCCGCTTCACGCATCCAGTCATATGGATGCCCCCCTGATAACCCTGGACGATCCCGCGAACACGACCGACGTCTATGCCTTCGTCAGCGAAGGCCGGGACGGCCAGTACCTGACCACGGCGCTGGCGGTCAATCCCTTCGAGGAACCCGGAATCGGCCCCAACATCTATCGCTTCGACGACCGCGTGCGTTACGAAATTCACATCGCCGCCGACGAGGCCGATCTCGCGGCCGGCCGCGCCACCTTCAGCTACCGCTTCAAGTTCAAGACCCGGTTCCAAAACCGCAACACGATCCTGCAGGCCTTTCAGGGCGTGATCGGAACCGACCTTGACGAGGATGGATTTTCACCGTCGCAGAACCTGCGTCAAACCTACACGGTCACCAAGGTCGATAACCGCACCGGCAGGAAAACCGTCATTGGCCGGAACCTGCGGGTACCGCCGAACAACCAAGGTCTCGTGACGCCGCTTTATAACCAAGACAACGACGGCGACATGCCGGCCAAGGAAGGCGTCGACAGCAACGGAGCGCTCGACTTCTATACCCGTAATGCAATCGGCAACCTTTCCGGCGGCTATCAGGTCTTCGCCGGTCAGCGCGACGATGGTTTCTACGCTGATATTCAGTCGATTTTTGATTTGGATTTCGCCTTTGGCGGCGCCGATCCCTTCAACCCCAGCCCGGCCAAGCCCTTCGACAGTCAGGGCGGCTTCAATGTTCACACCATCGTCCTGAACATTCCCTTCGCCGAGTTGGGCGAAGCCAAGATCGCCGGCGTTTACGCCACCACCTCACGCCGGCAGAAGACCAAGCTGGCGAAGAACCCGGCTAGGCCTTTCGACAATGACGATGACGGCGATGATGACGGCGATGACGACGGCGATGAGAATGGCCGCGATTCCCGCGGTATGAAATTCGATCGCACTTCCGGGCGTTTCATCCAAGTCGCGCGCCAAGGCAACCCCTTGTTCAACGAGGCCCTGGTTCAGATCTCCCGCAAGGATCTCTATAATCGCGTCGATCCAACTCGCGACGAGGAATTGTTCCTGAGCTTCGCCGCCAACCCGGAATTGGCTGAGGTCCGAAACACCACGCCCCTGAACGATGCCAACGGCAACTCCCTGATCGTCGGCATCTACATCCCGGACGTCATCAAGGTCGATCTGACCACCGGGCCGGCGCGCCTGGCGGGTGAGAACGGCTTCAACCGGCTTGGCCTGTTCGGCGGCGACCTCTTGCAGAGCCAAGTGCAGGATCCCTTCGCTAACGGCGGGCTCATCCCCGGCGGTTGGCCGAATGGCCGGCGCTTCGGCGACGATGTCGACGACATCGCCCTCCTGGCACTGGGGAATGCGCCCCTGATCCAGGGTCAGCCGGTTCCGGAAGGCGACGCCTCCCTGACTGACTTCGACGGCATCACCTCGAACGACATCACCTTCAACGATGTCTTCCCCTATGCCGCAACCCCGCTGAACGGCCGCAACCATGGCCACCACGGCGACCCGGCCAAGACCGGGGACGAGTAAGTCCTCAAGCAAGGGGGCGGGCTTCCGTTGAGCCCGCCCCACCCTTGATCGAGGGAAGTGCAGATGAAAAACCGCATGACATGCTCCATTACAATCCGCGCCCTGTGTGCGGCCATCGTCGTTTTCATGGGCCTAATCGCCAGCGAAGCCACGGCCAAGCCCTACATTCCCGCCAACGACGATACGGTGTTGGAAAAGCTACCGGCGCCGGGCACGGAATCTCAACGCGTTTTGCGTGGCCTGCGCACGCAACTGACCGCCACTCCAGAAAACCTGACCTTGGCCCTGCGCCTGGCCCGCCGCTACATGGATGTTGGCCGCGCCGAGTCCGATCCGCGTTACTACGGCTATGCCGAATCTGCCTTGAAACCCTGGTGGGATATCGACAAACCGCCGCTCGAAGTTTTGGTTCTGCGTGCGGGGCTGTATCAGTTCCGGCATGATTTCGAGACCGCCTTAGACGACCTGGAAACTATATTGGCGGCGCGTCCGAACCATGCCCAGGCCCTGCTGACCAAAGCCTTTGTCCTGCAAGTCGTGGGGCGCAACGGCGCGGCGATAGAGGCTTGCCGCCGCCTGCCCAAGAGCGGGCCTTCCCTTATCGTGGCGACCTGCCTGGGCCGGGTCGAGAGCCTGAGCGGCAAAGCCGCCGGCGGTAAAAACCGTTTGGCCAATGCGCTCACGGCCGGCAACAACGAAGACCGCCTGCGGCTGTGGGCCTTGACCAACCTGGCCGAGATCGCGGCCCGGCGCGGCGGCGCGCAAGAGGCCGAGCGGCATTTCCGTGCGGCGCTCGACCTCGGGCGGCGTGACGTTTACCTGCTTGGCGCCTACGCGGATTTCCTGCTGGAGCGGGGACGCCCGCAAGACGCCCGCGACCTGCTCGACGGCGACACCCGCCCCGACGGCCTGCTGCTGCGCCTAGCCATCGCCGAGCAGCGCCTGGGGAACGACGCCGCGCTTCGATACCGGACCATGCTGGAGGCCCGCTTCGAGGCCAGCCGGCGGCGCGGCAGCATTCTGCACCGGCGCGAGGAAGCGCGCTTCACTTTGGAAATCCTCAAGCGGCCTGAAACGGCCCTGCGCCTAGCCCTGGCGAACTGGGATTTACAGAAAGAACCGCACGACGCCGCCCTGGTTCTGCAAGCCGCCATCGCCGCCAAGACACCGACACGCGCCACGCCGGTCGTGGCCTGGATCGCCAAGACCGGCCTTGAAGACGTGTCGCTCGAGGCGTCGATACGGCGCTTGAAGCAGGGGTAGGAAACATGCCGCGAATTATTCAGGCGCTGTACGCCGCGCTGCTGGTGCTGATCCCGGTAACCGCCGAGGCCCATAAGCCCAGCGACTCCACCCTCGGCCTGCGGATCGACGGCGCCACGGTCCAAGGCACCTGGGCCATCGCCTTGCGCGATCTGGATTACGCCATGGGCTTGGACGGCGACGGCGACGGCGACATCACCTGGGGCGAGTTGCGCACCCGTCACGGCGCCATCGCGGCCTATGCCCTGGCGCGTTTAGATTTGCGCGCGGACGATGCCGTTTGCCCGGCGGCGGCCAGCGAACACCTGGTCGAAGACCGCAGCGACGGCGCCTACGCGGTGTTGCGTTTCACCGCCGAGTGCGCGGGCACGATCGCTGATTTCAATGTTCATTATTCCCTGTTCTTCGACCTCGATCCTCAGCATCGCGGATTACTCAAAACCGAATGGAACGGTGTGAACGCAACGAGCATTCTCAGCCCCGAACGTCCAAGCTGGCGCGCCCAAGACGGTGAGGCCAACCCCTGGATTCAAGCCGCCGTCTATGCCGAGGAAGGCGTGTGGCACATCTGGATCGGCATCGACCATGTGCTGTTCCTGATTTCGCTTTTGCTGCCCGCCGTGCTGCACCGGTGCAAGAGTGGCGGTACCTTGGCCAAGCGGCCGCACGCGGCCTTTCGCGAGGTGGTCAAGGTGGTCACCGCCTTCACCCTCGCCCATTCCATCACCCTGGGTCTGGCCAGTCTTGGCTGGATCGATCTGCCCCCGCGCCTAATCGAACCGCTCATCGCCGCCTCCATCGTCCTCGCGGCGCTCAACAACATCTTTCCCGTGGTCTCGCGCGGGATTTGGGCGGTGGCCTTCGGTTTCGGTTTGATCCACGGCCTCGGCTTCGCATCCGCGCTCAGCGAGCTCGGTTTGCCGAGCGAGGGTTTGCTGCTGTCCCTGTTCAGTTTCAACCTCGGGGTCGAGGTGGGCCAGCTCGCCATCGTCGCGGTGTTCCTGCCCGCCGCCACCTACGCTGCCCGGACCCGCTTCTACCAGCCGCTGGTCCTGCGCTTCGGATCGTTCGCCATTGCAGCCGTCGCGTCCATATGGTTTGTCGAGCGGGCCTTAATTTGAGTCGTCTTCGATCAAAATCGCGCGGAAGTCGTTGACGTTGGTGCGGGTCGGGCCGGTCACGATGAGATCGCCGAGCTTGGCGAAAAAACCGTAACCGTCGTTGTCGGCCAGGCTGGCGCGGGCATCGAGGCCCAGGGCCTTGGCGCGGGCCAGGCTATCGGGACCGGCCAGGGCGCCGGCGTTATCTTCGGAGCCGTCTATGCCGTCGGTATCGCAAGCCAGCGCATGAATACCCGCGTCTCCGTTCAAGGCGATTGTGAGCGCCAGCAGGAACTCGGCGTTGCGCCCGCCCCGTCCCTTGCCGCGCAGGGTTACCGTGGTCTCGCCACCGGAAAGTAGAACCGCCGGCGCGGATGCCGGCTGGCGGTGGCGGGCGACTTGGCGGGCGATGCCGGCGTGCATGAGCGCGATATCCCGCGCCTCGCCCTCAATGCTGTCGCCGAGAATGACCGGCGTCACGCCGGCGTCGCGCGCGGCCCGCGCCGCCGCTTCCAGAGAAACCTGCGGCGTGGCGATGAGTTTGGTCTCCGCCCGGACGAGGCGTGGATCGCCGGGCTTGGGGGTTTCCTCGGCGGCGGCTTTCAGGTGGGCGAGAACCGGCGCCGGTTCCTCTATCCCATAGGCCGCCAAGACCGCCAGGGCATCGGCGAAAGTGGTCGGGTCCGCCACCGTGGGGCCCGAGGCGATGGCCGAGAGATCGTCCCCCGGCACATCCGATATGGCCAGGGTCACGACCCGCGCCGGGGCGCAAGCCACGGCCAGGCGCCCGCCCTTGATGGCCGAGAGGTGCTTGCGCACGCAATTGATCTCGCTAATGGTGGCGCCGGAGCGCAACAGGCGCGCGGTCACGTCCCGCTTGTCGTCCAGGCTCAGCCCCGGCGCCGGCGCCGCCAGCAAGGCCGAACCGCCGCCCGAGATCAGGCACAAAACCAAATCATCCGCCGTTAGCCCGCCGATCATATCCAATATCCGGATCGAGGCTTCGCGCCCGGCGCTGTCGGGCACCGGGTGAGCGGCCTCGACCGCTTCGATGCGCTTGCAGGCCATGCCGTGGCCGTAGCGGGTCACCACCAGGCCTTCCAAAGGCCCGGACCAATGTTCCTCCACCGCCTTGGCCATGGCCGCCGCCGCCTTGCCCGCGCCAATGACAAGGGTCCGCCCCTTGGGCGGCGCGGGCAGATGAGGCGGCAGGCACCGCGCCGGATCCGCCGCCGCCACCGCCGCCGTGAACAGGGTTTTCAGGAAGGTATCGGGACTCATAGGGCTAGTTTTACAATCAACGGCGATACGGAAGAAAGCGCGAAGAAGGTTTACCGCCAAGGCACGAAGACACTAAGACGCGAAGATATATACATAGAAATCCACTTCGCGGCTCCTTCGTGCCTTCGTGTCTTGGTGGTGAATCCCTTTCTATTGAAAGCTCCGGGCTTGCGGCGGAAGGGCAATCCTTCGATAGTCGCCAACCGCCGCGTTTTCCCTTGCTCATCGAGGTTTTCATCATGCTCGATCCGGTTCTGACCCAGGAGTTGCCCAGCTTCGTCACCCACCTGGAATGCTCCATCACCGGCAAGCGCTATGAGGCGGACCGGGTGCAGGAACTTTCCGAGGCCGGGCGGCCGCTGCTGGTCCGCTACGACTTGGCGGCCCTGGCCAAGTCGATCGACAAGGAAACCCTCGCCGCCCGCACCACCGGTTTCTGGCGCTACCGGGAATTCCTGCCGGTGCGCCGGGCCGAAAACGTAGTCAGCCTGGGCGAGGTCGTGACGCCACTGATACCCCTGGCCAACCTCAGCGGCGGTCAGGTGATCGTAAAGGACGAGGGGCGCCTGCCGACCGGCTCCTTCAAGGCCCGGGGCCTGGCCCTGGCGGTCGCCATGGCGAAGGAACTTGGCCTCTCGCACCTGGCCATGCCGACCAACGGCAACGCCGGGGCCGCCATGGCCGCCTATGCCAGCCACGCGGGTCTGCGCACGACCGTTTTCTGCCCCGACGACACGCCGGAAATCAATGTCTCCGAAATCGCGCTTCAGGGCGCGGCGGTCTACAAGGTCAACGGCCTCATCAACGACTGCGGCAAGATCGTCGGCGCCGGCAAGACCTCCCCCGGCTGGTTCGATGTCTCGACCTTGAAGGAGCCCTACCGGATCGAAGGAAAGAAGACCATGGGCCTGGAACTGGCCGAGCAGTTCGGCTGGGACTTGCCGGACGTGATCTTCTATCCCACCGGTGGCGGCACCGGCCTGATCGGCATGTGGAAGGCCTTCGACGAGCTGGAGGCCATGGGCTGGATCGGGCCCAAGCGCCCGCGCATGGTCGCCGTGCAGGCGACCGGCTGCGCCCCCATCGTCAAGGCCTACGAGGACGGCGTGGAACACGCGCCCCTGTGGGAAAACGCCCACACCATGGCGGCCGGCATACGGGTGCCAGTGGCGGTCGGCGATTTTCTGATCCTGCGCGCGGTGCGCGCCTCCGGCGGTTTCGCCATCGCGGTCACCGACGAGGCGATCGCGGCGGCCCTGAGCGAAGTCGCCGCCAAGGAAGGCTTGCTGCTGTGCCCGGAAGGGGCGGCGACCTATGCCGCCTACAAGGCCGCCCGGACGGACGGCCGCGTGAAAGACCACGAGACGACGATCCTGTTCAACTGCGCCACCGGCCTTAAATACCCCCTGCCCGCGGTCGACCGCCATATCGACAAGGACAACCTGCCGGACCTGGCGAGCCTTTAAGTTTCCGCTCTAGTTTGTGTTAGAAGGCATTGAAATACAGTCGTTTTAACGTGCGGAAAGCCCAATTTTAAGCTAACCTAGCGGCCAATTCCAACCAGGGGAGCAAAGGGAAAACCATGGCGATTCAACACCCTTACCTGCTGTTTCTCGGCGACGCGAAGGACCAACTGGCGGCCAAGACCGCCCAGGGCATTGCCCATTGGCGCCCGGAATGGTGCCTTGGGCAGCGGCGCCTCGACGGCTGTCAGGCCGATCTGGGCCTGGCCGATATGACCCTGGAGCAAGCCTGGACGGCCGGCGCCAAGACCTTAGTGGTGGGGGTCGCGAACCGGGGTGGTGTGATTTCAGACGCTTGGACCGATGTGCTCGAGCGCGCCCTCATGCAGGGGTTCGATCTGGCCGCCGGACTGCATAACCGCCTGGCCGACGTGTCGAGCCTGGCCGCGATCGCGGCCCAGCATGGGCGTAAGCTGTTCGACGTCCGGCACCCGGACCGCGATTTCGAGGTCGCCAACGGCCGCAAGCGCAGCGGCAAGCGGCTCTTGACCGTGGGCACCGACTGCTCGGCCGGCAAGATGTACACCAGCCTAGCCCTGGAGCGGGAAATGCGCGCGCGCGGCATGAAGGCGGACCTGCGCGCCACCGGGCAGACCGGGATATTGATCGCCGGATCGGGGGTTTCCATCGACGCCGTGGTGGCCGACTTTATTTCCGGCGCGGTCGAATGGATTTCGCCCGCCAACGAGGCCGATCCGTGGGACCTGATCGAGGGCCAGGGGTCGCTGTTTCACGCCTCCTACGCCGGGGTCAGCCTGGGGCTACTCCACGGCGCCCAGGCCGATGCCCTGGTGCTATGCCATGAACCGACCCGCACGCACATGCGCGGCCTGCCCGAGTATCCCCTGCCCGAGTTGAAGACCTGCATGGCGGCGAACCTGGCGGCGGCGCGGCTGACCAATCCGGCGGCGCGCTTCGTCGGGGTGTCGGTCAATACCTCGCACATGGCGGCGGGCGAAGCCGAGCCCTATTTGCGGCACCTTGAGGAACACCTGGACCTGCCCGCCGTCGATGCCTTCAAGGACGGCGTCGCCCCGATCTTGGAACGGCTCGATTAATGATCTTGCGCGTGCGCCGGGAAACCTGGCCGATCCGCGGCAGCTTCGCCATATCGCGCGGCAGCAGCAGCGAATCCGTGGCCGTGGTCGCCGAGGTATCCTCCGGCGGTAAGCTGGGCCGGGGCGAGTGCATGCCCTACACCCGCTACGGCGAAACCGTGGACGGCGTCATCGCGGCCCTCGAAGCCATGGCGCCGCGGCTGGCCAAGGGCCTGGACCGGCTCGGCCTGCAAGACGCCCTGCCGGCGGGCGCCGCGCGCAACGCCCTGGACTGCGCGTTCTGGGATCTGGAGGCCAAGCAGGCGGGGCACCGGGTGTGGCAGCTTGCCGGCCTGCCAGCGCCGGAACCCCTGGTAACCGCCTACACCCTGTCGCTGGATAGTCCCGAAGCCATGGGCCGGAGCGCGGCGGAAAACGCAAGCCGACCGCTCCTGAAGCTGAAGCTCGCCGGGCCCGGCGACCTAGCGCGGGTCGAGGCGGTGCGGGCGAACGCGCCATCGTCACGGCTCATCATCGATGCCAATGAGGCTTGGACACCGGCGGATTATCGGGAACTGGCGCCGCGCCTGGACAAGCTCGGCGTCGAATTGATCGAGCAACCGCTGCCCGCAGGTAAAGACGAAGCGCTCGCGGACTTGGAACATCCGGTTCCGGTCTGCGCCGACGAATCCTGCCATGACACCGCGTCCCTGGCCAAGCTCGAGGGCCGCTACGAGGCGGTCAATATCAAGCTCGACAAGACCGGCGGCCTGACCGAAGCGCTCAAGCTCAAACAGGCCGCGCAAGCGCAAGGCTACAAGATCATGGTCGGCTGTATGCTGGGCACGTCCCTAGCCATGGCGCCCGCAACCCTGGTCGCCCAAGGCGCGCAAGTCGTCGATCTGGATGGGCCGCTGTTACTCGAACGCGACCGGGACGACGGCCTGGTCTTCAAGGGCAGCACGATCGAGCCCTTCGGCCCTGCCCTCTGGGGTTAGCTAACGTTAGCTAATCCGAATGGCGCGCCTTGCGGCCGCCCCGGCGGCGCGCGGATTTGGGCCGGCACATATGCGCATCCAGCCGCGCCTGTGAATAGCTGGCGGTTTCGCGCAGCAGTTTCACCAAGTCGCCGCAAGCGCCCTCGGGCGCCGGGCCTTCCACCAGGCCGTATTTCTTTAACACCGCGCGCGCCGCCACCGCCGGATCTTGAGTGTCGCCCAGGCGCAGGGTCCAGCCGAGCAAGGCGTCCTGGGCCGGGCCCTCGAACTCGGCGCCCATGTTCAAGATCTCGCCGACGATGCCGCCCGGATCCTCGGGCGCGTGATACTTCGAGGTATAGGTGACCGCCATGGCTTAACGGCGCCGGCGCAGGATATTGAGCCGGGTCGGTTGGTCGAAGTGAAAGGCGCCGCCGCGCTCCTCGGCATGGGCCTCAAAGGATGCGCGCAGCTCGTCTTCCAGGGACTCGACCTTGGCCCGGCGGCGCTCATCGACCGCGATCGTATGATCGCGAAACTGCGCGAAGCTATCGTACTTGAAGGGCGCCAGATAGGTCAGTTCCCGTTCCGCCTCGAACAATGGCCCCTGGGCCGCCGTTCGCAGGGCGTCGTAGGCCTTGGCGCGGACAAGGGTTTCGTCGTCGATCAGGCGGCCGAGTTCGAATCTGGCGCCCTCGGCGACCGGCTCCGAGATATACAAGACGCCGCCCGGTTTCAGCACCCGCGCGGCTTCCTCGAAGGCTTTTTCGTGCAACTCGCCCGGCACATGATGCAGGGAGTTGAAGAAGACCACCACGTCGAAGGCGCTATCTTCCAGGGGTAAGGATTCGGCGCCGGCCTGCTTGTAATCCTCGTCGCCGGCGGGGTCGGCTTCCTGGGCCCGCGCCACCTGGTTCGGCGAAGGCTCAATGCCGGTAACCCGCGCCCCCAGGCGCGTCATCAACCGCACCAGCCCCCCATCGCCGCAGCCCACATCGGCCACCCGCGCGCCCTTGAGGTCGAGAGTCTCGGCGATAACGTCTTTATGCTTACGATGTGCTGGAGGGGGCATTATTTATTCACCACAAAGGCGCGAAGACACAAAGGAACGCGAAGAAGCAAGAGTTGCGATTTACCGGATCAGGCGTTCGGTTCCATCCTTTATCGGGGGAACGTTGAATTTTATCAAGAACCCTTTGGGGCTTCTTCGCGTCTTCGCGTCTTTGCGGTGAAATACTTTTACTGCACCAACCATTCTGCCCGCTCTTGCAGGGCGGTGGCAAACGGTTAGGCTCGGGGCCATGGCCGAGGATGACGGACAGGATTTTCCAGAGATACGCCAGGGCGTGCGGGCCTTGTGCGCGGACTATCCTGGCGCCTATTGGCGGGCCCTGGACCGGGAGCGGGCCTATCCCAAGGCTTTCGTCGCGGCCCTGACGGGCGCCGGTTATCTGGCCGCCCTGATCCCGGAGGACTACGGCGGCAGCGGCCTGCCGCTTTCCGCCGCCGCCGCGATCCTGGAGGAAATTCACGCCAGCGGCGGCAACGGCGGCGCCTGCCACGCCCAGATGTACATCATGGGCACGATCCTGCGTCACGGCAGCGCGGCACAGAAAAATCAATGGCTCCCGGAAATCGCCGCCGGACGCTTGCGCCTGCAAGCCTTCGGGGTGAGCGAGCCTTCCAGCGGCACCGATACCCTGAGCCTGACAACCACGGCGCGCCGCGACGGCGATCATTACATCGTCAAGGGTCAGAAGGTTTGGACCAGCCGGGCCGAACATTCCGATCTCATGTTGTTGCTGGCCCGCACGACGGCCAAGGAGGAGGTCAAGCGCAAGGGCGACGGCCTCTCGGTCCTGGTGGTCGATCTGCGCGAAGCCACCCAAGGGGAATCGCCGCCCGTGGTGGTCCAGCCCATCCGCACCATGATCAACCACGCCACCACCGAGGTCTTCATCGACAACCTGCGCGTGCCCGCCGAAAACCTGATCGGCGAGGAAGGGCGCGGCTTCCGCTACGTTCTCGACGGCATGAACGCGGAACGCATCCTGATCGCCGCCGAGTGCCTGGGCGACGCGCGCTGGTTCATCGAAACGGCCCGGACCTATGCCTGCGAGCGTAAAGTCTTCGGGCGCCCTATCGGCCAAAACCAGGGCGTCCAGTTCCCCATCGCCCGCGCCTATGCGCAAAGCCAGGCCGCCACCCTCATGGTGCGCCAGGCGGCGGCCTTGTTCGAGGCGGGCAAGCCCTGCGGCGCCGAGGCCAACATGGCCAAGCTGCTGGCCTCCGAAGCCTCCTGGGCGGCGGCGGAAGCCTGCCTGCAAACCCACGGCGGCTACGGCTTCGCCGAGGAATACGATGTCGAGCGCAAATACCGCGAGGCGCGCCTCTATCAAGTCGCGCCCATATCCACCAACCTCATCCTGGCCTACATCGCCGAGCACGTCCTCGGCCTGCCCCGGTCGTATTGATGGCAAAACCCCTCAACGGCCTCCTCGTCGTATCCCTGGAACAGGCGGTGGCGGCGCCCTATTGCGCGTCGCGCCTGGCCGACGCGGGGGCGCGGGTGATAAAGGTCGAGCGGCCGGAAGGGGATTTCGCGCGCGGTTACGACCGGGTGGCCAAGGGCCAGAGCACCTACTTCGTGTGGCTCAACCGGGGCAAGGAATCCATCGCCCTTAATATCAAGGACGCGGGCGACAAGGCCCTGCTGGACCGCCTGATCGCGCGCGCCGATGTTTTTATTCAAAACCTGGCGCCCGGCGCGGCGGCGCGCGCCGGCCTTGCCAGCACCGAATTGCGCGCCCGGCACCCACGCCTCGTCACGGTGGATATCAGCGGCTATGGCGAGGACGGTCCCTATGCCCGCATGAAGGCTTACGACCTGCTGGTACAGGCGGAAACCGGCCTGGCGGCGGTGACCGGGCGGCCCGAGGGGCCGGGCCGGGTCGGGGTTTCGGTCTGCGACATCGGTGCCGGCATGTATGCCTACATGGCGGTGCTGGAAGCCCTGATCGCACGCGGCATAACCGGCCAAGGACGCGGCATCGCGGTGTCCTTGTTCGATGCCCTGGCCGATTGGATGAACGTGCCCTATTTGCATCAGGTTTACGGCGGCCGGGCGCCAGAGCGCCTGGGCCTCAACCATCCTGGCATCGCGCCTTACGGCGTCTATGCCGCCGGCGACAGGGGCGAGGTCGTGATCTCGATCCAGAACGAGCGCGAATGGGTCCGTCTCTGCGCCGAGGTCTTCCAATGCCCAGAGATGGCCAGCGATCCGCGTTTCAAGGACAACCCGGCGCGGGTCGCCCAGCGGCGCGAGTTGGACGCGGAGATAGCCGCCGCCTTGAAGCCCTTGACCCGCGTGCAACTGATCGAGCGCCTGCGCGCGGCTGATATAGCCTATGGCGCGGTCAATTCCGTCGCCGATCTGGCCGCGCACCCGCAACTGCGTCTAACAGAGGTGGAGACGCCGGGCGGCAAGATCGAGATCGTCGCGCCCCCGGCACGCGGCGGGGAATCTGAATCTTACGGCCCGGTGCCCGCCCTCGACCAACAGGGCGCGGCGATCCGGCGGGAGTTCGCGCCATGACCGCCCCTATCGACACGGACGCCTGGCGGCAATGGGCCGGGCGCGAGCAGACCCTAACCGATACAATCCACCCTGACCGCGCCCGCGCCTGGCAGATAAGCCTGGACGAAGAGGGCGAAGCTTTAAAGGCCGGCGATGCCCTGCCGCCCCTGTGGCACTGGCTGTATTTCTGGACCTTGGCGCCGGCTTCGGCGCTTGGCCCCGACGGCCATGCGGCGCGGGGCGGGTTCCTGCCGCCGATCGAGCTGCCCCGGCGCATGTGGGCGGGCAGCCGAGTCAGCTTCCACCGGCCCCTGCCCCTGGGCGCGGCGGCCACCTGCCATTCCAAGATCGCGGACATCCGCTTCAAGACGGGGCGCAGCGGCCATCTCGCCTTCGTGACCGTGCGTCACGAAGTCAGCACCCAGGGCACGCTGTGCATCGCCGACGAGCACGATATCGTGTACCGCGAGGCCGCCAAGCCCGGCAGTAAGGCGGATAGTGGCGAAGACGCGCCGCTGGACGCTACTTGGACCCGCGAGATCGTGCCCGATCCGGTCCTGCTGTTCCGCTATTCGGCCCTGACCTTCAACGGCCACCGCATTCACTACGACCGGCCCTATGCCACCGGGGTCGAGGGCTATCCGGGCCTGATCGTGCATGGGCCGCTGCTGGCCACCCTCATGGTCGAGTTGGCGCGTGCCGCGCGTCCGGAGTCGGCTATCGCCAAGTTCCAGTTCCGCGCCCTAAGCCCGATCTTCGACACCGCCTCCTTCACCGTGGCGGGAAGCTTGGACGACGACGGGCAAGGCGCCGACCTCTGGATCGCCAATCCGCAAGGCAAGCTCGCCATGCGCGGGCGGATCGATTTCGCTAAAAGGAGAAATACAACATGAAAATCAACGGCGGGTGCCATTGCGGGTTTATCGCCTATGAGGCCGAGGTCGATCCGGAGCAGGTCATAGTTTGCCACTGCACGGATTGCCAGACTCTCTCCGGCGCGCCCTTTCGCACCGTGGTGTTCGCCCAGGAAGACAACTTCAAGCTAACCTCGGGGACGCTCAAGGTTTACCTCAAGATCGCCGACAGCGGGAATGAGCGCGAGCAGACCTTTTGCCCGGAGTGCGGCACGCCGGTCTATTCCGCGCCCCATGGCGGCATTTCCCGGCTCCTTGGGATCCGGGTCGGATCGGTCAAGCAACGCGATGAACTGGTGCCGAAGTCGAAGTATTTCGGCAAATCGGCCCAGACTTGGTTGGGCATTCTGGACTCCCTGCCCGCTGCCTAAGACTCCGAACGTTTGCGCCGTTCAGCTTGCGCGGCGCGGCGGCGGTCCTGAAACAGGGTGCGATAGACCTTGACCCGATAGGGGCCGCTCAGCGTCGGGGTGTTGGAGTGATAGTTCCCCACAGCGCGGGTCCAGGAGCCCCAGGTCTTCCTGAAATCGAGCAGGATACGCGCCGCGGCCGCGGTGTTGATGGCCGGGTCGAAGGCCGCCGCCAGACTGTCGAAGACTTCCGGGTGATAATATAGATTGATCTGCATGCAGCCGACATCGATATTGCGGACCCCGCGCGCCCTGAGGGCCTCGACCTCGGCCACGGCCGCCGCCTTACTGGACAGATACCGCCCCCGCCCCTCGGCCATAACGGTCCAAGGCCAGGCAATTACTTCCCCTTCCGCCTTGCGGTAACGCCCGGTCTCAACCTTGGCGATGGCCCGCAGCAGGCCCGCCGGCAGGCGGTGCGCGGCCTCCGCCACGGCGGCGTGACGGGCGCAAAAGTCCCATGGGGAGGGCGCCGCGCCGGCCTTGGCCGGCAAGGCCCATCCAAGCCAGGTAAGCGCGATCCCCAGGGCCCAGGCGGCCAAGATACTGGTGCGGTTCTGCATTGTCCGGATTCGATGCAGGTGCCGTGCCAAGAAATACAGGCCCTTATCACAGAAAGGACACGCCCCCATGGCCGTTCGCGGTGTATCGCCTGTACGGTTGGAAACACGGCGGCATACCAAGCGTTTGGCGCGCCGGAAAGGCGGAGGAACCGGGCCGGAATTAACCTTGAAACAAGTTTTGTTAAAATTGGACCGGCCTGAAAGCGCGGAAATCCTGGACCCCGAAATGGTCCGTTAACGTTTCTATGGTCATATTGTGGCAAGACGGCGGTGCGGCAGACTTGGTTTCCGTCCGGCAAGACCGGGAACCGGGTAACAGCACGGAGAGCGAGTGCGATGTGTAAAAATAATTCTGCGCCAAGCAGTAACAGATTGACGATCTTAGCCCTTGCCTGCGTGCTTGGCCTGGGCGCCGGTTTCGCGCCCGCAGCCGCCGAGGCCGCCGAGGCGCGCTTCGAAATCCACCCGGCATCTTCCGACCCGCCGCAGGCCGCGGCCCGCATGGTTCAGGACTTGGGCTTGCAGACGGCACATGCCCTGTCATCGGAAACGGCGAAGCAACCGGCCAAGCGGCGCGCCCTTCTGCGTAAGCTGGTCAAACAGGGCTTCGCGCTGGAACTGACCTGCCAGTTCGTCCTTGGCAAGTACTGGAACCGCGCCAGCAGCGGCCAGCGCATGGAATTCATGGATCTCTTCACCGAGTATCTCTTGAACAGCTATGCCCGCCACCTGGCCGCCTTTCAGGCCGACACCTTGAGCGTCGTCGCCAGCAACCCCGCCGGCGAGCACGATATCCTGGTGGAGACCAAGGTCAACGGAACCGACGGTCAGGCAGCGCCTGTCTGGCGCGTGCGCGCCGTCGAGGGCGCGTACAAGATTGTCGATGTCACGGTGGACGGGGTCAGCCTGGCCCTCACCCATCGCCGGGAATTCGCCTCGGTCGTCAATCGGGTCGGGCTTGACGGCCTGCTGAAAATGCTGCGCGACAAGCTGGAGACTCAGACCAGTAACGCGGCCAATTCGCGGGACGGCCGGCTGTCTCATGCGTCCTTGCTGGGCTCTATCCTGGCATCGCCGAATGCCTCTGGGTTGAACCTATTCGTCGCCGGAAATTAGAGCCCCTTAGCGCCCTTAGCGGCTTTTCAACCCGAAATAATCGCGCAAGGTGGCGGTCGTCGCATCGGCGACGAAGTAGATACCGTCCACGATCTCCGATTTATCCTTGTTCCACTTGGTCGCCTTAAAATCCCAGCCGATCAGGTGAAGCCGCTTGTCCGGGTCGTGAACCAGACGGCGCAGGCGGCGGCTGAGCACCGCCTGAAAATGCGACAAGACCCGCATGTCGGCGTCCTTGGTCGCGGCCAAGAGAGCCTTCTGAGTCACGCGCCCATTCTTTTTGGCGATGAGTTCCAGGCGCACGCGGTGATGTTCCGGCAAGCCGTGTAGAAGCCGTACCGCGAGCTCCGGCGTGAGCGTGAAAGGTTCCTTCCAAAGCAGATTGTCGCGCTTCTTTTCCGCCGCGTGCGGGGCCAGAAAACCGCTCCCGGTCAGGGTCTCGATGATCTCGCGCTTGGTCGCGGCGGAAAGGCGGCGAAACTCGGACTGTTCAATGACGATGCGCATGGCCGGCCTCCTATTAGGCGCCGTTATCATCGGCGCAAATTACCTAACGACATCCAGAATTGCAAATCGAGTCACGGATTGCATTTTTTCCAATAAGTATCTAGAGCCCTTTCCGATCATACGGACCCATTCGACCGGTATTTCGCGTCTGCTGGTTAGGCGCGGCCCGCGCCGCGGTCTTTATGACCGCAAGTGGGCCGCAACGATGTCCAGCGGGCGCGAAATACCGGCCTCCGGTGGGCCATATCCGCTCATCGGCGTCGCTCCGCCGCTTGCCCGATGCCCCGCATCGCGCGGCGCGTCGCAGCTTAGCCGAGTGAACGGATATGGCCCATCGAATGGGTCCGTATGATCGGAAAGGGCTCTAGGCAGCGGCAGGCTGGCTTTGAGGCAAATCAATGCGGCACCGGCCGGGTCGCGCGACACTGCGTGGAAGCTTACTTGTCCAGGGACCGGGAGGTGCGGGAGAATGAATCGAAGATTCCGTCTTGGCGCCGCCATGGGATGCTTGGCCTTGGCTGCGATCGGCCTTTCAACCGGCCCCGCGAAGGCCGCCTCATGGCAAAAAGAAATGTCGCGGCAGATCCTGCGCGATCTAAATTGCGAAATCGCCTTCATGAGCCAAGTCAAGGAACGCACCGTCGACGGGCGGCGCGTTATCATGGCGAAGGTTCATTGCAAGGATAAGCGGAGCTTCGATGCCCTGCGCGGCAGCGATAACGAAGCCTTCCAATTCAAGGCTTGCGAGGTGCCGAATGCGGAAGCCTGCTAAAGCGGCCAGGGCCGCCATGGCCGTGGCGTTGGTTTTGTTCGCGTCCGCCGCCGCGCGCGCCGGCGAGGCGCAGGAAGGCTACCTCCTGGTGCGGCAGTGGTGCACGTCATGTCATATCGTCGCCCCAAATCAGGACGGCAGCGACGCGGCGCCGCCCTTCGAATCGATCGCCAATGACCCGAACTTCACCGAAGACGGTATCCGGGCCTGGTTATCGGATCCTCACCCACCCATGCCGAACCTGAACTTGAACCGGGTGGAAATCGACCGCATCGTCGCGTATCTTCAATCGCTGCGAAACTAACGGGAGCGCGATCAGGCCCGGGGATCGGGGACCGGGGCGCCGGCTTGGTTCATCAAGGCACGGAATGGGATCAGCATGACCAGGGCCAAGCTCAGCTTGACCCCGTAATCGCCCAGGGCCCAGGTGGTCCAGGGCAAGCCGGTTCCGGCGAAGGCCAGTGCGAAAAACAGAGCCGTATCGAGCGCCGAGGCAAGAGCCGAGGATACCAAGGGCGCTTGCCACCAGGCGGCGCGGCGCAGGCGGCCGAAGATCGCGATGTCCAACAACTGCGCCAGCAGGAAGGCGAAACCCGAAGCCACGGCGATACGCGGACCGGCGGCCACGGCCGATAGAACCACGGCCACCGCGAAGCCGGCATAGACGACCTGGCGGGCGGCCCTGGCGCCCAGGGCGCGGTTGGTCAGGTCGGTGACCAAAAAAGAAACCGGATAGGTCAGCGCGCCCCAAGTCAGCCAGGCGTTGATCGGTATCTGCACAGCGACGTTCGAAACCGTCACTATGACGATCATCGCCAGAACGCCCAGGATAACGCCGCGCTTCGCGAGTAATTTCATGCCATGGAGCCTTGGAGAACTAAGGTGGCGATGTCCTATCGCAAGAGCCCGGCCGCGTCGAGTCTCTCTCATCGCCGTGGCGCCGGCACCCAAGTTACCCACAGCATATAGAAAGGCGTATTGCAAACTTCACAAGATATATGGTATGCACCTACATCTAGTGCTGTATTTGGGGGCGAACACATGACTTGGACTGACGAACGAATTTCCGAACTGGCGCGGCTTTGGGATACCGGGCAAAGCGCTTCCGCCATCGGGCGCATTCTTGGGGTTTCCAAGAACGCCGTGGTTGGTAAGGCTCACCGCATGCGCCTTGCCTCGCGGCCCTCGCCCATTCGCCAGGAACGCCGGGCGCCCTCGCGCCGCCGCATCCCTATCCTGACCAAACCGCTCGACAAATCGATTCCCGTCCCCGCGCCGATCGCCGAGCCGGCCCCGCCGCCACGGCACGCGATCTCCAAGGACCCAAAGGGCGCGAAATGCCTCTGGCCATATGGCGATCCACGGGATTCCGACTTTCATTTCTGCGGCTCCGGGGCGATCGAAGGCAAGCCTTATTGCGCCGAGCATTGCGCCCGCGCCTATATCGTGCGCCCAGCGCGCGGCGAAGCACGCGCGGCCTAGCCAATACTAGAGCTTGCTCTAGGCGAAACCTGTACTGCCGCCCCGTCTTGGGTCGCCGGCGGCTTCGACTCCGCCATCCGCGTTTCGGGCCACCGCGTGAACCCCGCCGAAAAATAAATTGTGGCGCGGCCAGCGCGCGATAGTCCCACAAGACTCGGCCAAGACCGGCGCGGCCTGCGCGCCCGTGCCTTCTTCCAAGCTGGCGGTTCCGCCTTCGACATGCAGGCGCGGATCGGAAATGGCCGCGCCCAAGGGCATGTCCCGGTCCAAAACATTTATCAGCACCTGAAGAATCGCCGTGCGGATCCGGTTCGATCCCCCGGACCCCAGGACCAGAACCGGACCCCCGGCGCGCTCGACCAGGCTGGGGCACATCATGGAGGTCATGCGCCGGCCCTCTTGCCAGGTATGAAATCCGCCGGGGTTCAGGTCTTCTTCGCCCAGCATGTTGTTCATCATGATGCCGGTGCCCGGCACCATGTGGCCGCAACCTTCGCCGTTGGAAATGCTGAGCGCGGCGACATTGCCTTGGGCGTCAACCACGGAAATATGGGTCGTGCCGCGCAGGGCGGCGGGCCGCCCCGCGATCTCGCGCGCGTAGCGGTCGAGCAAGGCCGGATCCAGCATTTCCGCGGCTGGGTCGCGCGCGGGGTCGGCGAGCGCTTCCCGCAAACCGCCTTCAAGACGCGCCCGGTTGGTCAGCGCCATGACCTGAGCCAGGCGTTCTAGCCGCTCCGCTTCCGCGAGAGTCCCGATTGCCGGCGCGCGGGCGGCCAGAAGTTGAAGCGCGAAGGCGATCAGAATCCCGCCCGAGGAAGGCGGCGGATTGAGGAACACCCGGGCATCGCGGTATCGGCACGCCAAGGGCTTACGCACCTCGACCCGGTAGTCTTTCAAATCTCTTGCCGTCAGATGACCGCCTTTGGCGGCGCACTCCGCAAGCAAGTCTTGCGCGATCTCGCCCTGGTAAAACAAGGCTTCGCCCTCGCGCGCCAAAGCCTCGAGCGTGTCCGCGAGGTCGGGCAGGGACAAGACCTCGCCCTCGGCCAGCAAGCGGCCGTCGGGGTGGCAATATACGGCCCGGGATTCAGGCCGCGCGGTCAGGATCGGCCCGACCACTTGCAACAGATAAGCATCGACCGCGCGCAAGGCCACGCCCGCGCGGGCAAAGCCAAGGGCCGGTTCGATCAAGCGGGTCATGGGCAGGCTGGCCAAATCCCGGTGCGCCGCGAACAAGCCCCTAACCAGGCCCGGCGTCGCCATGGCGCCGTGACCGATATGGAATTCCTGAACCGCGGCGCCGAAATCGGCATGGATGGGATAGAATTCTATATCCCCCAAGGGGCGGCGCGTCCGGGGCGTGTCCACGAAAAAGTCGTAAAGAACCGGATCCTCGCCGGCACGCCTGGCGAGCAAGTACCCGCCCCCGCCCAGGGAACACAAAACCGGTTCGGCGGCGCAAGCGGCGCAAACGGCGGCCAGAACGGCGTCGAAGGCATTGCCGCCCTCGGCCAATATCTCCCGCGCCGCGGCGGCGGTGGCGGGATGCCCGGCGGCGACCGCGCCCCGTGCCGTCACGGCCGGACGGCCCACATTTTGTAAGTATCCATGGATGGCATAGCCCGGATTCTTGCCATGCACGTCTTGGAAGGTAAAGCTTGGGAAGTGGCTCTAACGCCACTTCCCCGTACTCATTTTGCCAAGACGGTTATTTCGCCACGCATTTTTGGGTGATAAAGGCATAGGTACGATTCGATGCCGGGGGAAGAAAACACAATCCCGGCGGACTGGCCCTTTTTCAATTTTCCCGTATCCCAGGCCTTATCTTTCTTGGTCACCGTATGCGGTACGATGTCGCGATTGATCCATTCAACCGTATCGCCTTGCCGGACGGTCAGCTTCGCGGGGACGAATTTGAACCCCTGTATCTCAACAACGTGGTGGCGCTGCGCCGCCTGACTCGCGGTGAAGGTCGATAAGACGAGGGCGATGAGAATTGTGGCAGACAAAGCTGCCACAATCGCTCCCAGTTTCGATGGCTTGCGCATCGGTGATTACTGAGCCATGGACTGACGTTGCATCAAACTGCCGGCCATGGTCTCGGCATGGGCTTCATGGGCCTCGAAGATGGCCAAGGCCTGCTGGAACAGGGCTTTCATTTCGGCGTTCTCGATATTGGGGATGAAGGTCTTTCCCACCAGGTCATTGACCGCTTTATGGTAACCGTGTTCGTTTTCGGCATAACGCAAGTCGAAATCCTTCCCGCTCAGCATGCTCATCTCGGCGACCAGCTTGTCGGCGTTTTCTGAAAGCTGACGGCTGAGGAAATTGTCCTGCGGTTGGACCTTGAGTTTCTTCAGCAAGGCCAAAGCCAGCTCGTTCACCACCGTATGATCCCGGATCATGGTGTTGGCGAAGTCGTGGATCTTGGGATCCTTGGAGATCGCGAGCGCCAGGTGCGCATAGCGGATGTCGATATTGTCCGCCG
Source organism: Kiloniellaceae bacterium (assembly GCA_021776135.1). Classification (GTDB taxonomy): domain Bacteria; phylum Pseudomonadota; class Alphaproteobacteria; order Kiloniellales; family J153; genus JAJFGN01. The sequence goes on from JAJFGL010000054.1 coordinate 49,462, forward strand.
TATAGGCGACGTGGGCGATCTCGAGATCGTTCAGCTCGGCCGGCGATTCGGCTTGGGCCGCGGTGTGGGTCAAGGTAACGGCGGCCAGGGCCGCGATAAGCGTTCTTTTCAACATGAGTCGACTCTCTTTTCTAGTTTGGGTTATGAGGCAGAGCCTCTTTGGTTTTCGAGGCTGGGCCTCGGGGGGACGAGACTGCTTTGGCGGCGCCGCGGTGCCGCCAAAGGCAATTTCTTGGTTCTTAAAAGGCGCGCTATTTAGCGTTCAGGATATGACTGTAGAATTTGCTGAACACCATCTCGGTGGCATTGTCGATATGACATCCGGCGCAGGCCTCCGTGGGCATCGCCGCCGCTGTTTTCGCGTAAGGCGGTGCATGATGTCCGAAATTAAAAAATCCCCAGCCGTTGGTATCCTTGAAGCGCACGCTGTCCTTGACCGAGATATCGATTCCATTGCGCGCGCCGGGGAAGAATCCGCGCCCCGAGGCTTCGACTCTGGATCCATCCGGATTCTCGCCCGGCAAGGTGAGTTGGAGTTCCTTGAGTAAGATCGTGCCTTCCGGCCAGACGCCGGTTTCCCGGTAGATTTTCAAAGGCTCCGCCTGAACGTAAACGTTGTGATATTCCGGAAAGCCAGCCTCGCCGTCGTTGAGGGCATTGGGTGTCAGCGGCGAACCCAAGAACACCCACGCGTGGTAACCGCGCGGCAGAACCAACTCGTCCGCCGCCGTCCATTCCGGGCCCCATGACGGGCCGGACTGCGCGTTAACCGCAATCGCGACACTCGCGGCGACCCAGATGCCCGCGACCAGCACCGCTGTTTGGATGGCACGTCCGGCAAATCTATTCATGCTCATGGGATTCCCCTCCGGTTTGATCAGCCGCCGTCAAAACCGACCCAATCGGCGTTTTCGGCGGCATATCTAAAATAGATACTATTCTGTATCGTTCGTAATTATATGTACTAACCTGTATCTTTTGTCAAGGCACTCTTAATAAAATAATTTTTATAATATTATCAGATAGTTAGTTATATATCGAACGAAATACCCTTGATACTTCAGAGGCTATCGCCTAAAAAATAATACAAATCGGTATTCACTAATTTAGGACTCTGGAATGAAGCGAGCTCAAATACCCGAGCATCTGATCGATGTCGCCGCCGCGCTATTCAATCGCCTTGGCTACCGCGCGGCCGGCGTAGATCAAGTAATCGCGGAGGCGGGGATCGCAAAAACCACGCTGTACCGGCACTTCAAATCCAAAGAGGATCTGATCGTCGCGGTGTTGCGGCGGATCGATGAACACTACCGGTCGGAAATGCGTCAGGCTGTCGACAGCTTAGGGCTGGAGGGGAAACCGAGGCTTCTCGCAACCTTCGATTTCCTTGAAGGCTGGTTCGCGAGCGAGGCGTTTTATGGCTGCCCCTTTATCTGTGCGGCCGGGGAATATTGCGAGCGATCCAGCGCCATCTTTCAAGAATCGGTCATGCACAAACGGTTGATGGTTGCCTATTTCGAGGAATTAGCGCGTGCCGCGTCCTTCGACGACCCGCGGCGGATCGCCGATGAGATTAATTTGCTTCACGAGGGCGCAACGGCGGTCGCCCATATAACCGGCGATCCCGGTGCTGCACGCAAGGCCAAATCGGCCGCCGCCCGCCTCATGGAAGACTAGGACTCTAGCCGCCGGCGGCTTCTTGCGAACCTTGAAAGTGCAGGGGATTTTCGCTCGGCCGTGCTTTTTCCGGCGGCGGCGGCGGCGGCGCGGCATAGAAAACCTTCTCGCGCTCATCCACGGAGCTTTCGAAGGGCTTGCGCATCTTGACCGGGACGCCCGAGTCCTCTGACTCCCGCTCCGCCCCTCGCAGTTGCCGGGCGAGGGTTTCATCCCAGGGCAGGGTGTAGGCGCGCGGTTCCTCGACACCGGGCATGCCGAGCCATAGGTAAATCGCCTTGTCTTCCTCCATGCGCGAGCCCAGGACCGTGGCTTCGGCCAGATTTAGCCGCGCCAGTTCCAACCCGGCCGGTTTCGGCCGGCTCAACATTTCCAGCAATCCAAAATATCCAGCCGGCAAGAAGACCGCGACCACGCCCAAGACTCCGATCTTGACCCACACCCGGCGCGGCGACCACAAGGCCACGCTGGCCAGAATTCCCGCAAGGCCCCCTAAAAGGCCGAAAATCATCAAAAGCCCGTTCATCAAGACCCCCGCTTCGAGCGCAGGGCCTTGGGCAGATCGTGAACGCTGCCAGCGACCAGCTTGCCATCTGCCAGAAGCTCGAAGCGGAACGCGGTGGTCTCCTGACCCTGATGAGTCAAGAGCAGCTTGGTATTGAGGATTCGCTTGGCCGAGACCTGAGCCGATGTTTTGACGCTGACCGAAACCGCGACGGGAAGCGGCAGGATGTTGGACATATCGCGGTACAGGTGGACATTGACGATATACTCGCCGGGTTCGATACCCCGGCTGTAGGAAACTTCGTAATTGATGTTGGTCACATCGGCCTGTCCGCCCAGATCGTCGCGCAGGAGATTGAACAGCACGCCGCCCTTGTTGGAATACCCGACGGGCACGTCGCCCGGGGCCTGAACCCAGAGGTCGACATCGGCGTCGATCGTATCCGGCCAAGAAATCTCTACGATCACGTTGCCCGGCGCCGGCGCGCCATCGTTCGCGGTGGCCGGCGGATTCAGATGCGGCAGCAGCAGCAGAACCATGGCCACGAAACCGGCCAACGCCAGGAATATGACGTCCCGGAAAACCGTGTTGGTGCCGTCGTCATCGAGATCGTCAAGCGGGTACATTTTCCTCCCCGAACTCCAGCAGCCCCGAAAGCAGCTTGACGGTGCCGCCGGCCAGAAGGTGATAGTTGGCCATGAGCCACACATTCAGGACCGAACCGACCAAGGTGGTGTAGAGCGCCGTCGACATGCCGGCGATAAGCGTCGACACCATGGGCGTGATGGCCTTTACGTCGGCGGCCTGATCCGGCTTGACCCCGGACAGCGCGATAATGAAGCCGACCACGGTCCCAATCAGACCTAAGAGCACCAAGCTGGCCGCGATCTGACGCACGATCGCGATGCGGTGGGTCAGCTTCAGGCGCAAGGCGGCGGCGATAATACTCCGGCTGTTGCTGTCATGGCCCCGGATCTGCGAAAGGTATTCCGAGGCTTTGGATTGGCGTAGCGGATCGAAGGATTTGATTTGATTGAGCTCGCGGCTGGTCCCCCACACCTTGGCGGCGCAGATGCCCAAGCCGCACAAAAACACCAGCGAGATAACGACGCTCAGGTAAGTTTGGTCGGAGACGAGCGCAAGCTCGACCAGCCCTTGCGAATAGGCGGCGCCAAGGACCGCGAAACCGAAGAGGTTGATGAGCGTGAAGCGTAACACCAGCACAAAATGATAGGGGGCGGTGTTTTTCCCTGCCGCCTTGTTCGCGAGCCAGGCAAGCCGGCTGGCATCGCGCGCGTCCGCTTCGCCGGCCGGTCCGGCGTCCTCGCGCACGACCGCCGGGCCCCGTGCCGCATGTCCCATTTCCGAAGCTACTACCGGTATCGCCATCGGCATATCCGCTCCTATACTGCGGGAATCGCGGCGCCATGACGGCGGGCTTGGACAATTCCCGTGTCCCTCCAGCTCAGCCCGGACGATACCTAATTCAATTTTCAGGATAGCCTGGGCTGGCGACAGTCAACTATGGCGGGTCAAGGTAAACAGGCGATTAACCTTAACGGCGCGGCTGGGCGAGCCTTACGATCCGGGATGACGACGTTAATGGGTATGCGGCCTAATGCGCCATCAGGACAGGAATTTCCGCCGCCGCCAGGATGTGGGAGGTCGCGCCGCCGAAGATCATTTGCCGTAAACGGCTATGGGTATAAGCGCCTTTCACCAGCAGATCGGCACCTAGGGATTGCGCCTCCGCGAGCACCGCGGCGCCGCCGCCCCGGCTATCGGTGGGCAGCTCCCGCAACTCAGCCGCGATCCCATTGCCTTTCAGATAGCGGGCCAAGGCCCCGGCATTGGGCCCCGGTACCGTCACCCCTTCCACGGAAACGACCACGACCCTTTTCGCCTTATTCAGGAACGGCATGGCCAGGGCCGTGGCGCGCGCCGTTTCGGTGCTGCCGTTCCAATGGATAACGACGATATCGCCCAGGCTGGCGGGCGGCCTTGGCGGTGCGATAAGGATTGGCCGGCCGCTGTCGAACAGGATGGTCTCCAGAGTCGTCATGGCGGGAACGCTCTGGCCCGCGACCGGGCGCCCGACAACCGTTAAGTCATGGACACGCGCATACATGCCCAGGGCTTGATCGCCCGCTTCGCTCGCCTCGGCCCAAATCGCTTCGACGGCTTCGCCCTCGCCGCCGCGCTCACGCACAAAGTTATCGAACAGCGCGTGAACCTGGCTGGCGCGCTGACGGTCCTCCTGCTCGAAACTTTGCATGAGGTCCGGGGTCGCCGCCGCGTAGCCGCCGATATCGGCGACAACCACACCGGGCAGGGACCGGCGTACATAAAGCGCCTCGATCGACCCGGCGAATCTTCGCGCCGTCAGCCAGGCCGCCATCAACATCGCCGGGGCCGCGCCGCTGTCTTCCAAGGGAACGAGGATGGTTTTCATAGTCATGGCGATATCGCCCTCCAAACACGCCGAAAGCGAACGCACACTAGCCGTAATCCGGCGATTTGGCCATTATGCAATATCGAAAATTCTGCTTTTCGGCCCCTGGAGAGCGCGCGGGCGGTCCCTGGGGATCTTTAGGACAGGGGCATTGTAGTGTTTATTATTCAATTGCTTACCTCTCTATTTCTTGAAAACGGCGGTTTATGCCGGGGATGGATTGCGGCGCTTTTCCGGTAACCGGCGATCCGCGGCGCCGGTGTTCCAGTTAAACTTTGTGGGCGCTGAGCGATTTGGCTATGATCCCGCGCGTAATGCGGCCCTGTTCGATCGGATTTTGAGGCGTGAATGGCTAAAGAAGAACTTTTAGAATTTCAAGGCACGGTTAAGGAACTGCTGCCGAACGCGCATTTTCGCGTGATACTGGACAACGAACATGAAGTCCTGGCCCACACGGCGGGCAAGATGCGTAAGCATCGTATTCGCGTGCTGGCCGGCGATCGCGTCAACGTCGAGATGTCGCCCTACGATCTGACCAAGGGCCGTATCACCTTCCGCTTCAAGTAGGACCGGGGGCCGCCGGTGGCCGCCGCTTTAGTCCTGGCTTCCGCCTCGCCCCGGCGGCGCGATTTGCTGCGCCAAATAGGGATCGAACCGGCGGCGGTCGATCCCGCCGATATGGACGAAAGCCCGTTAGCCGGCGAGCTGCCGGCCGCCTACGCCAAGCGCATGGCGGCGGCCAAGGCCGATGCGGCCGCGCCGCGTCATGCGGACGCCTATATTCTGGCCGCCGATACCGTGGTCGCCCTCGGCCGCCGTATCCTGCCCAAGGCCGAGGACTTGGCCAGTGCCGGGCGTTGTCTGAAGCTCCTCTCGGGGCGGCGTCACCGGGTTCTGGGCGGGGTCGCGGTCATCGCCCCCGATGGCCGCCGGGCGGCCTGCCTGGTCACCACGGTCGTAGCCTTCAAGCGCCTGAGCCGGGCCGAGATTGAGACCTATCTGGCCAGCGGGGAATGGCGCGGCAAGGCCGGGGGTTACGCCATCCAAGGCCGGGCCGGCGCCTTGATTCCCTGGATCCGGGGCTCCTATCCCAACGTGGTCGGCCTGCCCCTGGCCGAGACCCTGGGTCTGCTCGAGGGCCTGGGCTATAGGCCATGACCCTGCTGGTAGCCATCGGCGCCGTGCCGGGGGAGGTACGCTGCGCCTGGCTGGACAGTGGCCGCTTGCGTGGCCTGAGTATTCAGCGCGATAGCCGCCCGGCCTGCGCCGATAATCTTTATCTGGGGCGGGTAACCAGCCTGGATAAATCCCTGGACGCCGCCTTTGTCGATATTGGCCAAGCCCGCTCCGGTTTTCTGCCCCGGGGCGAGGCCCCCAAGGGCTTGAGCAGCGGCGACAGCCTGGCAGTCCGGGTCAAGCGCGAGCCCCTTGAAGACAAGGGCGCGCGCCTGACCGCCCTGCGCTTGGATCTATCGCCGGAGCTAATCCGGAACGCCGCCAGCGCCAAGCCCCCTGCCCTGCTGCATGACGCAGGCGATCCCCTGATCGCCGTGCGCGACAGCGGCGAAACCCCGGACGAGATCGTCATCGACGACGAGGCTTGGCATGGCCGGGCCCGGCGCATCTTCGCCGGGCGCCCGGACCTACTGGCGTGCTTGCGCCTCGACCTGGCGCCCCAGGTGTTATTCGAGCGCTTGGGCCTGGAGGCGGAGATCGACGCCCTCTTACAGCCCCAAGCCCCGCTGCCCTCCGGCGGCACGCTCCTGTTCGAGCCGGTGCGGACTCTGACCGCCATAGATGTCAACGCGGCCCGCCATGGCGCCGGCGGCGCCGCTGGCCAAGCCTTGGCGGTCAATCTGGAAGCCGCCGCCGCGATACCCGAACACTTGCGCCTGCGCAACCTCTCCGGCCTGATCGTCGTCGATTTCCTGACCCTCGGCGATCCCAAGGCGCGCCACAGGGTTACCGAAGCCTTGAAGCAAGCCTGCCGGGGCGATGCGAACCCGGTGCGTATCCAGGTCATGCGGCCGTCCGGCCTGCTGGAGATGACCCGCCGCCGCGCCCGCCCGCCCCTGCACGAGATCTTGACCGAGCCCCAAGGCCCACTCAAAAGCGCCGAAACCCTGGGTTTCGAGGCCTTGCGGCATTTACGCGCGGCGGCCAGCGGCCGCCCCATACGCCGCCTCGCCTTGCGCGCCGCACCGGGTATCGCAGCCGCCTTGACCGGTCCCTGCGCCGCCGCGCGCGCGGCCCTGGAAGCCCGCCTGGGCCGGGCCCTGGAAATCGAGACCGACGCCGCGCAAGACAGCTTCCTGATCGTGTTAGACTAGGGCCTGTTGACACTTAGGATGCCGTCGCGGTTGGGCCAAAATGACGCGAGGTTAGGAGCGAGGACGCAGGACATGCAGCGCATATTCAAGGACGCCCGACGCGGCATCGCGTCTAAGGACGAGCGACGCGGCCTCGCGTCATTTTGGCCCAATCCCGCTGGGACGGGTCGTATTATCCCACCCGCCGCGTCGCGAACGGCTTGTGGGGGGCCTACCACACGGCGCCGTCCGCTCCTAACGGGTGGGAAAATCCGATCCCGCCTCGGCGGCATCCTAAGTGTCAACAGGCCCTAAGGGCCATGGACCAGACGCCCATCCAGGCCCCGCCCTGCCCCCAATGCGGCAAGCCCGCGCTTCACGAAACCCGGCCTTTCTGTTCGCGGCGTTGCGCCGACATCGACCTGGGCCGCTGGTTGAAGGGCGTATACCGGGTCCCAAGCGAGGAAACGCCGGACCCTGAAGCCGGGGGAGACGATGCCTAGAACAAAGCGCGTGGCAGGGGCGGTACTGGCCCTGAGCATTCTCCATTCCGGTCTTGCCGGGGCGCGAGCCTTCGAGCCGGCGGTTCTCGACTCCGTGGTATCGGTCCTGCCGACATGGCCTGGCCATGGCCAAGGTGGGCAGCCGCAAGTGCCCCCCGGCAGCGCGCCGGAGGGCACCGCGGTCGCGATCCTGCCGGGCGGTTACTTTATCACCGCCCTGCATGTGGTGGAGAAAGCGACCGCCATTGAGTTGCGCCTGCCCGATGGCCGCCACATCCCCGCCACCCTGGCGGGCGGCGACCGGGCGAGCGACCTGGCGCTGCTCAAAGCTGATGCCGAACTGCCAATACTGCCCGACGCGCCCGAGCCCGCCCTGGGCGCCCCGGTCTGCGCCGCCGGCAATCAATTCGGGCTCGGGCTTTCGGTCACTTGCGGGGTGGTGTCGGCCCTGCACCGCACCGGCACCGGCTTCAACGCCATCGAGGATTTCGTGCAGACCGACGCCAGCGCCAACCCCGGCATCTCCGGCGGCGCCCTGGTCGATGGGCAAGGGCGTTTGCTGGGCATCCTGACCGCCATCTTCACCAAGGGCTCCGACGCCGACATCGGGGTCAACTTCGCCGCCTCCATCGCCCTGGTGCGCCGGGTCGCCGAAGATTTGGCCACCCACGGCCGGGTCATCTGGGCCAAGAGCGGCCTGCGGGTTCGCGACCTGAAACCGGAGGAGCGCCGCCGCCTAGCCGGCGCCAGTATCGCCCGTATCGCGCCCGGAAGCGCCGCCGAACGGGCCGGCTTACTTGCTGGCGATGTTATTACCGGGATCGGAGAATGGCCCATAGGGCGCGCCAGCGACGTGACCGGCGCCCTGGCCCTGGCCCGCCCCGGCGCGCGGCTGGAACTGGAGATACTGCGCGGCGGCGCTGCCCGGAAAATCGCCTTGGAGTTGCCGCCTTAAGGGCCTAGCAAGACTGGACTCTGCCCCATAGTTTTCCTATAAGCCCTCGGCACCTAGTGCCCTTCGCAAGATGCCCGTGCCCAGGTAGCTCAGTTGGTAGAGCACGTGACTGAAAATCACGGTGTCGGTGGTTCGATTCCGCCCCTGGGCACCATTCTTTACAAAGGGTTAGGCCATATCGCCTAGCCCTTTTTCCTTTCTAAGGCAACGCTCAAGGCAACACAGTTTCCGTTGAACGGGAATGAAGGGCATTGATCTGCGTGAGCCATTCAGAGGAGCGCACAGCGACTTTGGATTTGCCGCGGCCGGGGCCGAGATCCCCCGCTGTGACTATTCGAGGGCCGTACATTGTGGCGTTTCGTGGCAGTGCGATCCTGTCGGAATAAACTCGATGCTTTGCTGATGCCCATACTCACGACCGAAACAAGCTAAGAAGCCTGAAAGAGCCCGCACAGCAACACCTCCTAACCCAAATACCAAACGATGAAAAAACCGCATCGCCGTACGGTCATCAATCACCTGGGCGACGAACACCTGGGCGACGAAGATTTTAAGATGTTTGGGGACCTAGGGAATGTCGTTCATGATACCTGGGTTGGCTTGCTGAGGGGGATGAAATACCACTCGAATTGTGTCTCTTGAAACCTTAGCAAGACCGTCACGCTGGGGATTTCCATTCAGTTTCAGCGCCCGTGGGAAGCCTCATCGGCGCCCCTGCGTCCCCAAGGCTCGCATGCCGCCACCACGGCGGCCCAAGGTTTGGGCAAGCTCAATCCCGACCACATCGGCCACTCAAAATTAGCTTACTATAAGTTGACTACTTCTTTTCTTATACCTACCATTAATTTCCAGTTTGACGAGCCAACGATGCAAGATAGGCGCACGGCCCGTCCAAATCTGTGACGAAGCAATAACAGACCAGATCCCGCATCGGTTGAAAATCGATGAACGGGCTGGCATTAGGGAGGCGAAGATGAACCAGAGGGTTGGTCGCTGGTCCCGCTGTTTATTGGTTGCGGGAATCTGTACCGCGAATATTTGGCTTGCCGCCTGCAGCACCGAGGAAATCATCGGCAGCACCGTTGGCGCCACAATTCTGGGGGCGAACTCGCCCTCGCAGGAAATTCAGCAAATCTACTACCTCGGGGCGTTCGACCCGCAGGGACAACTGCCGCCGACGGTCTACCGCATCAGGGTCCACGGCCAGGCCAGCTTCATCAGCTTCGTGCGCTTCGCCAGCGGTTGGGTGCCGGCGCGGTTTATCGATTCGCTGAGCTCCGATGTCAGCTTCGGCGCGGATAAATCCACCGCCGTGCAAATCGATAAGGGGGCATCGGACAAGCTTGCCAAGCTTACCACCGGCCGGCGGCTCATGCAGTTCGGCCCGGAGGGATTCCGCGAGGCGCCGAAAGACCATCGCCTGGTCATAGTGATGGGCTCGAGCCCGGAAAGCTTCTTCAGCGCGATCGACGAGTCGGTCGGTATCATCGCCCAGGCGCAAGCCGAACAGCGCGACAATAAGCTCGACCGGCAGCTGTTCGAGGCGCTTGCGGCCCTGCGCGATGAGCGCGAATCCCTGAACGCGCTCGACCGGCAGATCGACGCCGAGCTCGCACCGCCCAAGAGGCCAAGCTCTTGACGGCCGCAGCCGCGGTGCTTCGCCCGCTCGCCCTAGGCGCAGCAATCGCCCTGCTCACCGGCTGCGCGGTGATGCGGATCGACGTTGACGTATATAAGGGCCCCCTTGCCGACGAGATTGACGTGCAGACCCAAGAATTTGTCGCCATGGCAATCGGCGCCAAGCCACTCTTGATCCAGCTTCGGGACCTTCTGCAGTGGCCGAAAGATGAAGACCGAGAATGTGCCAGGAACCAAAAGTCTCCTGACTACGAGGCGGGCTATTTTGTCGGTCCTCATAAGGCACAGCCGAATGGCGAAGATTGTCCACTTGGTGCCCCTGACCACTGGAACGAGCGCGCCGAACGTGTCAACGGCGTTTTAAGTCTTTATCTGCACATCGACGACGTCCGCGCAAGAGACCGAACTAGTCCCAGTCCACTCGAAACATCTATAATAAACGGGCTCGTCCAGGGGGATAAATTCAAGGAACAGCTAGGTGTCTTCAATAATCTGGATAAGCCTGAGCAGGCTCTTTGGAAGACGTTTGACAACGAAATCACGAAAAACTTGGATGCTATTGAGAATAAATATAAGGGCCTTCTCAATCTGCAACCCTCGGATAAGTTCTTTAATAATCTCAAGACAGCAGCGAATGCGTTAAAAAATAAATACCGTGAAATCTTCAATTCACAAAGGAACGGGCCATCGCATCGAACAGTCAAGGGGCTAATTATTGTATTCAACAATTATATCAATGTACTGGATACACAATTAACAGCATCACTCAAAAAACAGCGATCAACTAATATTAGAAATAAAATAAACGACGAAGCCGCAAGTGTCCGTGCATCTAGAAAAAGACTCAAGACGCGCTTGGAAGGTCACGACGCGTCAGAGGCAACGGGTCGTGTTTTCGAGTATTGGCTGTTGAGTGACGCTGAAATTGTCTCGGATCATGCGAAGATACTTTTCGGTAGCGCCAAATCTCCGACCGCGGAGAAATTTATCGCGCGCGTGGTTGAGAAAGCCGGCGCCTATTTCGGGATGCGCAAGGCCATTCGAAACATGTGGCTTGTAGCGCTCGACAGCTTGATCTTGATTGATTCGGAAAAGTTCGTTTTTCCCGAAAAGAAGACCGCGCTTATCGCGCTCGCGGCTGATCTAATCAGCGTATTGAGCCAACCAGAACACATTGCCGTGGCGACCAACATTCCCGTGAGCAAGGCTTTCAACGGAACTCTTAAACAACTGAAACGGTTCCTGGATGAGACCGGGCACGGCATCTGGGATCCCCCGCCTTCTTCTAAGTCTATTTCCGACATCGTCTGGGACTTTGACGTCATCAATCGCTCTGTTCGCCTAGCTGTTGTAAAGCGGCCGACGGAAATGGCCAAACTTCTCATTGAGGCGGACGCCACTCTCAAGGAATTTGCAAAGCGGGAAATCATTAAACTAAAGAACCAATCCCTACCCTCGCCTCGATCTCTTGCGCGTGAGGTATCGCTTCTGGAATTAAATCTGTTCGGTTTGTCGCGCGGGCCCTCGTTCGGTGACGCTGAAAAGGAACTGAGGCTCGTTGATATTAAATCAAATCTCCAATCACAGAAAAATACAATTGGCAGAGGGACGGCTGGCCTGGACAAGGGTCGCCTAGAGAAAGGGATCGAGGATCTTATCAAGGAGTATCTCGAGGCATCGACGCAGCCGGCATCCAGTGGAAATAAGCCCGACACCATCAAGGTGACGCGCAAGGTGGAGCGAGACAATTTGCTCGAAGCATTGGTCCGGTTCTCGAAAAAGATCCTGATTATCGCAGACAACGACAAACTCCTACGGGACCCTTTGTCCGATACAGGAACGAAACTCGACCGCTATGTTCTCGTCTTGCAGGCGATCGGGAACTCGATCCGCATCCAAGCCGATGAGCTAAAGCAGCGCGAAAAACACGAAAAGAAGCTTGAAGACAGAACTTACGCGGAGGCCTGGGCGGTGGAAACGGCATTGGCACGCTCCGCCAAATCTGTGATAGAGGATGTTCTTGCTGAGCTAAAAAGCTTGCAAGAGAGTGCCAGCAAAGACATCGCGGACTCGAAGAAGAGGGCCGACGATGCCAGCGGGAAATTCAAGCAGATCGAAACCACAGCTCTGAAAGCGCAGACTGACGAGAAAGTAGCAAAGGCCGCCCTGCAGCGCGCAATGCAAGACCTGGAAACTCTTATGAACAAGCAGCCACAGTATGATGCGGCGGTCCAGATATTGACTAATACGGGCGGAATATCGATTCCCGACTTCATAAAGACGAACTCCAGCGAACCGGATGTCGGCGGCGCCAAGATGGCCGATGAAATTCTTGCCTGGCTAAACAAAGAAAAGCAAAAGCATCTGACGAATTTTCCCAAGAAGATGCGGCTTGAAAATGCGGTCGCTTTCTTCTCCGCCGACCCGTCAACCGTCCGGGGTTTCGATTCGATGCCTCGTGCCGATGTTCTCAAGGAAATGGCCAAGGTTGCCAATTCCAACCTTCAAGAAATCAAGAAAAAAATCGCCGCGACAAAGTCTCTGATCCTTAAATTGCAATCAAACGCTAAGAACTTTGCGCGGGCCCTTGAAGACGCGAATAAGGATAAAGCCAAGGGAGAATTCGCGGTGACATCGGAGGCAACTAAACTTCGTACCGCGACCGAATCCAAAGCTCACCTCGAACTCGCAGTCGCCGCGGTTCGCGAGGTCTTGACGAAAGTCATACTTACAACGCAACAAGCGGAAGCTTCAGATTCCGCGGCGGCAGTCTTTTGGACCATCGTTGCGGTGGTCAATCAAGAGCTTGTCGCCGCGACGGCGGCGTCTGAAGCGGCGCCGAACAACAAGGAAGGGAAAGCCAAGCAGAAGCGGTTTCAAGCCGCGGCCGACGTGTTGCGGGCCATCAACCCGCCGTTGGAAAAGAACATCTTTGCGGGACTAAAAGATAATACGGGTTACGACAGGAAGAATGCGCGCGTTGTTTTAGACGAGATGATCGCGCTGCTTCGTCATGAGCATATCCTTGCCGTTCGTCAATGGGGCGAGGACAGCCCAAGGGCCAGACACATTAACAACGCACTGGCGACCGCTTACGAGCAACGGGCGGGCATGACATACATCCGTCCATCGGGTGCCTATCTGCGCAGCAGCTATCCGGCGACCGCGTTGCAGGACGATCCCCGGCTGGGCTGGAGCAACATGCTGGGACAGCACGGGTTTCGGACCCTGCCCTTCATCGGGGGCGCCTTTGCGCACAGCCCGGATGAGCGAAAGCGGCTCGAAATTCAGAGCGAAATCGACAAGCAGTTCTGGCAGACGATCAACAGCGTTCGGGTCGCCGGCGCGGGGATCACGAACTACGTCATGGCCAAGGACGACATCGGCAACTGGTACGTCAAGAGTTACTCGGCCAATCCCGCGCCGATTATCAAATCCGCTAAGAGTCTCGCGCTGCTTGGCTTGGGCGGTCAATTCGACTCGAACCTCGTCTCCAAGGTACGCGACCAAAAAGGCATAGATCCCGAGAAGGACGATGAATCCACACCGGCAACAGGCATGGGGCGTCTGCTCGAAAAGCATCGAAGCAAGTATGCTAAGACGACCGGCGAAGATTACACTGCACTCAAGAACCTCGTGGATAGTTCGGCCACGTCGCCAATTGTCACGGACCTAAATCAAGCACTTCGATCCAACAGGGACACGAAGGATGCGACCTGGCTCGGCGATCTTGAGACGTCGGTCGAAACAGCGAGCGGCGAAGCGCTAACGACTGCCAAGGGCCGCCTTACGGACAAAAAGGACCCGGCAGAGCAAGCCTTGGAGATCAATGTTGCGCTCACCGAGGTCAAAACCTTTTACCCGATCTTCCAGGCGAAGTTGCAGGCACTAGATATTGTGACCAATGCAAAGAAGGACTTAGCAAGCGATCAGAAACAACTGAAGACTCTCGAGTCTGAACGCGCGGCAAAGCAAAGTGAGCTGGAGGCTGCCAAGATTGAATTGGCGGAAAAGCCGGAGGACCTGGGCTTGCAAAATGAGATCGAGCGGCTCACTGGAGAACTCGCGGCAAAGCAAACGGCGGTGGATGAAGCTCAAAAGAGGGTGCATGATGCTGAACAAAAGGTTACGAGCGCCGGTAATGCCGAGGCAACGGCACTGAGTGAGGCGGCGCGCATTGTTCGAAAGCACTTGAAACGCGTCACCGTCCGGCGCTTTAAGGCGGTTGACGATTACGAAACCGCTGTCATATTCATCGGCGATGCGAACAACCCGCCCAAGAAGGAACAGACTAAATCTGGAGAGACTTCACCGGGCACAGGTGGAACTGGCTCCTCGCCGTAACCGACTGGGGGAAAGTAGTTTTGCTGTGGGCTCTTGAAGGTGCCGGTCTTGCTGCACTCTCTGTGCTTTTGCTCGCCGCCTGCACCGACACACGTACTCGGGATACAAGAAACTCAGCGCCGTCCGTCACGGCTACCATAGTCGAGCGTGGCCTAATCGACTGCTTCCCGGCCGGCCTCACCAACAGCAATGGCAAAGCTACCACCTGCGAGACTTCGGCCGTCGCCAGGTCCGGCGGCGAGCTAATCTTCGCCAGCGACAAGCCCGTTCCTGGACCCGGGCGTTCCTCCGTGTTCGTCATGGATGGTGGCCGGGCGGGCGTCGTTGAGGGCTCACGTCGCTACCTGACGCCAGCGGATGTCCTGGCAGCAAGGAAGTTTGAGGCCATTACGGTGACACCGGACAAGTCGATGATCCTGGCCTCGACCGCCTTCGATCGGGTCAAACCTAAATCGTCCAAGTGGGATGCCTACAACACGCTGCTCGCCTGGCCGGTAGGGCGGGAAGACCAAGTGCAAATCGTCGCCAAGTCGACCCGTGATGGCGTGGCGAGCTCCATTTCAATCCGGGCACAGATCGCCCTGGCTCTTCGCTCGGAAGAATTCCCGCAGGGCGCGCCCTATTTCAAGGTCGAGGGATTGGCGGCCGTGCCCGGCGGCAGGCTGCTCTTCGGCATCCGCGAGGTCGGCAAGAGTTATAAGGATTTTAACTACACGATGAAAATCGTGAGCGTCTCCTACGAGGCGCACGAGGCGAGCCTATCGCTGGGTGCTGATTTCAAACTCACCTACGAGTTCGACACTTCCCGAGTCGGGGCCCTCGACGGCAAGGAGGTCGGCCTGTCCAGCCTTGAATACGATCCCTACGGCGACCGTCTTTATATCCTCACTAGCTTCGAGCTTGAGGAGACCGACGCGGGACTGGGCGGCTTCCTCTGGACGCTTCCGCTCGACGACTTCGATGCCGGGCGGCCACCTAGACTCGTGCTACGCAGCGACGGCAGTCCGCTCGTCTTTGCGCACAAGTCCGAAGGCTTGACCATTATAGAAGAAGATCATCTTTTCGTCGTACATGACGACGACCGCGTCCTTGGGTGCGAGAAAACCGCGGAAAAAAAGGCTCAATGGTGTCGTCAACCCCATCAGGCGGCCTTTACAATCGTTCACCTCATTGACACGGCCGATTGACCAAGGATGACTGGGCAGACCTGACCTGCCGCTCATTGCGGCCTAGCGGTCGGATTCCAAGCTCCCTCCAGACGAATCTATTCCGGTCACTGAATTCGACACCATCCGACACCATTGTTGGTTCCTGACAATCATTTA
The DNA here is from genome assembly GCA_021776135.1 of Kiloniellaceae bacterium. Classification (GTDB taxonomy): domain Bacteria; phylum Pseudomonadota; class Alphaproteobacteria; order Kiloniellales; family J153; genus JAJFGN01. The sequence continues at coordinate 65,170 of JAJFGL010000054.1, forward strand.
GATTGCGGGGTAAACATCATTTTCTTATCGAAGCTTACAGACCAACATCGCGACGAAGCATTGACATGGTAGGCGCTGGTATTGACACATTCTCGTATACGCGCGGAGGAATCAGGAATTGTTCAACAATCGTCTACGCAAAACAAGAAAAATGGGATTTGCGCTGTCACCACAGCACCATAGGTGGGAGCTCCTGGAGAACCTTCCGAGCCGACCGCATGAGCGCGTCCGAAAGGCCAGACAACGCGAAATTCTCCAACCTTTTGATAAGTTATCAGGTGCTCTTAGCGGGTAATCTCCTGTATTTTCTACTCATACCGACGGTTACGATCCACTTAGGCAACCGGAAGGCAACACAAGCGGGCAGCTCCAGTACTCTGCAGGGCATGACGGATTGTCCTGGAAGGCCTGCGCGGCGAGGAGAGCATAGCCGTTCTGTGTCGGCACGAAGGTATCGCCGAGAGCCTGTATTACAGTTGGTCGAAGGAATTCCTGGAAGCCGGTAAGAAGCGGCTGGCTGGCGACACGGCGCGTCAGGCCACCAGCACCGAGGTAAAAACCTTGCGAGCCGAGGCCCGCGATCTCAAGGAGGCGCTGGCCGAGCAGATGCTGGAGAACCGCCTGCTCAAAAAAAGCATGATCGGGGATGGGGGAGACGACGAATGAGGCACCCCATATCCGAGAAACTTGAGATCATCCGCCTGGTCGAGCGGTCCCACCTGCCGGTTCGGCGGACCTTGGACAAGCTCGGCATCCCGAAGACGACGTTCTATCGATGGTATAATCGCTATCTGGCCTCGAAGATCGTACCAGTGGCCCCGGTCGGGTCTGGAACCGTATTCCGGACGATGTCCGTGACCAGATCGTCGATCTGGCCCTCGATGAGCCGGAACTGAGCCCAAGGGAACTGGCCGTCAGATTCACGGACACTAAGGATTACTTCGTCTCCGAGGCCTCCGTCTATCGGCTTCTCAAGGCCCACGATCTGATCACCAGCCCAGCCTTCGTCGTCATCAAGGCAGCAAGCGAGTTCCGTGACAAGACGACCGCACCGAACCAGCTCTGGCAGACAGACTTCACCTACCTCAAGGTCATCGGCTGGGGGTGGTTATATCTGTCGACCATCCTCGATGACTATTCCAGGTACATCATCGCCTGGAAGCTGTGCACGACCATGAAGGCCGGAGATGTTACCGAGACCTTGGAACTGGCGCTCAAGGTATCAGGCTGCGATCAGGCGAGGATCGCCCATAAGCCGCAGCTTCTGTCGGACAATGGGTCAAGCTATATCTCCTGCGATCTGGCCGGCTGGCTCGACGATCAGGGCATGGACCATGTCCGTGGCGCACCCTACCACCCGCAGACCCAGGGCAAGATTGAGCGCTGGCATCAAACGCTAAAGAACCGGATCTTGCTGGAAAACTATTACCTGCCTGGCGATCTCGAAAACCAGATCGGCGTCTTCGTCGATCATTACAACAACCACCGCTACCACGAGAGCATCGGCAATGTTACACCAGCTGACGTCTACTTCGGGCGTCACACCGCCATCATCGAAAGGAGGGAAAAGATCAAGAAAATGACCATCCAAAACCGCCGCTTGAACCATCAACGCCAAGCGGCTTAACATCAAACCAAGATGAGCTAGATCCTCCGTTAGAATATTAGCTCAAGCGTCCCAAATGTTTTGACGTCAGACAGATGTTGGCGGGTTGGCGGCTAAGACAGTGCCACGTTCTGGACGTCCGAGACAACAGCATCGGCGCGCGAGATAAGGTGAAACAAACCCAGGCTGGCTTCTTCACTTTGATACATCCAGCTGCAGTCTTCGCCGTCCAAATCCTTGCGATCGCCGGGCAGATATGGCTTTGCTGAGCAATTCAATGAGGTTTTTCGTCGATGTCCAACGGAATCAAAAACCCCATTAATTCATTAAATTAACGGGGCTATTTTTGGTTGCGGGGGCGCGCAACCACCTATACCGAACAAGCCTTAGATGGGTCAGAAGGGCCGCTTAAGCCAAAACCCCAGGCCTGAAAGCCTATGCCTTTTTGACGGAAAACGCCTACAGGCAAACACCGGGGCCGGTTTGGTCCGGTGTTGAGCAGTAGGCCAAAATTCGAACCTGACGTCCGCTTTACTGCGGATCAAGTCCGCTATGACCCGAATAGCAGGCCTAAATCCATTGGACCTGCGACGGGAACTTTTGATTCAAATGAGACATTCGGGAAATGAAGTTCGCCGCCTTCAGGCATGCCGAATACTAATGATTTTCGCATCTCCGAAGTGCACCTAGGCGAGGCCCTTCGGCTTCACCATTTGGTGTCACCGACCGCTCGGCGTCATGGTGCTAGGCCTGGGGTACCGCAGCGGCGTGCCCTGGAACGAGCTCGGAGTTCTCGATCAAGGAATTCGACGACCTGCTGACCAAGGCGGAAGGCACGCTCGACGTGGATGCCCGCCGCGAGATCATGGGCAAGCTGGAGAAGATCACGTTCGAGGACAACCCGATCACCCAGCCGTTCTGGATATCGGTGGTCAGCTTCTACAACGAGAACGTGCTGGTCGCCGGCGCGCACCCGACCAACTACATCTTCGGCGAGCAATTGGCGCTTAAGAAGGCATAACCCTCAGGAACCTCAGCTCAAGCAAAGTCCTCACGACAAAACCGTGGGGGCCCCTTTTTTTGGCCATCGTGAGAGGGCTCCGGGCCTAGGTCACATACCCATAAAGGGGATTCCATTTCGGCGCGCGATGTGATTCAAGCTTCCTTGAAGGGAGATTATCATGGCGCGTTTCGATTTGACGGATTTTGAGTGGTCTGTGATCCAGCCATTATTGCCGAATAAGCC
>JAJFGL010000055.1 GCA_021776135.1 Kiloniellaceae bacterium
CGGTGTGAATTCTCGGCTCGATTGTTCGCTCGTAATCCCAGATCATGGACAGCGGATAGCCGCTCTTTGCGGATGGCGACAGCGTAGGATTTCAGCTTGTCTGTGGTAATGCGCTTCGGCGCGAAACCCTGCTTCTTCAGCGACTTTCGCAGCAATCGCCTCGCCGGCTTAGCGCATCGTCGTGGCTGGACCAGGAAGTCGAGTACCTCGCCTTTGCCGTCTACCGCCCGCCACAGCCAATGTCTCCGGCCGCGGATCCTGATGACCATCTCGTCGAGATGCCAGCGTGCACTGGCGCGCGGACGGCCGCGGCGACGATTGCCCGCAGTCAGTCGGCCGAACTTAAGGTACCAGCGTCGAACCGTTTCGATGGCTTTGTCAGACAAACCTGAACCGGCCTGCGAAGGTTGCCGGTCTGAGGCGTTCAGGCCGCCAGCTGACGCCACTCGGCCAGGGCGGCGGAGCGGTTTTGCTTGAAGATGTCGCGGCGGTTGAGGTGGCGGTCCTGATTGAAATGATTATAGATCGAGGCATGGATCGAGGCGAATTTCTGAAGCGACTTTGCACGCCTGATTTTCGCCATCGCTCGCTCTCGTCGCCGGAACGGTTGATGTGAATTTTCGGCTCGATTGTTGAGCCAACGTCCCGTTACCTGACGGACTTCATTGCCAATTTCTCTCATCGCCGCACCATATGAGCGAGGACGGTCTGTGATGATACCCCTCTGTCGGCCATAGCACTTCATCGTCCGCTTCAAAAATTTGAGTGTAGCTCTACGATCCCTGCGTTTCGTCGCAAAAACTTCCATCACCTCGCCTTCATGGTCCACCGCCCGCCACATATAATGCATCTCCCCATTGATCTTCACGAAGACCTCTTCGAGATGCCAGCGCCACCGCGGAAAGGCCCGCAGAAAAGCTGATCGCTTCTTCCTGATATTCGCTGCAAACATTGGACCGAACCGGTTCCACCAGAACCGCACCGTCTCGTGGCAGATATCGTTCCCCTGTTCATTAAGCAAATCCTCAACTTGCCGCAACGATAGCGAAAATCGGACGTACATCATCACCGCTAGGCGGATCACCTCGGGCGAGCTATTGAAATAACGGAATGGATTTCTCATCCGAGGAAGCTACAAATAGCGCTCCCAGCGCTTAAGCAATTTTACTCTGACAAAGCCTGTTTGGCGGATACCACCCAGAAAAGCGCTATATGCGTGATAAGAATGCCAAAGGCACCCGCCAGAACTAAATGTAGGATCTGGATACCTCGCCGCCGGGCGCTTGTATTGCCCGGCAGCCGGCTACTGACAATCCCGTAATATTGCAGTAACGTATTGCCGTCTTTAGCCAATCGACGGTGGAATTGGTGATCATCATGTCAGGGGCCAATCCAGAGGCCTCAGAGACAGAACATCGAACCGCGCTAAAACCGTTGCCCGGCCTTCAACTGGCTGCAAGCGAGCGGTTATTGGCTCGATGCCGCGGTATTATGATACCGGCTGGACAGAGACTGTTCGATCAGGGCTCACTTCACACCTGCACCTACATCGTCGAGGAAGGGTTGGTCCGAACTTATTATTGTGCGTTGTCGGGTCGTGAGATCACACTTGGTTATTGGTCGGAAGGCAATCTAGTAGGCGGGCCGAATTTCTTCGGTGGCGGTTATCACATCTGGTCGGGAAAAGCCGTGCGCAAGACCCGGGTGCTCGCGATCGGAGATTCCGATCTGAAGCAGTTGGCGACGCACGACCCAGATATCCTTTTTTGGGTAGCGGAGGCCATGGCCTTCAAGCTGCGTTGGTTGTCAATTCTGTTTCAACTGCACGGCACAGAGCCAGTGCGCCAGCGCCTTGCTAAAATACTCGTCATGCTGAGTGATATCTATGGCGCACCCGAGGACGACCGAAGCGGTGGCGCAATCACCATCAAGCATAAGATCAGTCAAAGCGATCTAGCAACGCTGGTTGGTGCCTCGCGGCAGTGGACCAACAAGACTCTGAACGAACTGCAAGAACTCGGTCTGATCACGTTGGCTAACCGGCAAATCCGGATCCTTAACTTGCAGGGCCTCAACGCCATGAGCAGCGAAGAGATGGATTTCGTTGATTGAAGAGCCATCAGTCGGCTAACGCCGCGCCTGAACACGCTATCTCCGCGTCCGGCCGGACTGGCCGACACTGGGCGATTATCAGCATGCTTCATACTTAAAACCGCCTCGTATCGAGCAAGGTTGCGTTCGTTTTACAACACGACCCGTCGAGCCTCGAGATCGCGCTCGCATGTTAGTCCGACGACGTTTTAGTTAGTAGCCTTTAGCTCTTCGGTACGGATGAGCGAGACACTGACAAAGCCACTGCACCTTGCGCTTTTCCCACTGAAGAACCGGCAACTCCCAGCACTCAACATGAACCACAAATTGCCGAGTGGTAACAAAGCCGTCACCGACTGCCATTAGACCCGGAACCTCGAGATGGGCAATCTACCACCCTATGTTGCGGTGCAACCAACGAGCAGGGAAATCAGAACATTGTATTGAGGCCGGCACTGAAACTCCGCATTGTCAACTGATTGACAGCGCGCCAATCCAGTGTGGGCGACAGTTGTGTCACCTAATAGTCCCAAGACGAGGACGTACGGATGGGGATGGATTAGTCGCCGGAACGGTTTGTTAGATAAAAATCGATGCGAACGGCCGGAGACCGTACATCAATACATGCCCGTTCGTATCTCGTTCGGTATTGCCCTAACCGGGCCGGTAAAAAATAACCAAGAACTAATGCAAGTGTAGCGGAGGCGCATTTTGGAGCGAGTTGTCAGTCTGGCGTTGTACACGATTGTCGTCTTCGCGGCGGTCTACCAGATGGCCGCGATCCTTTACCCACTACAAGGTGCGCTGGAGTTCTATTACTTCCACCTTGGGTTGGTTCTGGTCATCGTCACCTTTGACATAGCGCGGACCAAAGCTGGCGAGTCGGATTCGTTTCACCGTGGCGTGTGGCTTGCGATTCTCTCAATCGTAGGCGGTCTCGCCATTGGCGCCAGCGCCTACCTCTATCTCAACATCGGCGAAATCGAATTCCGGCAACCCTTCATTACGGAAGTGGATTTCGCCGCGGGCGCCATTCTGATCGGCTGTGTCTTGGTGCTCACGTATCTGGTTTGGGGCGGGATTTTGACCGGAGTCATCGCCCTCGGAATTCTCTATTTCATATTTGGGGATCTGTTGTCAGGGGCGATGCATTACAGGCCGCCCGAGAGCGAGATCATCATGAGCTACCTCGCCGGCATGGGCGGTGCACGAGGTGTAATCTGGGGAATTCCCCTGTCCGCCAACACGTTGTTCTTAATCATTGTGTTTGGCGGCTTGCTCAAGGGGACTCGGATTCTTGAGTTGTTCAACGAAGTTGGCAAACTGCTCCTTGCCGTCAGCCGCGGTGGGATCTGCTACTCCTCGATCCTGGCCAGCACGGCAATCGGCATGGTAACGGGCCAGGCGGTCGCCAACGTTGCCCTGTCAGGGTCCGTGACGATCCCCTCCATGAAGCAACGCGGCCTCTCCGGCGCACAGGCCGGCGCGGTCGAGGTTGTGTCCTCGCTCGGCAGTCAGATCATACCGCCGATCATGGGGCTCGGTGGATTTTTGATGGCCGTGAATCTCGGGGTGCCTTACGCGGATATTGCCACGGCGGCAATTATCCCTGCGGTGCTGTTTATTGCGATCCTATTCGTTGCCGCTTACTTCCTCGCCGAATCGATACCGTCACTCAAAATCCGGTCGGAGAGCGTAGACAAAGGAAGCATTCTTTGGATGCTCCCCTCATTCCTAACCTCCTTCGGTACCCTGCTCGCCCTGCTCTACCTGCGTTTTTCGCCGGGCTACGCGGCATTTTGGGCAATCCTGCTGTTGGTTAGCCTGTCGTTCGCACGCCCCGCCGCGTACCGGCCCACGTTTAACGATTTGTTCTCTGGACTGGTCTACGGCGTCGTCTCCGCCGCCAACCTCGGTCTTATCCTCGCCGGAATCGGCATCTTGATCCAGGTTCTGGTGACCACCGGCGCGGGCTTCAATCTTGGCCGTATCATCATGCTTGCAGCGGGCGATAACGTCGGCCTGGCCTTGGTTCTGGGCATGGTGTTGTCGCTGATCATCGGTCTGGGTTTGCCAACACCCGCCGCCTACGCACTGAGCGCGATAATCATGATCCCATTCCTCGTGGATATGGGCGTCACACCGATCGTGGCACATTTCTTCGGCTTCTATTTCGCGATCTTTTCGGCAGTTACGCCGCCGGTTGCCGTGGGAGTCATGGCAGCAACGCGCATATCGGGCGCCTCGTTCTACGAGACCGTCATCCAGTCCGGGAAAATGGCCTTGGTCCCGGTTTTGATACCCTTCACCTTCGTCGCATATCCCAACGTGCTCGAGTTTCCGGCGATCACTGTCGAGACGACCGTCGTCTGTCTTGCGCTTCTGGCAACAACTGCAATGTGGGGAGCGTCAATCTACGGTGTGATAGGTCGTCATCTGAACTGGCTGGAGCGCTCAGGGTTCTTGCTTGGGCCGGCCCTCTACCTGGCATTGCTCATCACCAAAGACCTAATCTACGCAGCACCCATCCTGGTCGTAGCAACCGCAATGGTGGTTCTCCGAGTGTTGGTTGCGCAACGGCAACGCGGAGCAGTGATGTTTCGAGCGATGACCGCGGAACAGCAGCACAGAGCAACAGAGACCGCAGTGACGCCCAAGGCCCGTGCGGCGCCGAGCGAGTAATCGGCGCCAAACGTTCGACAAACATAAGGAGACCAAAATGCCCAAGACTTTACTATTCGATACCTGGGGAACTCTCGTCGACAACTACTCTATCGCCGATGTAATCGAGCCTTATGTGTTCGAATCCCACACCGCCCAGAAGATCTCGGAGGATTGGCGGTTCCAACATAAATGGGCGATGTTCTATCTGACCTTGTGCGATTCCTTCGTTCCGCACCCCGGCCTCAACGAAGCCTGCCTGCGCTGGGCGCTGGACCTGCATCACGTCGAGCTTTCGGATGAGGCGATCAAGGACATCAACGCCCAATATCACAAGCTGCGCGCCTATCCCGACGTGGTCGGTGCCCTCAAGGCGCTCAAGGAGCAGGGCCTCACGATCAAGATCATCGCCAATCCGACGAAGAAGATGATCGAGGATCACAGTAAGTTTGCTGGCACGCGGCCCTATATCGATGAAATCATCAGCTCCGGAGAGGAAGCCAAGGCATTCAAGCCGTCACCCAAGGTCTATCAGCTGGGTATCGAACGGGCCGGTTGTCCCAAGGAAGACATTCTGTGGGTCACGAGCCACTTCTGGGAGGCCGTCGGCGCCGTTCGCCAGGGCTTGAGAGTTGCTTGGACTAACCGTGCACGCCAACCTCCGTTGAAGATCGGCATCAAGCCGACATACACAACGAAGAACCTACAGGAGTTAGCCGACATCCTAACGGCAGAGCAGGAGCGTAAGCAGTAGCCCGCGCTCAAACCACCAGAACATAAATCAGACAAGACAATAGGGAGGAAGCCATGCAGATCAATATAAGGTCGACGGTCCAGAGAGCCAGCGCGATGGTGCTGGCTACGGTCTTGGCGATCCTGGTAGCCAGCGCGGCCAGCGCCGAACCCAAAACCGTGCGGATATTGATGTCGCCCAGCGGATCCGGGCCTTACAACGCTTTTGCTACGATTCAGACACATATGGAGGAGTTCTCCGACAAGCTTCGACTGAGCGTTGAGGAAACTCCTGGATTTAATTTCAACGTGAAGTACATGGCAGCCCATCCGGATCGGTTTAACGATACTGTTTTCGGTTCCGGTACGGTGCTCGATTGGGCCGCGAAAACCGGCCAAGCGCCGTTCTACCCCGAGCCTTTGAAGGCCGCTGCCGACTTCCGCGTGATTGGGGTGCTTGGCCTTACTTATAACGTGTGGGTGACAACCGATACAGCGATCAAGGGGCCGGACGATTTCGTCGGCAAGCGTGTCGGCATCGGGCTCTTGACTCAGAACGAATGGGGCATGCACCAGCGCATGCTGCTCGATGCTTGGGGCTTGACGCCAAAGCTTAGCAGCCTCGATACACTCGGCACGTCGGCGAATATCCAGGCGCTGCTCGATGGACGGACCCACGTTGGCACGCTATTCGGCCTGACCAGCGCCGACGGTGCGCATACGGTGGTGACGGGACCGCACCGCCAGCTCGAGGCCTCGAACCGCGATTGGCGTTATGTCGTCGTGCCTCCAGCGATGATCGAGGGCTACATTGCCAAGACCGGTGCGCCATTCCGTGTCGTAGACTACGCGCCGAGGACTCTGCCGAACCAGCCGGACCGGCTAACGACATTTGGCGATGTGCTTCTGCTCGAGGCGCACAAATCGTTCCCGGATGATGCCGCCTACGAACTGGTTCGTGTGCTCGTTGCGAACTACGAGAAGATTAGCAAGTACAGCGCGCTGACTCGTGTCTGGAGCGGAACTACCTTGGCTTATACCGCAGATACCAAGGCCGAGCTATTTCACCCGGGTGCACTCAAGGCATATCGGGACCTTGGCCTGATCAAGTGATCTGGCCGCCGGACGATCTGTCAGGTGATTGACAGAATGCGCCCCACTTCGGGTCTAAGCTTCATCCATCTTCCGATGCGGTGCGGCAACCGAAGCGATAAAGCGTCTGGTGAGCCCGGCGAGACGTCGTTGATCCGGATCTGCCAGGCTAAACGATGCCGATTTTCTACCAGGGCATGGCCGGCCCCGGAGGTGTAAGCCACGTTAGGCAATAGGGGAGGAAAGAAAAATGACAACGAAAAGCCAGAGGCCGGAGGTGGTCCACGACTACCCGGATACCTCCGCATACGATCCCAAAACTCGACGCATGATGGATACGATGATTGCGGCAGAGCGACGCTTTCTCGCTGAGCGCGAGCTTGAAGAATGCGAGTGCAAAGACGGAATGTTCCCCAATCCGGCGGCAAGCGTGACGAGCCGCAGGGGATTTATGGCAGGTACGGCCATCGCTATGGCGACGGCGGGCGCGTTACCTAGGCTGGCAAGCGCCGCCGCGCCGCCCGGTGCGGTCGAATACGCGGTGCCCGAGGATCCGACCAAAGTGCAGGGCCGGCCGATCGCGCAAGACGGTGGTTACGGTACCCGCTCGCAGTTCGAGACCGAGGTGCGTTGGCGCTTCCCGACAAAGACGCTCGAATCGTCATGGACCATGACACCTCTCGACAAAAGCCGGGGTATGGTTACGCCCTCCGGCCTGCATTTCGAACGTCACCACGGCGGCATCCCGACAATCGATCCGGCACGGCACACGCTAACCGTACACGGCATGGCGAAGCGGCCAAAGAAATACACGATGGCAGACTTGATGCGTTTTCCGTCGGTGACGCGTTTTCACTTCATCGAATGCTCCGGCAACACCTTCACCGAATGGAAGCAAGCGATGATGAAAACCGTGCAGGTGACGCACGGATTGACCAGCACGTCGGAATGGACCGGCGTACCACTTTCTACGATCCTCAGCGAGGTCGGTATCAAGGATGGGGCCGCCTGGATACTTGCCGAGGGCGCAGACGCGGCTGTCATGACGCGCAGCATCCCGATCGACAAGTGCTGGAGCGACGCAATGCTGGTCTACGCGCAGAACGGCGAGGCGCTCAGGCCAGAGCAAGGTTATCCGCTCCGGCTCCTGCTTCCGGGCTGGGAGGGGAATACTCACATCAAGTGGCTCAGGCGACTCGAAATCAGCGACAAGCCGTTCATGACGCGCGAGGAAACGTCGAAATACACCGACCAGGTCAAGATTGGGTTGGCGCGACAGTTCACCTTCACGATGGAAGCGAAGTCGGTGATTACCTTCCCATCGGGCGAGATGAAGCTACCCGGCCCGGGGTTTTATGAGGTGACCGGCATTGCATGGTCCGGACGCGGCAAGATACAGCGGGTCGAGATCTCAACCGATGGCGGCAAGATCTGGCACTTAGCGGCGTTGCAAGGCCCTGTCCTGCCGATCAGCCACACGCGATTCCGTTTCCCGTGGAAGTGGGATGGCACGCCCGCGATGCTGCAAAGCCGTTGCATCGACGAGACCGGCTATGTTCAGCCGACGATACAGGATCTCGTCGCAGCACGTGGCGTCGACGGACATCCTAAATTCGGCTCCATCTATCATAACAACGGGGTGCAGACTTGGCTGATCAACCCCGATGGATCGGTCGTAAACGGTAACCACCAGGCGTGAATGCGCCACGGCATCCGTTTCAGAGCCAATCCCAATTGAATTGCGGGAGGATCACTATGCTTATGCGGTTTTTTCCAACTAGTGCGATCGGGACGTGTGTTTGGTTAGCGATCTTCGCGGCCGTAGCATTGAGCGTTCCGGCAAGCGCCCAAACATTCGATTTCGGCACGGCACCGACGGCGGCCGAGATCGCGGCGATTAACATCGACGCCATGCCCGATGGCCGCGGCCTGCCGGCTGGCAAAGGCACGCCGTCCGAGGGCAAGGCAATCTATGTGGACAATTGCGCTGCTTGCCATGGAACCGATCTTCAAGGTGTGAAGGATGCGGGTGGCGCACCGCTGGTCGGTGGGCGAGGCTCGCTCATGAGCGGCAGCCCGAAGAAAACCATCGAGAGTTACTGGCCGTATGCGACCACCGTCTTCGATTATGTGAAACGGGCGATGCCATTCAACGCGCCGGGCTCGCTGAATGACAATCAGGTCTATGCGGTTACCGCCTATATCTTGTACCGCGGCGACTTGATTGGCGAAGGCGACATCATAAACGCCAAAACGCTGCCGCGTGTGGACATGCCCAACAAGAACGGTTTCATCGCCGACCCCCGGCCCGACGTCAACACCTATCGCTAACGCTTGGCCAAGGCGGATCCACAGAGCTAAGTCGTGGGGCCGTACTTCCGGCAAAGCTGCTTGCTCGACCCGGATGGCGCGACAGGCCGAAAAGGGAGATAACCATGACCGAGACCAAACCTCGGAAGAAGGTAACGATCCGCACCTTACAGAAGAAGATGCGCGATGGCGAAGCGATCACACAAATGGCAGTCTACGACTATCGCACGGCGGTGGTGTCGGACCGCTTGGGCATGGATATCCTGTGCGTCTCGGACACCGGCGGTATGATCTTGTTCGGGCATCAGAGTACAGTCACGGTAAGCTTCGACGAGGTAATGATGATGTCCAAGGCGATCGACCGGGGCAGCCAATATGGGCTGCGTATGGTCGACATGCCGTATTGGAGCTTCCACGTCTCGCCTGAACAGGCGGTCGAAAACGCCGGTCGTTTCGTCCATGAAGCCAACGCGGAAGTCATGAAGTGCGAGGGCAATCAACATCATGCCCGGAATATCGAGGCCATCGTCAAGGCCGGCATTCCGGTACAAGGTCATATCGGCATCACCCCCATGCGCATGCCGCAATTGGGCGGCTTCGTCGCCCAGGGCAAGACCGCTGAGCGGGCCAAAGAACTAATTGAAGACGCCCAGGCCTTCGCGGACGCGGGCTGCTTTTCCATCCTGTGCGAGGTCACAACCGCGGAAGTCTGCGAATATCTGACCGAGACTCTGCCAATTCCGGTGATCAGTCTGGGCGCCGGCAATAAAGCACACGGCGTGCACATCATCAGCTCCGACTTATTCCATCTGTGGGAGGAGCACGTACCGCGCCACTCGAAGATCTACACCGATCTGATTCCCATCATGGAAGATGTGATCACGCGCTACATGGACGACGTGCGTGCCAGGGCCTATCCGGGTCCCGAGCATACCGTGTATATGGCGGAGCAGGAATTGCGGAAGTTCGCCGATATGGTGGGCTGGAAGACTAAGCTCACGTAACCGCCAACAGCAGTCGACGTAAGGGAGAGGGAATAACGAAACGCTTCGTCTATTCGTGGGCGGCAACATGGGATTGTACGTCCCGCTCCTGCCGCCCGCGTCAGAGCGCAAGCATATGTAACAAGGAAGATTCAGTATGAAGGACCGAACGCCAGTAAACACATCGAGACGAGACATGTTTAAGCTGTCCCTGGGCGGCGTGGCCGTTGCCGCAACAGCCTCCGTTCTGCCGAGCGGTTCATCGTGGGCGGACGATGAAAAGCATGGCTCCGAGACTCGCTTTTCCGTCGGACCTGTAGGTTTTACGACGTTCATACACCCTTCCGTGGACTTGGGTGTCAGCAAGTTCTCGATTGGGGCTGCAAGCCTGATCGATGCTTTCGTTTCCTTGGAAGGAAAGCAGGCGGAGATCGGCAACGCTGTGAATCTCCAAGACAACGACCGCCTGCTGGACTTCGATCATGGTGCGGGTCGAGGCGATCTCAAGCTTGGTGACGGCACCTTCACCGCACACGGCGTGACCTTCGTCGGTAAGGTACGGATTGGCGAGGCATGCGGCTCCGGCATCAACGCGATTGTACAGAATACCCGCATCGGCGACGGATCCTTCGTCGGCCTCGTCGCCCAGATCCTCGGTCCGGACCCGGAAGACCTGATTGAGATCCCGGAAGCGAGTTTGGTTCTGTTCGGCGCTCGGATCAGAAATCAAACTGAGGTCGAGGCTAACATTATTCCTGTGCCGGCGCCGTTTTCGCTGTTTTTCGCCGATGTGGACGAGGAAAATCTGGTTCTGGCGCGCGGTTTCAATTTGCTGTATCGGGCAGCCGCACGCATGACGCCGTTTTCGGATATCGTCGGGGATCCGCGGAATCCTGGTGACGATTTCCCGAGCGTGGCCGAGGCGTTTGGTCGCATCGGAATTGCCCCGCCTTCGATCTACCGGCGCGGCACAGGTGTCCTGCCGGCCCGTCAGGCAACACTCGGCGACCTTGGATTAGCTCGCTTCGAGGTATTGTCACCGGTGCCCACGCCGAGCACCGAGCCACCCGAATTTGATCCACTCGGCAACGCGCCAGCCGCTGACAGCCCCGAGGCGGGCGCCCGCTTCGTCGCGCCCCGCATCGCATCGCCAGAACTAATCCACCCGAATGCTTCGGTCCTCGGCGGCGTGGAATTGGCTCCAGGTGTTGTCGTAGGCGCGGGCAGCTATGTGCTCGGTGACGTGGCGCCCACCGTGTCGGTTGGGGCGCGTACAAGGATCGGCCGCAACACCAGCCTGCATGAGCTTACTTTCACTTCCTGCCGTGTCGGCGAAGATTGCGTGATCGGAGACCGAGTCGTCATACATGGGCCCGTCGAGTTGGGTGATCGTGTTACCGTAGGCGATGGAGCCGTACTATTCGGCCCTAAAATCCTAGACGATGTCACGATCGGAGCCAGATCTCTGGTGTTCGGACCCGTCGAGATCGTGGAGGACGTGCCGCCCGATACGATTATCGTCCCGCCAGGGCAGGAATTCCTGATCGCCCCCTCAGCACCTCAGAACACAGCCAAGTTGGATGTTCCTGAGGAGTCACCAACGATGCTTGCGCAATGGCGCCGCGCTCAGCATGGAGGCGGGGGATGCGGGTGCGGCGTCGGCAACCTGATCCATATGACGAAGGCCGGTTAATCGCCGTTTTTGGCTTGATGGTGCGGACGGCCGCCACTCCCGGCATCTGAGTGTCAAGCGAGGTCGGTCTCCCGGAGGCGGCGCAAGCTGTTGTGCCGCCTCGAGCTCGATCAAGCGGTCGCTCTTAAGCCGTACAGGAAGCCACTAATGACCATGTCGAGGATGTTCAGCGGATGATCTTGAATCCGTTGGACATCCTTGCTTACCTTCGCTCAAAGAAGCCAACACAATCCTCGAGACAAACGCTCCGCTCTGCGGCAAGTTCAACAGATTGTCGGCGGACGAGATCAAAGGGCGGTTACCGAAAATCCGGAAACAGGGCTTGTGGCTATCAGAAATGTCATCCGGGAAGATTCGGCGCGACTCGGGTGACATTTCTGGTAGCCACAGGAGCTACGCGAGATAGCTTGGAATACAGCCGCTCGTCATTGTGCCCCTCGCCCGTGTCACACCAATATCAGATGTTGTGCTTGGGACAAGAGAGGCGCTAGACTTTTAGCAGCGTCGGTTCCCTTCGGGGAAGTAAGAGGGAACAGGGAACGATTGGGCTGCTGTCAAGCGGACTAATTGAAGCCCTGGCTGCCCCCGCAACTGTAAGCGGCGAACGCGCCCAACTATGGCCACTGGGAAACCGGGAAGGCCGGGCAAGCGTCGAGACCCGCGAGCCAGGAGACCTGCCGTCGCCAGCGTCACCCAACCGCGGACCGGGGTGTGTCAGTGGGACGGAAACCCGTTTGCGGTGACGCGCGAAAGCGTGTCGTTGTTGGGGCTTCTGGTTTTGGGTGACCATGTTTCCGGATCTATCGCAAGCAAATGGCCCGTGGTTTTTGGGCTCATGAACTTGCGCGCGTGGGTGGCGAGCCTTTCCGGCCGCGTTTGGCTGGACATTGCTGCCCTGCATCCCCGATCGCGTCTTGAAACCTCAAGAACGAAAGGGGCCAGAAATGTTCAGAATTTCCAGCCTGTTACCCTCCGGCCCGACCATCCGGAGCCTGTCCATACTCCCGGCAGTAGCGATGCTAGCCTGCACCCTTGTTGCGCCCGCCTCGGCTGAGGAAGCCGTTGAGCGGCTGCCCGACGTCGTCGTATCGGCCAGCCGCGTGCCGGTTCCGGCCCAGGAGGTCGGCAGCGCGGTTACGGTCATTACCGCCGAAGATCTTGCGCGCAAACAAGTGCGCTTGGTGTCCGACGTACTGCGCGAAGTCCCCGGCGTTGCCGTCAGCCGCTCTGGCAATATCGGCTCCTTTACCCAAGTGCGGATTCGCGGCGCCGAGGGGAACCAGACGCTGGTCATCATCGACGGGGTAGAGGTCAACGACCCGAGCGGCGGGTCCGAGTTCGATTTCGGCAACTTGCTCGCCGCCGATATCGAGCGGATCGAGGTTCTGCGGGGACCGCAGTCCGCGCTCTACGGCAGCGACGCGATCGGCGGCGTCATCAACATCGTGACAAAGAAGGGGCGCGGGCCGGTGACCGGGAGCCTTAGTTTGGAAGGCGGCTCCTTTCGCACCGGCCAGGCATCGGCCAGCGTCCGCGGCGGTGGCGATCGGTATCACTTCTCGATTGGCGCCGCCGGACTCGCAACGGACGGAGTATCGGTCGCCCCCGAATCCGAAGGAAATTCAGAGGCGGATGGGCACCGAAACCAGGCCTATAACGCCAAGTTCGGTGTAACGCCGCTTGAAAACCTCGAAATCGAACTGTTCGGCCGCTTGGTCAAGTCGACGACGGAGATCGATCCGCAGCCCGCCGTCGCGGGCATAATCCGGACGGTCGATGGCGACGACGAAACCGAGACGAGACAGCGGACCGGCCGGGCGCAAGCGAAATACAGCCTGTTCGATGGAGCCTGGGAGCATATTCTCGGTGTCGGAATCAACGAGGAAAATTCGGATTCCTTCACAAACGGCGCCCTGACCTTCGAGGCCGATGGCAAGAAGACGCGTTATGACTACCAGACCAACGTTTTCTTCGAGACCCCCTCGGTCGCTGAAGCAACGCACTCGCTCACCTTCCTGATCGAGCGCGAGGACGAATCGCAAGTCACGCGTAGTGCCTTCGGCGGCTCGGATCTCGACATCGCCAACTATGGCTATGTGGGCGAGTACCGGACCGGCCTATGGGACCGGCTATTCCTGTCGGGCAGCCTGCGCCGCGATGACAATGATATATTCGAGGACACGACGACTTTCCGGACCACGGCGGCCTACCTGCACAAGGAGACCGGCACGCGGCTGCACGGCAGTTCTGGAACCGGCGTCAAGAACCCGACCTTATTCGAGCTCTTCGGCTTTGGCCCGAACTTCGTCCCCAATCCCAATCTCAGTCCGGAGGACAGCAAGGGATGGGACATCGGCGTTGAACAGAGCTTTCTAGGTAACCGCGTGTCAGTGGATGTCACCTACTTCAACAACCGGATCACGGACCTGATCCAGGGCGCCGGCAACACCGCCGTCAACCTTGATGGCACGACCAAGATCCAAGGCATTGAGGTCGCCGCCAGGGCTAAAATCACCGAAGATCTGACCTTCACCGGGCAATACACCTACACCGACGGTCAGGATGCCGCCGGTATGGAACTGACGCGCCGGGCGAAGCATCTGGCCAGCGCCAATCTCGCCTACGCGTTTCTCGGCGGCCGGGCCAAGCTCGACCTCGGGGCCGATTACAACGGTAAACAGAAGGACAGCCAGTTCTCCAATTTCTTCGCCACCCGCACCAATGTGACCTTGGACGATTTCGTCCTGGTCAAGGTCGCGGCCTCCTATGAACTGACCGAGAACCTAGAACTTTTCGGCCGGGTCGAGAATCTTCTAGACGAGGATTACCAAGAGATCCTCGGTTTCAGTAACCCGGGCATCGGCGCCTATATCGGTATCCGCGCGACCTACGGATTGTTCTAGATGCGCACGTCCTTCCACACCGGACAGCAACGGCCCCGAGGCCATTGCTTCCAGGCCGCCCTCGCCGCCGTAGTATTGATCATGGGGGCGGGCAGCCCGACGCCCACTTCGGCGAAGCCCGAGCGGATCGTTTCCATAAACCTGTGCACGGATCAGCTCGTCATGCTCCTGGCCGACCGCGACCGGATCGCATCGCTCAGCTTTCTGGCGGCCGATCCGCGCGCCTCGGCAGTGGCTAGCGAAGTGTCGGGGCTCATTGCCAATCACGGCCTTGTTGAAGAAATACTTCCGATGAATCCCGATCTCGTGCTGGCTGGGACCTATACCACGCAGCCGAGCGTGTTCCTGCTGCGCAACCTCGGCTACCCGGTCGTCGAGCTACCCTTGGCCGCCAACCTCGACGACATCCGCTCGAACATCCGTATCGTCGCCGGGGCCATCGGCGAAGCGGCGCGCGGCGAAGCCATGATCGCCGCTTTCGACAGCAAGCTGCCGCCACAGCGGGCGGCTCAGGCCAGGCCGCGGCCCTTGGCCGTCCTGTACTGGGCCAACGGCTATACTTCGGGGAAAGGCACCTTGGCAAACGCAGCGGTCGAGGCTGCGGGCTTCCGAACGCTTGGCCGTGAACTAGGACTTACCGGGACCAGCCAACTACCCTTGGAAACGCTGCTGGCCACGGAGCCCGATGTCCTGGTCGTAGGGCAGGAAAGAGACGGGCCCGCTTTGGCCAATGAGATATTTCGCCATCCGGCGCTGAAACGCGCCTTTGCCACGCGTCCCAAGGTCAGCGTTCCCGACCACTTATGGGTCTGCGGCACGCCCTACGTCGCCGATGCGATCGCGCAACTCTCCACGGCGCGCGAAGACGCACAGCATGACGCTTATGACAGGATCGATAAACCATGACCGCCACTCCCCTAGGTAGAGAGCGGAACCGGGAGGGCCAGCGCCTCGTCCTCCCCCTGCTCACGCTCGCGGTGGCTGTTACATTCTCCGCGTCTCTGATCGTCGGCCCCGCCGCGATCGGCCTGCCGGAGATACTCAATGCGATTTTCTCAGGCGAAGCCGATACCGCAGCGCTGATTATCCGAGAAGTGCGGCTGCCGCGTGCCATCCTGGGATTGACGATTGGTGCAACCCTTGGCCTCGCGGGCGCGGCGTTGCAGGGGCTTCTGCGCAATCCGCTTGCGGAACCCGGCCTCATCGGCGTTTCGGCGTCCGCGGCGCTGGGGGCGGTACTTACATTTTACACGGGGCTCGCCGGCTTGTTCGCCCTGGCCCTGCCGCTCGGCGGCATGGCCGGTGCCTGCGTCGGCGCCGCCGTCGTCCAGGGCCTCGCCGGGCGGGACGGGAGCCCCTTGACCCTGATCCTCGCGGGCATCGCCGTGACCAGCTTCGCCGCCGCCCTTACCTCGCTCGCCCTCAACCTGGCGCCCAATCCCTTCGCCGCCCTGGAGATCGTGTTCTGGCTGATGGGCTCCTTGGCCGACCGCAGTTTCGATCATGTCTGGCTAGCGGCCCCCTTCATGGCCGCCGGATGCCTGCTGCTCCTCACCCTCGGACGGCCGCTGGACGCGCTGACGCTGGGCGAGGACGCGGCGCAAACTCTAGGATTCGGCTTGCGCAGCCTGCGTCATAGGCTCGTCCTCGGCACGGCGTTATCCGTCGGTGCCGCGACCTCCGTGGCCGGCGCGATCGGCTTCGTCGGTCTTGTCGTCCCGCACCTCCTACGGCCGCTGGTCGGACACCGGCCAGGTGCGCTTCTGCCCGCGAGCGCGCTCGGCGGTGCCGTGCTGGTCTTAACCGCGGACGTGGCGGTCCGCGTCCTCTCTCCGGGCCGCGAGCTCAAGCTCGGGGTTCTGACGGCCCTGGTCGGTGCGCCGTTCTTTCTTTTTCTCGTGCTGCGCCTGCGGAGGCAACTCCTATGACCCTGCTGCGCGCCCACTCGGTTTCCGTTTCGCTCGGCGATGCGCCGATTCTCGCCGGGCTCGATCTTGGAATCGCGGCCGGCGAGGTCGTTGGTTTGATCGGCCCCAACGGCGCCGGCAAAACGACGTTGCTCAGGGCCATGGCGGGCTTGCTGACATTGGATGGCGGCGAAATACGCGTCCAGGGCCGCCCCTTGCAAAAGATTGGGCGAAATACGCTCGCCCGGGCGCTGGCCTATCTGCCGCAAGGCAGCGATAGCCATTGGGCGGTGAGCGTGGAAACGCTGGTCATGTTGGGCCGGCTGCCGCACCGGGATCTTTGGCGGGCCCCGTCCCATGCCGACCGGGTGGCGGTTGGCCGGGCGATGGAGGCCTGCGATGTCGCGGAATTCAAGGACCGCCCGACAACGCATCTCTCCGGCGGTGAGAGAACGCGGGTCCTTCTGGCGCGGGCCTTGGCCAGCGAACCCAGACTGCTGCTGGCCGACGAGCCAGTAGCCGGTCTCGATCCGGGTCACCAACTCGACGTGATGGAGAAGCTGCGAGATCTCGCTCGCTCCGGTGCCGGCGTCGTCGTGGTGATGCACGATCTGACGCTCGCGGCGCGGTTCTGCGACCGCTTAGCCCTCCTCCACAACAAGCGGATCGCCGCGGAAGGCGGTCCGGCCGTTGTTCTGTCCCCGGAGACTCTGGCCCGGTGCTATGGCATCCGCGCCTATCATGGCTCGGCCGAGGGGAACACTATCGTGGTGCCCCTGGAGCGAACGGGCGCGGGAGCCGGTCATGATCCGGCTTGACGCCCGCTCCCCGCCCGCGCGCGCGGTTGGGTGGGATCGCGGGTCGAGCATGCTAGCTCTCGTCATCTCGCTCGGCTTGCACAGCGCGGCGCTTGCCGGTTTCGTCTTGTTCCGGGAGGTGAAGCCTCCGGAACCTTATACGGTCATAGCGGTCGAGTTGGTCGAAGCCGGCGACGTCGTGAGTAGTTCGGGCGCGGACGCCGGAAGTATGCCCGGCATGGAGCAACTTGCCGATGATAGCGCTCAATACGAAATGCCGGATGCGTTCGAGGCACTACTCAAGAACGGCGGTTCTCCAGTTAAGAAAACGGCGAAGCCGATACGGAATTCCGCACATGCACCGATGCCAGAGACCTCTTCATATTTGCGCGGCACCGCGCCACCGGCACCGGCGGAACAGCCGGCCCCCATCCTGATCGCCGTCGTGCCCGACGCAACGGCCGAAACCATGCTCCCGGTGCCGCCCGCGCCACGACGCAAGCCAACGGCACCCAAGCCTTCGGCCGGCCCAAAACCATCGAAGATCCGGATCGAAGAAAAACTGGCCGAAATAAAGCTAGGGTCCCTTCAATCGGCGAGCCAAAAGTCAACACGCGAAGTAACACAATCTGATCGCGACCAGGCGACAGTTCGAAGGCAACAAATCGCAACGCTCAACCAGGAGAAGCACCTCACCCGCAGTCTTGGCGATAGTCCCGGCGTCGTGCCACGATATGCTGGCGGCGGCCTCTCGAACGCCGCGCCCCGCTATCCCTACCTCGCGCGGCGCCGGGGCCAGGAGGGCCGGGTCGTCGTCCGCGTCCAGGTAAGCGCCGCTGGCGATGCGGCGGCCGTCTCGATCCGCCGGTCGAGCGGATATCGCCTGCTCGACGAAGCTGCGGTAAAGGCGGTTAAGACGTGGCGTTTCGCCCCAGCCAAGCGGGGCGGGTTTTCGGTGGCCGGTTCAGTGGATGTGCCGGTCTCCTTCAAGCTTACTGACTGATAGGGACGGCCGATGGCTCACGACCCCGACATGCAACGCATCATTCGCGAACATCTTCATGACCCAAGCAGCAGCTTCAGCATCGGATCTTTCGGTGCGATTGCCGAGTTCCACCGCGACGCCGGCGAACTCCTGGTCTTGGACGACCATGAGCAACTGATAATCGCCACGGACCGGGGCGCGCTCAAGATCGAGCTGACCGACGGCACGACTCCGCTCGCCTATGAGACCTTGAGCGGCCGGCCCGGCCGTTGGCAACACGGTGTCGTGTTCTGCCTTCCGGAAACTCTGGCTAAGTCGCACTGCCGTTCAACGCTGACCGAACTGGGCCCCGACCAAGACGCCATTCGGGCCGAAGACCGCGATGCTATCCTGTTCGATGTGGGCCTCAGTGCGCGCAACATCGATTTCTGTATCCGAACCCAAGACCCTGGGCTGCTTTCGCTCCTGCGCCAGGACGCCGGCCGGTCCATGTTCGAGCCAGGGAACCGCGCGATGAACGCGATCGTCGAGGCAAGTCCACATCGTATCGTTATCTCAAAGCTCGGCCGCGCGGAAGTGTACCAGGCCATCGACAAGGCCAAGACACCGCAAGGCCCGCACACGCATGTGCTGCCGAAGTTCCTCAAGAGTGGACGAACCCATTCGGCGAACATTCCCGTGCCGAGCGGCTATCTGCCCTGTCTCAGCCTCTATCCGGCGAATCCGCTGACCGATGGCAACGGCCGAGAAAGAGCCTTCGACCGGGCGAGCCTCGCCACCTTCGAAGCGCTTATGGATCGATGGGGCGTGCCGGAATATCGTGCCGAAAAAGCCCGCGCCACGGCCGCCCTTCATGACCGCCGCGATCCAAACGCCTATGAACTCCCAAGAACGCGACTCGGCCGCACCGGACTTCGCGTGGCCCTGCGGCAAATGAATCAAGTCGATGGCGGCAATCCGATCCTCCATCAGTGGCGCTCCCGTTTCGACGCCGCGAGGGCCGAGACCGGCGGAGACCGGAATGGTGCCTAGTGTGGTGGTTCGTGTTAAGGATCGCCCAAATACAAGCCCACGACCCGGCTTCCTTTTCGGTGGGGCAATTGGAACTACGAAAATGGACCTTTCCATACGCCAGCGCCGCAGCAGGTTGATCTTCGAACCTTATCACCTGCCTTGGCTGGAGCTTGATCTCGACTGGCACCCATTTAGTACCCGCGCGAAATATTGAGTGGAAACTAAGAATAATTAAATCCCGCTATCTTATTGAGATAACGGAATTTAATTTGGTTGCGGGGGCAGGATTTGAACCTGCGACCTTCAGGTTATGAGGGTGAATATTCCAACTTCAGCTAACAAGATCAATAATAAACCTAGATCATTGTGGACAACGAAATTGTACCTTGGACGATGCTTGCATCATGAAGATTTAGTTCGAAATATTTGCCTCCAATACTGCTCCTCGACACCAATTCCGTCGCTTCTCAGATTTCGGATTTGATGGAGGCAGCGAATTGTCGCGCGTGAATACGGAACTGAATGGGGATCTCTTACGCGGAGCAAAGGCCATCGCCGATGCGTTAGGCTGCAAGCCCCGTACGGTTTACCACCTTGCCGAACAAGGCAGAATGCCGATCTGGAATGAACCGGGCATTGGGCTTGTCGCCCGAAAATCTTCGCTGGAAGTGTACTTCGAGAACCGTGAACAACAGACTCTTGAACTTGGCCGAGATTAGATTCACACTTCGATCATGGCCAAGATTAGAAAGCGGACATGGACCACGAATTCAGGCGAAAAGCGAACCGCTTGGCAACTGAACTACGTGGACCGCGATGGCAATCTTCAGCAAAAGCAGTTTCGTACTAGACGCGAAACTGATGACGAGCGGATTCGAATTGAAGGTCAGATCGCCAGCGGTGTTCATGTCCCAGACAAGCGTAGCATTACTGTCGCCGATGCTGCTCGGGCTTTCCTAAGCGACTTCGAAGGATTGGTGAAAGCTGGCAAGCGCGGACGGATCACCCTTAAAGGTTACGACGCGCATATCCGATTGCACCTTTTGCCATTTGATACCGCGCGTCTGAAGATATCCCGGCTGAGCGGTCCTGATTGCGTTTCTTATGCGCGCGAACTTGAGACCAAGCGCAGTGATGATTTGGCACGGCGTGTATTCTCAACATTCCGTATGGTGATCGACTATGCCTGGAGTCAGGGCTGGATCGGCAGCAACCCTGCCCGTGCTGTCACCGTCCGCACTGCGCCTGATTGGGATGCGGATAAAGAGCGGTTGGAAATCCCACCGCTCGAAGATCGAAAGAAAATTCTGAAAACAGTTAGAATCTTCGACCGCACGGGACGAGCGGAAGCATTTGTCTGTGTCCTGCTATTTCAGGCTCTGCGGAGCAGCGAACTGAGAGCGCTCGGAAAACAGCATGCTGTCTTGAAAGGCCTTTCGCCGGAGCTTCGAATTCGGCGCAAGGCGGACCGCTGGAACAAGCTCGAACGGGTTAAGACTAAAAGCAGCATTCGGAACGTGCCACATGGACCGCACACCGTGCAGGCGCTTCGCAAATGGATGCTCGCCTGTCCGCCAAGCCAGGATGACCTCCTCTTCGCGAACGGTGTGGGCAAGATCGAGAGTTACGCCAACTACTACAATCGACTTTGGATCCCGATCCTAGTCGCCGCCGGCATCCAGACGACCTGGGACATCTACGGTCACCTCTGGCGCGAATTCCAGGACGAGCAGACCGCCGCGAAAGCCGCTGAACAAGTTCTCCTCGCCTAGGAAACCTTCACCTTCGGAACTCGACGTGGGAAACCGTTCATAGTGGCAGAACGAAACACGTACATCCTGCGGTTCGCATGTCAAATGCATGTCAAACGGAGAATCTGGAAATTATCGGAAACGTTGAAAAATAAGGGTTTTTCGTTGCGAGGCTTGGAGAGGGAATTTCAATTGTTTGACATAAGAAAACCTCCGGTCATTCAACCGAAGGTTTTCTGAATATCGACTTAGTGTCGCCCACTAAGTCCTTGTTTTTGGTAGCGGGAGAGGGACTCGAACCCCCGACACGCGGATTATGATTCCGCTGCTCTAACCAGCTGAGCTACCCCGCCCCGATCTCTTGCACCCGCTTTGGCGTGCGCCTTGGAGCATGAAGTCTGCGATATAGGGTTCGCCCCCTGTGCCTGTCAAGCGCTGGGCCGCCGCGATGGCACCGGTTTGGCTTCAGGCGGCGGCGCGCATCTCCGCCGCCGCGATCCAGCCGCCGCCCAGAACCCGCGCATGGTCGTAAAAAACCGCCGCCTGGCCGGTAGAAACGCCATACTGCGGGGCATCGAATACGGCCACGGCCCTCCCCTGCCCGGCCGGGTAAAGGGTTGCCGCAGCCGGCGCCTGTACTGAGCGCAGCTTGACCGCGACCCGCCGCCCTTCGCCGCTCAGGGGTTCCGCCAGCCAGGAGATTTCACCGACGCTAACCCGGTCGCGGGCCAGGGCAGCGCGCGGGCCGACCACGACCAGGCGCGCCGCCGGTTCCAGGCGGACCACGAACAAGGGCTCGGCGTTGCCGCCCAGCCCCAAGCCCCGGCGCTGACCGATGGTGTAGTTAACGATGCCTTCGTGGCGCCCAAGCACGCGCCCGTCCAGATGGACGATTTCGCCCGGGTCCAGGGCGCCGGGGCGCAGGGCGGCCACGGCCTTCGCATAGGAGCCATTAGGCACGAAGCAGATATCCTGGCTGTCCGGCTTGGCCGCGACTGGCAAGCTAAAGCGCGCGGCCAAATCCCTGGTCTCGCTCTTGGTGAGATCGCCCAGGGGGAAGCGCAAAAAATCGAGCTGCTCGGACGTGGTTGCGAAGAGGAAATAACTTTGGTCCTTGGACTCGTCGCGCGCGCGGTGCATTTCGGCCCCATGCGGGGTCTCGACCCGCCTGACATAGTGGCCGGTGGCCAGAAACCCGGCGCCCAGGCCGCGCGCGGTTTCCAAGAGGTCGCGGAACTTTACCCGCTGATTGCAGCGCACGCAGGGGATCGGGGTCTCGCCGCGCATATAGCTGTCGGCGAAATCTTCCATGACCTCGGCCCGGAAGCGGCTTTCATAATCGAGCACATAGTGCGGGATGCCGAGGCGCTCCGCGACCCGGCGGGCGTCGTGAATATCCTGACCCGCGCAGCAGGCACCCTGGCGCTGGACCGCCGCGCCATGATCGTAAAGCTGCAGCGTGATGCCGACAACGTCGTGGCCCTGCTCCTTCAGTAGGGCGGCGGTCACGGAGCTGTCCACACCGCCCGACATGGCGACGACCACACGGCCCGGCTGCGTATAGGTTTTTCGCGGCATTTCGGTCATGGCGCGAATATAGGCCCCGCACCCGCCCGCGCAAGCATCCGCTTCCTCCAACGATCACGGGGTTTTTAAGTGGGCCGGGGCGTGTTTGCGGTTAAACTCCGCCCGACAACCGCTTAGTTTGTATCTTTGAGAGGGAAAACCCTATGAGCCGCTCCAGCGCGCACCCATACCTTGGCCTAAGCTTTACGGTGCTGGCCATGCTTGCCGTCTTCGCCTTGGCCATCCCGGCCGCCAGCGCCGAGATGGCCGGATGGTCGGTCGTCAAGACCCCGCACAGCTATAAGGCCCTGATCGGCAAGGTCGACGCGGCGGTCAAGGCCAATAAGATGGGCCTGGTCACACGCGCCAGCGCCACCCTGGGCGCCAAGGCCAAACTCAAGAAGACCATCCCCGGCAATATGGTGATCGGCGTGTACCGGCCGGACTTCGCGGTCCGTATGCTGGCGGCCAGCATCCCCGCCGGCATAGAGGCGCCAATCCGGCTATACCTGACGGAAAACGACGATGGCACCGCGACTCTCAGCTACAAAACCCCCTCGACGGTTTTCGCGCCTTATACCGATGGCGGCGATGCTCTGCGGACCATGGCCGGGGAGTTGGACGCCATATTCGAGAAAATAGCCGCCCAGGCTTCCGCCCCCTAGACCCTATAGCGCAAGTCAGGAGGCGTTTTCGCAAGTATCTAAAATTGTTTATATAAATCGAATCTGAACCTTTTCCTGCTTTCCTTAACCGTTGCGAATCCGGCCCATCTTGGCCCGATTCCGTGACCATCGGTCAATTAAGGAGAGTGAAATGCGGGAAAACATGGGTCGGCAGTTGTTAGATGCGGTCAAGGCAGCCCGCTTGCGTCATTTGCTGGAGATTAACGTGGCCAGCGGCGATTTAAGCGAAGCCGCCGCCAGCCGTTTGCTGGACGATATCGATGCCGCCGAAGGCCACGGCGTCCAGGCGCCGGGTAAACACGCGGCGGCCTGATCGCTTCGGGCGCCTCAGGTTGCAGGGGGCGTCAATCCCATATCCCAAAACCCGATCTCAAGTCGGGCCGCGGTCTGGAAAATCCGGCTGAGCGCGGCCCAGCGCGGCGACTGTATTGGCGTTTCTCCCAGCCGCCGGCGGGCAACCCGTTCAATCTGCGCGGTGGCGGCCTTGGCCACGTCTTGGTACTCGGCCCCACCATAAGCCTCGATCCATTCGCGGTAGGGGTTCGCTCCCAGCGGGACCGAGGGTTTGGCCAAGAGGCGCGCACCGATTTCGCCGTAACCCAAGACGCAGGGGGCGAGAGCCACCAGCAAATCCAGCAGATCCCCGGCCATCCCTGTCTCAAGGACAAAACGGGTATAAGCCAGATTGGCATCCGCCTCGGGGGTCGCGGCCATGTCTTTTTCGCTCAGGCCCCAGCGGGCGCAACAGCGCAGGTGCAGGCTCATCTCGGCGTTAAGCAAGGCGTCCAGGGTCGCCGCCGCCTGGCGCATGTCGTCCAGGTCGCCGGCCTTATAGACCGCGAGGCCATAGGCGCGGCTGAAGTGAATCAGGAACAAGTAATCCTGGACCAGATAATGCCGGAAACAGGCCTCCGGGAGACTGCCGTCGGCCAGAGCGCGCACGAAGGCGTGGTCCAGATAGGCCGCCCAGAGCGGCGCGCATTCCGCCTTCAGCCGGTCGAGAACGTTTCCGGTATCGGATTTCATGCCAGGCGCGGTGGGTCAGCCGAGCAGCATGTTATGGACTTCTTCAGGTAACTTCACGGTCAGGCCATCCAAGTCCTCGGTCATGACGATCTGGCACCCGAGGCGCGACATGGCGGTTAAACCGAAAGCCAGGTCGAGCATGTCCTCCTCATCCTCTGAGGCCTCTTTCAGCCGGTCGAACCAAGAGTCGTCCACGATCACATGACAGGTCGAGCAGGCCAGGGAACCATCGCAGGCGCCCTCGATATCGATATCGTTGCGATGCGCGATCTCAAGAACGGATAATCCGAGGGGGGCCTCCACTTCCTTGCGGTTCCCGTTCCCTTCGATGAAGACCATTTTCGGCATAGAGTCCACTTCCCGCAAAACTGTTCCAATTTCGAAGCCGCGTTATTTAATGGAATTGACGCGCCAGTGCCAGACTTCTCAAACAGCGGCGCGTTTTGGCTTGCCGCAACGTGACAAGCAGGCCCGCCAGGCTGCGATAAAACATGCGATATCCTCGCCCGTACTGGCCCAACCCAGGGAAACCCGTATCGCCTCCGCCGCCCGCGCTTCGCCGGTGCCCATGGCGCGCAGCACATGGGAGGGGGCGAGTTTGCCGGACGAACAGGCAGAACCGGCGCCGACCGCGACCCCGCTGAGATCGAGCGCCATGACCAAGGTCTCGGCCGCCAGGCCCGCCACGCCGAAGCACGAGGTGTTCGGTAGGCGCGGCGCGGCCGACCCGTGAAACCGGGCCTCCGGCGCCAAGTCCAGAACTTGCCGCTCCAGACCGTCGCGCAGGGCGCCGATTTCCAGCATCCTATCCAGATCGCGCAAGGCGGCGCGTGCGGCGGCGCCAAAGCCGGCAATGGCGGCCAGGTTCTCGGTCCCGGCACGGCGGTTTCGTTCTTGCCCGCCACCGCGTAATAGCGGTTCGACCTCGTGTCCCTCGGCGAGGATCAAGGCCCCAGCGCCTTGGGGGCCGCCCAGCTTGTGGGCGGAAAGGCTCAT
This sequence comes from Kiloniellaceae bacterium, assembly GCA_021776135.1. Taxonomy (GTDB): domain Bacteria; phylum Pseudomonadota; class Alphaproteobacteria; order Kiloniellales; family J153; genus JAJFGN01. The sequence continues at coordinate 25,194 of JAJFGL010000055.1, forward strand.
GGAATCGGCGCCCAGGGCGGTGAAATCCACTGGTATTTTCCCGGCCGCCTGAACCGCGTCGCAATGCAGGATCGCGTCATGGGCGTGGGCGATCCGCGCCGCCTCCGCGACCGGCTGTATGGCGCCGGTTTCGTTGTTCGCCAACATGACCGCCACCACGTCCGGACCTCCTTCCCCGTCCAGGAGGCTTTCCAGCCGTGCCAAGTCGACGATGCCCTTGGGAGTCAAGGGCGCGAGCGCCGGTTCGCAGGCCCGCAAAACCGAATCGTGTTCTCCGGCCGAGGCCAGGACACCACGCCGCGCCGCACGCAAGGCCAAGTTGTTGGCTTCGGTGCCCCCGGCGGTAAAAATCACCCGTTCGGGCCGCGCGCCGGCGAGGGCCGCGACCGCTTCGCGCGCGGCTTCCACCTCTTGGCGGGCCGCGCGGCCAAAACTATGGATCGAGGAAGCGTTGCCCGGATGCTCCAAGGCCGCGATCAGGGCGTTCCGGGCTTCGGGCCGCAGGGGCGCCGTCGCGTTATAATCGAGATAACTCGCGGTCATTGCGCCGCTTGAACGGGTCCGCCGCCTTGGGAATGAATGAGTCCACTGGTGCCCAGAACCCGTTGCGCCACCACGTCGCCGACACTGACTGAACTGAGATACAAGTATATTTGATTGCCTAGCTCTTCCCACAGCTCGTGGGTCTGGCAGCGGCTGCGATTAGCGCGGCACCCAAAAGGTTGGCCCGGCATGCAGCGGGTCGCGCGTATCGGTTCGTCAACCGCCAAGACAATGTCGGCAATGCAGATCTCGCCAGCATCGCGCGCCAGCAGATAACCCCCGCCGGGGCCGCGGACGCTATCGACCAAACTGCCGCGGCGTAACTTGGCGAACAATTGCTCCAGGTACGACAAGGATATTTCCTGGCGCACGGCGATATCGGAAAGGGGCACGGGCTTGCCGCCGCTGTTCTGCGCGATATCGACCATCGCCATAACCGCATAGCGTCCCTTGGTGCTCAGTTTCACTCTTCGGCTCCTCCTTCGGCAACTCGTGTCTTTCGCGCCTTGCCGCCTAGCAGCATTTGCTCGCCGGGTCTTCGGGGCCCGGCGGGTTGGCGGCTGGCTGGGTCTCGGTCTCGCCGGCGTTTTCGCCACCGGCATCGGGGTGGCCCGATTCCATGTGATTAACCCTGGCGCGCAAGGACTGCACCTCGTCGAGCAAGCCTTCGATCGCCCGCGCCACGGGATCGGGGATATCGCCGGTCGGGGTGCCGTAGGCCACGAAGCGCGGCTTATCCTCGCTCCTGGCCGCCGTGCGTCCGTTTACAATTCGTCCGGGGATGCCAACCACGGTGGCGCATCTAGGCACATCCTTGGTCACCACCGCATTGGCGCCGATACGGGCGCAATCGCCGACCGTGATCGGCCCGAGTATTTGGGCGCCGGAGCCGACGATAACGCCATCTTCCAAGGTCGGATGGCGCTTGGTATCGCGTTGCTTGGCGCTATCGACGCTCGGCGCGACACCGCCCAGGGTGACGCCATGATAAAGGGTCACGCCATCGCCGATGCGGCTGGTCTCGCCGATCACCACGCCCATGCCGTGATCGATGAACAGCCCCCGGCCGATGACCGCGCCAGGGTGGATTTCGATACCGGTCAGGGTCCGGCTCACTTGCGATATCCAGCGTCCCAGCAAGCGCCAGTCGCGGCGCCAAAGGGCGCTGGACAAGCGGTACAACATCAGGGCCTGGAATCCGGGGTAACAAATCACCACTTCTAAACGGGAGCGGGCAGCCGGATCGCGCGCCATCATGGAGTCGATTTCATCCCGGATTATATTGAACATCGCTTCACCCCTCGTGCTAACACTGGGAAGTCGCCTGGATTTGGACTATAGTGCCGCCGGTTTTCGCCCCGGCGCGCTTATAAGCCCCGCCTAGATCTAGGATATAGGTTTTCCGACCAAATTGGTCAAGTATATGGTTCGCCGCGCTGCCAGCCGCCGGAGAGCGGCCTTGTTAAAGCCATATTTTTGAGCAATATAATAACGATTAATGCCAGTTACAGGAATTTTCTAAAGTTATGCCTGAAATAATAATAAATGGCCCGGATGGACGGCTGGAAGGCCGGTATCAGCATAGCCGCGACCGCAATGCCCCGATCGCGCTGATCCTGCACCCGCATCCCCAACATGGCGGAACCATGAATAACAAGGTGGTTTACACCATGTACCAATCGTTCGCGCGCCAAGGATTCTCGGTCCTGAGATTTAATTTTCGGGGTGTCGGCCGCTCCCAAGGGGCCTACGATCGTGGCGAAGGCGAGCTGTCGGACGCCGCTTCGTCCCTCGATTGGCTGCAATCCTTCAATCCGAACGCGGGCGCGTGCTGGATTGCCGGGTTCTCGTTCGGGGCCTGGATCGGTATGCAGTTGCTCATGCGCAGGCCCGAAATCAGCGGCTTCGTGTCCGTGGCGCCGCCCGCCAACATGTTCGATTTCTCGTTCCTGGCGCCTTGCCCCTCCTCCGGCTTGATCGTTCAGGGCGACAAGGACGAGATCGTGCCGCCGATCTCAGTCACCAAGCTGGTCGATAAACTGCAAAGCCAGCGCAACTTGAAGATTCAGCACACCATGATTCCAGGGGCCAGCCACTTCTTTCGCGATCACCTGGAAGAATTGGGCCGGGAAGTGCATGACTATCTAACCAAGTCCGTGATCCTGGACGAGGCAGCCGTCGCGCGTTAACCGCGCGGGGCCGCAGTCGCGCGTTAACCGCCTTTCTCTGCCCGATGCAGCACACCGCCTGTCATGGGCTCCGCAACCCCCGTGGTGCCCGGCACGGTCAAAGGCAAGCCTTCCAGGGAGCGCAGGGCGAGGTAGGCGAAGGCCTGAGCCTCGAGGGCATCGCCATCCCATGAAACCGCCTCCACCGGATCGACCGGCACACGTAGGCGCGCGCCCAAGGCGGCCATGATCGCCGCGTTGTGCCGGCCGCCGCCGCAGACCAGCCAGCGCCCCGGCGCTTCCGGCAAGTACGGCACCGCCGCCGCCACGGCCGCCGCGGTAAAGGCGGTTAGAGTGGCCGCGCCATCGGCCAAATCCAGACCCGCGAGCGAAGCGACGTCGAAGGCATCGCGATCCAGGGACTTGGGTGGGCTTTGGGCGAAGTAAGCGTTTTCGAGCAAGCCCGCCAAAGCCGCCTCATCGACCTTGCCGGCCTGCGCCAGAGCCCCGCCCTCATCCCTGGCCTGGCCCGTGCGGTTCGAAACCCAGTCGTCGATCAAGGCGTTGCCCGGTCCGGTGTCGAAGGCCAGGATTTCCCCCCCGCCTTTTCCAATCCAGGTTAGATTGCCGACCCCGCCCAGATTCAGCACCGCCAAAGGCTTGTCCAAGCCGATCGCCAGAGCCGCGTGGTACAACGGCGCCAGGGGCGCGCCTTGCCCGCCCTCGGCGACATCGCGCCCGCGCATGTTGGACACGACATCGATCCCGGTCTCGGCCGCGAGCAAGGCCCCGTCGCCGATCTGCCAGGTACGGCGCCGATCCGGCTGGTGCAGAATGGTGTGGCCGTGGAACCCAATGACCGCGACGTCTTCCGCCCGCCGGCCCGCCTGGGCCAGGAGATCCTTCACCAGGCGCGCATGGCGCAGGGTCAAGTCGCGTTCGGCCGCCGCGACTTCGCCCTCGCCGCCCGGGACAGCCCGCAGGCGGGCGCGGAAATCCTTGTCGTAGGACACAGACATGGACGGCCCCGTTTCCACCGCCGCGCGTCCATTGCTGACAATGAGGGCGGCATCCATGCCATCGAGCGAGGTCCCGCTCATGAGGCCGAGGGCGAGGCGAGGAGGCGATTGAGTCATGGCATCCTAAACGCGGAGTATCTGGCTAGTGGAATTGAAGTACATGGCCGGAAACTTCATCCGGACTCAAGCGCCGCGATGGCGCGTAAGCCATCGAGCGCCAAGGCCTGAGTCTCCGGATCCGCCGGATCGCTGCGATAGACCGCATAGACCGGCCTCGGCACCATGGGCGCATCGGCCAGGCGATAAAGCCGGCCCTCATCGATCAAGGGCTGCACGGTGCGGAGCGGAAAGTAACCGGAACCGCCATACTTCAGTATGTATTGAAGTCCGAGCGACCCGAGGCCGACGGTAACCGCGGCGGTTTCCATTTCAGGAAAGGCTTCCGCATGCTCGCTCAGGTAAACATCGCCCCAGTCGACAAAGACATAGTCCTCGACCCAGCCGGGAGAGACCTCGCGATCCTGGGTCGCCACCAGGACAAGGTGCTCTTCGAGCAGTTTCTCGATCGTCAGTCCGAGCATATGCCGGGGCTGGTACATCACACCGATATCGAGCAGCCCGTCGGCAAGTTGGCGCATCTGGCTTGGCGAATAGTCGGCCTCGATACGAAGCGCCACATCGGGCGCCTTCTTCCGCATCCAGAAAATCCAGTCGAGCACCAGGCGTTCCCACAAACTCACCTGGGCGCCGAGCGCCAGGACGCCGCGAAAACCGGGTTTCAGGGCCACCGTCTGATGGGATTTTTGCCACAACCTCTGCATGCCAAGCGCGTAGCGGTGGAAGCGATGTCCGGCGGCTGTCAAGACGCATCCGGCATGACCGCGGGTCAACAGTGGGCGGCCGAAATTCTCTTCCAGGGATTTTATGCGGCTGCTCACGGTCGATTGCGTGACGTTCAAATTCTGGGCGGCGCGGTTGAAGTTCCCGGTATCGGCGATTTCCAGGAAGGTCCAAACATGATCGAGGTTCACGGGCTTTCTCCGTGTCTAATCGCAATACAATCCCATCGGATATATCGATTGATACTACAGAAAATATTCGTTTTTCAAATCGAATAAACAAGCCCAACTTGATGCCCCAAACAAAACGCGTGGGAACGAGCTGGATCAGCCGGGGGTATTCATGGACGTCAGAGTACTTGCCACCGACACGACCGCCTCGCCGGGTTTCGCCGACTCCCCGGTCCAGGGCATAGTCATGATTACCGTCGGCATCGCCGTCTTCAGTATTCAAGACATCATTATCCGGACCCTGAGCGGCACCTATCCGGCACTGGAGATCATGTTCATTCGCGGTATGGCGGCGCTGATACCGATCGCGTTTTTGGTCTATTTGGGGGGCGGCTGGTCGAGCCTTCGGGTGCCGCACCCCTACATCAATCTGCTACGCGGCCTGTTGCAGGTCACGTCCTACACCGCATACTACATGGCAATGACGGCCATGCCGCTGGCCGAGGTAACGGCGATCCTGTTCGTTTCGCCCTTGATTGTCACCTTGTTCTCGGCGCTGTTTTTGGGCGAAAGCGTCGGACCCCGGCGTTGGACGGCGGTGTTCGTGGGTCTGGGGGGTATTCTGACGATAGTCCGCCCCAGTTCCGCCATGCTCGAACCGGAAGCTTTTCTGGTGCTGCTCGCCTCGGTCACTTATGCCAGCAGCGTCGTCATTACCCGGCGTATCGGCCGAACCCAGTCCGGCGCCAGCCTGGCATTTATCGCCATGGCGATCTTCGTCGCGGTTAGCGGCGTGGCCGGCGGCCTCATGGGCGATGGCGGTTATGCCAATGAAAGCCACCCAAGCCTGAGTTTCCTGCTGCGCGCCTGGGTCGCGCCGGGGAGTGACGATATGTTGCTTCTCGGTGCCTGCGGGTTGATCGCGGCCATGGGGTTCTATTGCCTGGCCCAGGGCTACAGAGTTGCACCCGCCAGCGTCGTCGCGCCTTTCGAGTTCATTGCCATGCCCCTCGCGGTGCTTTGGGGCATCCTGATCTGGGACGAATATCCGTCCCCAGAGACTCTGCTCGGTATCCTGCTGATCGTTGGCAGCGGTATCTACGTTCTAAACCGCGAGGCCGTGCATAACCGCCCCCTGAGCACCGGGCGCGGGGTGAGACTGCGGCTCTAGGCCTTGTTATTGCGCCCGTGGTTTGTGATAAATCCGCTTCCCGGTCCCAACCTCGAACGACGGAAACCCATGACCATGGAGCCTCGCTCCGACTTTCTGCGCGAGATGACGTGGCGCGGCTTTATCCACCAGTGTACCGATGAGGCGGCCTTGGACGGCAAGATGGCGGCGCGGCCCATCGCCGCTTACATCGGCTTCGACTGCACGGCGGATTCCCTGCATGTCGGCAGCCTGGTGCCGATCATGATGCTGCGCTGGCTGCAAAAGTGCGGGCACAAACCGATCGTCCTCATGGGCGGCGGCACCACCAAGGTTGGCGACCCCTCCGGCCGCGACGAATCCCGGGGATTTCTAGACGACGCGCAAATCGCCAACAACATGGCGGGAATTAAACGGGTCTTCGCCCAATTCCTGACCTTCGGCGAGGGATCCAGCGATGCCGTCATGGTCGATAACGCCGGCTGGCTGGACAAGCTGAACTACGTTGAATTCTTGCGCGACTACGGCCGGCATTTTTCGGTCAACCGCATGTTGAGCTTTGATTCGGTCAAGCTTCGCCTTGAGCGCGAGCAATCGCTGACCTTCATCGAGTTCAACTACATGGTGCTTCAGGCCTACGATTTTCTGGAACTGAACCGACGCCACGATTGCCTCCTGCAGATGGGCGGATCTGACCAGTGGGGCAACATCGTCAACGGCGTGGAGCTGGCGCGCCGGACCGAGCGGACAACGCTTTTTGGCCTGACCGCGCCGCTTATCACCACCGCGAGCGGCGCCAAGATGGGCAAGACCGCGGCCGGCGCGGTGTGGCTAAACGAGGACCGCGTATCGCCCTATGAGTATTGGCAATACTGGCGCAACACGGAGGACGGCGATGTCGGACGCTTCCTGCGCCTGTTCACGGATTTGCCGCAAGACGAAATCGCGCGCCTGGAGAACCTAAAGGACGCCGGCATCAACGATGCCAAGAAGATACTAGCCGACGAAGCAACCAAGATGTGCCACGGCGAGGCGGCGGCTAAGGCGGCGGCTGAAACCGCCCGCGAAACTTTCGAGCAAGGCCGTCTGGGTGCCGACTTACCGAGTATCGAGGTCGAGCGGGCGCGCCTCGCCGAAGGGATCTCCGCCTACGAACTATTCCGCATGGCGGGCCTAACCGCCAGCAACGGCGAGGCCCGGCGGCTCATCAAGGGCGGTGGCGCGCGCATCAACGATGTGGCTATTCGCGACGACTCCCAAAAGGTGGGACTTGCGGATATTTCGGACGTGGGCGCGATCAAGCTTTCCGCCGGCAAAAAACGCCATGCCTTGATCCGGGTGCAGAACCTCTAAGGATCCTCACGCTCTGGCACAGCCCTCAGTTCGTCTTCGGAAACGTTGCTGCCGCTGAACAGATTGCGCAGAAAACCCGGCGCCAGTGCCGCCAGAGAATTGACGCTGACCTCGGGTTCGCTGACCGGGCCGGTGGCCTTGTAGGTGGCGGCGAAAACGCCCTCGCCTTCGCCGCCGGTCAGCAAGGGACCGAGCAAGGGTATCTCGCCAATAATCCGGTTGACCGTATAGGCCGGCACGATCGTTCCTTGAAGAGCCGTTTCATTGAGTTTGAAATCGATCGAACCCTTGGCGGTCAAGCCGAGTGCCGGGCCGTAGGCACGGATTAAGTCCGTGCGCATGACCGAGTCTTCCAGGGTAAACTCGCCGACCAAGCGTTGAAATCCGATCCCTTCGTTTTGCAAGGCATCGCCGATACCGGTCAAGGAGGCGAGACTAAGCAAACGGGCCATGTTCGGCGCATCTACCAAAACATAGTCGTGGCCTTCTATGCGCCCGGACAACTTGGCGCCGGGTAAGGGACCGGCGCTGGTTCCTGCAATCTGCAGACGACCGCCGTCGATGCCATCGGCGATGTCGAGGGCGCGTAGCACCGCACCCATGTCCTGGGCGGTAATGAGCAAGCGCTTCCCCCCCTCGCTCGCCGGTCCGTAATCGACCGTGATCGTCTTAGTCGTAGCGCCGGCCTCAACCTCGCCCCTTTCCTTGCCCCACAGGGATCTGGGCACGATACCGCTCATCGCGGCCCTCTCCCAGCCCGCCGCGCTGCGTTCGACGTCGATCTTGACCTGCTCCAGATAACGATCGGAACCGAAGATCACGGCATCGAGATTCGGCGCCGAAAAGCGCAAGGGCGTAACGCGTGGTTCGGCCGGCACGTTCGGGCCGGGAGTGGCCTGATCTTCCGGCGCCGTTTCGCCGGCAAGCCACGGTGTAGCGTCCAGCACACCGCCTTGGATACGCAAACCAAGTATCTTTTGCGTCAGATCAAGCTCGACCCCCTTTAACGAAGTCGCGTCGAAGGCCAACTCGCTAAACGATATCTTGTCGAGGTTCGTTCCGGACCGGTCGAAATCCGCGCCTCCCCGGGCGCGCATGGCGCCGGCTTCGATATCGAACTTGGAGATACGCTGAAGCCGGTCGTCCGATAATTCCAATGTCAAGACAGCGGAGCCTTCAGCCCCAGCCGGCTTTTCCCAAGGTACGGGATTCACCTCTAAGCGTGTGCCGCGAAGGTCGAGTTCCGCTTCGATAACAGTGTTCTTCATGGTGTCGCGGCGCGCGATAACATGCGCGGACATGGGACCCGTCAAATAGGAATCGAGGTCGATCCCCAAGGCGGCGCGGCCCTTCGCATCGACGCGTTCCGCCTTGACTTCGACCCGGGTTTGCTCCGCCGGGTTATCGGTGAAGGCCTCGGACCAGGTAATGTCCATACCGATACCGGCGAAGGTAAGTGGACCGCTTAGAACCATGCCGGTCTTGTCCAGAGTCACGTTCAAACGTCCATCGGTCACGTCCTGATCCAGAAGCAGGCCCTTGGCCGTTACCTGGGCCAGGTTCGCCGCGGCCGATATTTCAATGTCGTCGAAGCCTAGATTCTTGAGCAGTGGAAATTTAAACCCTACCCGCGCGGCCAGCGAACCCTCGATGGAACCGGCGGTCATGTCGAGCGCCCGAATCAGCTTCAGACGATCGTGATCGAGCAACTCCAAGGTCTTCCGCAGCGGCCCCACCGCCGCGATTTCGATAGCTATGACTTCATTCTCAGGCTTAAAGCCCGTGATCTCGATCGAGGCTTCCTTGATTTCAATTTGTCCCAGACTACCGCCCAAGGGGTGGAAGCTAAGGCGGTCGTCATCGAAGTCGGCGGTTCCTGAAATTCCGGTCACCGGCGGCAGAGGGCGCAGGAAATGGACGGAAATATCGGCATAATCCAGGGTGCCGCCGAATTCATGCACGTCGGCGGCCGAAAAATCGCCATCGGGCGCGGTCAAGGCGGTCTTGAGTATCGCCTTGCGCGCTAGTCCCCGATCGACGTTTTCCAGTACCCACGCGCGGGTATCGGGCGCGAGAGTGAGGGGCCAGTAACGCCCAAGCTTTGCCATGTCGACATTCTCGGCCTGGACCGTAGCGTCTATGTCCAAATCGCCGCTAAAGCCTTCGGCGGCGCTGGTTACGCCACCCGACATAATCAAACGCGGCCCAGGTTCGTTTTCGCCACCAAGCTCGATAACAGCGCTTTCCAATGTCACCCGCCGATCCGAAGCCGCCAAGGATCCCGCCGCTCGAAGCGACTTGACCGCTAGAGGCGCGGTAAAGAGGTCACGGTGACCGAAGTGACCAGCACCGCCGCTGATAATGAAATCGAGCCCAATCATGTTGCCGTTAGCGCCAAGCGACGCTGAAACCGAGCCGGCCAAGGGCATGGTCAAGCCGCCAACGGCGGCAAGGCCGGGCAACAAGGAAACGACCGATTTTGGAATGACATCGGAAAACCTAGCGGTCAGATCGATTCTTTCGGCCGCCGTGGAATAGTTAAGTAGAACCAAAATATCCGCTTGCCGTTCGCCAAGGTCGAGTTTCAGGGCAAGCTCGCCCGATAGGCCGCCCTGGTCCCGGCGCAACTCGATTTCGGCGTGGGGCGCGGACCAGACGGAGCCGGTAATAAGGTCATTCACGGCCACACTGCCGCCAATAATGCGCACCACCCGCAGAAAGCTCCATGGGTCGTCTGGATCCGGCCGGTCCAACAATCGCGCGATCGCCCTGGGCACCAAGCGCGAGAAGTCGCCTTCAAGCACACTTTGGCCGTCCTCCCCCGCAGCGGTATCGTCCCAGGGGCCGAAGTGAAAACTGCCGTCTTGGCGCCGTAAGAGGCTGACCCGCGCACCGGTCATTTCAACCAGGGTCGGCGCGATGGTTCCCTGAGCCAGCGCCCGCAGGCTGAGGCGAAGCACAACGTCGGGCAGGGCCGCCAGAACCGCGCCATCATCGCCGATCACACGAACTTGGCGCGCATGTAAATCGACGGTCCGTTTCGCGCCACCCCATGTAAGTTGGGTTTTGCCGATGCGAACCTCGAATCCCTTACTCGGATCGGATAACGACGATTCGATCTCCGGTGTCAAAAAATCCAAGTCGACGGGACCGGCGGCCAGGCGCCAAAACGCGAGGCCCAGCAAGAGGGCCGTAACCGCCAGCAGGCCAACGGCAACCTCGGTCGCGATTATGGCGCTTCTGCGGATCATGACGGGCGGCCGAATCCAGTCTGAAAACGCAGCGCCCTTGACCCCGGTGCGGCCCTCTCGCAGTGTGCCGAAAAATGAGCGAGCCGGAATGACGGATCTGTATTTTCGTGGGTCAAAAGAAAACCAGCCGGCGGCGGGCGATACCGAGCGCGCCGAACACTGCCTGAGCGAATGGGACGAAAAAGCGCGCCGAAGCGCAAATGCCGGCCTGGCCGCCACCGCGCAATCCCTGGCGAGCGACCCGGACGGACGGCGTCTCCTCGCGGCGATTTTCGGCCACAGCCCCTTCCTGACTCACTGCGTTCTGAACGATCTCGACTATAGCGTGCGCCTCCTCAGCCTGGGCCCGTGCGTGGTCCTAGGCGAAGTCGCTAAACAGCTCAAGGAGGAACTGGCGAAAGAAGGCGATCAGCGTCAAGTCATGGCCGGATTGCGCCGGGCGCGCAATAGGGCTGCCCTGGCCATCGCGGTCGCGGACCTTTCGGGACACTGGCCCCTGTCCCGGCAATTGGCGGCCTTATCGGCCTTCGCGGAACAAGCGGTTTCCGCCGCCTTGGCCCATTTGTTGAGCCAGGCCGGGGCCCGGGGCGAGTTGGAGCTGGCCCATGCCGGCGATCCCGAACGCGATTGCGGTTTCGTTATCCTGGGCATGGGCAAGCTAGGCGCCAAGGAGCTCAACTATTCCTCCGATATCGATCTCATCGTTCTCTACGATCCCGGCAAGGCGCGCTATCTGGGGCCGCGCGGGGCGCCCGAAGGCTTCGTCCGGCTGACCCGGGACCTGGTCCGTATACTGGAGGATCGAACCGCCGAGGGCTATGTCTTCCGCACCGATTTGCGCCTGCGCCCTGATCCGGGGGCCATGCCCATCGCCATGACCTTCAATTCCGCCATGACCTACTACGAAAGCCTGGGTCAGAACTGGGAACGCGCGGCCATGATCAAGGCCCGCCCGATCGCCGGCGATCTGGTCTTGGGTCAGGAATTCCTGGCCGAGCTGCGACCCTTCGTGTGGCGCAAGAACTTGGATTTCTGGGCAATCCAGGATATCCATTCGATCAAGCGCCAAATCCATGCCCACAGGGGCGGCGCCAAGATCGCGGTCCTTGGCCATAATATCAAGCTGGGACGCGGCGGCATCCGGGAAATCGAGCTCTACGCCCAAACCCAGCAATTGATCTGGGGCGGGCGGACCCCCACCCTGCGCCAAGCCCGCACCGAAGATGCCCTGGACGCCCTGGCCACCGCCGGCCATGCGACGCCTGAAACAGCCGAGGAACTAAAATCCGCCTACCGGTATCTGCGTAAGCTGGAGCATCGCTTGCAGATGGTCGAGGATCAACAGACCCAAACCCTGCCCAAAGACGAACCGGGCCTGGCGCGCTTGGCCGCTTTCATGGGCGACGAAAGCGTTCAAGATTTCCGCAAAGAGCTCTTGGCCGTCCTGGGCACGGTCGAAAATCACTACGCCGATTTGTTCGAGGAAGCCCCCGGCCTATCCACAAGCGGCAATCTGGTTTTCACCGGCGGCGAAGCGGAGCCTGGCACGCTGGAAACCCTGGCCACCATGGGTTTTCCCGATGGGGGCAAGGTCTTCGAGCTGGTGCGCGCCTGGCATCATGGACGGCACCGGGCGACGCGTTCGACCCGCGCCCGGCAACTGCTGACCGAATTGATGCCGACCTTGCTGCAAGCGCTGGGCAATACCACCCAGCCCGACCATGCCCTAATCAAGTTCGATGAGTTCCTGGCCGGCTTGCCCGCCGGGGTGCAACTGTTTTCCCTGCTTCATGCCAATCCCGGTTTGCTCGATATGCTGGCCGAGATCATGGGCGGCGCACCGGGTTTGGCCGAGCGCCTGAGCCGCAATCCGGCGCTGCTCGAAGCGGTTCTCTCGTCAGACTTCTTCGATCCGATCCCACAACGTCCGGTCTTGGCGCAGGAAATTGCGGCGGCGCTCGAGCAAGCTCGTGATTTCCAGGATGTCCTCGATCTGGCCCGCCGCTGGGCCAACGACCGGCGCTTTCAAGCCGGCGTTCATATCCTGCGCCATATCGGCGACATCGATGATTCCGGGCGCGCGCTGAGCGACATCGCGGACACGCTGCTTCACGGTCTGGCCGCCCCCGTATTGAGCGAGTTCGCCCGCCTGCACGGCAAGATCGAAGGCCCGGGCTTGGCCGTGGTCGCCATGGGCAAGCTGGGGGCGCGGGAAATGACCGTGGCCTCCGACCTCGACCTGGTATTCATTTACCGGGCGGTGGAGACTTGCGAGCAATCGGACGGTGCGAAACCGCTCGACTCAACCCAGTATTTCGGCCGCCTGTCGCAACGCACCATTGGGGCGCTGAGCGCCCTGACACCAGAAGGCCGGCTCTATGAGATCGACATGCGGCTGCGGCCTTCCGGCAGCAAGGGGCCGGTCGCCTCGACCCTGCCCAGTTGGCGCCGCTACTACGACCGGGATGCCTGGACCTGGGAACACATGGCGCTGACCCGGGCCCGGGTCGTGACCGGCGAGCCTGAATTCAAGGCCCTTATCGAAGCTGAAATACAGGATATTTTACGGGCACCGCGCGACGGCGACGCCTTGTTGCGCGACATCGCGGCCATGCGCGCGCGCATCGCCAAGGAACATCCCGCGGCCAGCCTATGGTCGGTGAAATACCTGCGCGGCGGCCTGATGGACCTGGAATTCCTGGCTGAATACCTGATCTTGCGCCACGCCCAGGCTCACCCGGAAATCATAGACGGATCGACGCAAGGCGCCTTCGCCAAGCTGGTCGAGGCCGGCCTGCTCGACCGGGCGCGCGGCAAAACCTTGATCGAGGCAACCCGGCTCATGCGCCAGGTCCAGGGCATGTTGCGCCTGGTCGCCACGCCCGCCTTCGACGCCGATAGCGGAACCCCGGCCTTGAAAACCTCCCTGGCGCGCGCCGCCGGTCTCGCCGATTTCGCCACCCTGCGCGAAACCTTGGAAACGACCGCAGCGGCGGTCGCGGCGATTTTCACCGAGATGATCGTGGAACCGGCGGGCGCCCTGCCGCCACCCGGCCCCGAGGCACCCCATGCACGCTGAAACCGCCCGCCTGGTCGGGGCCGCCGAGGCCAAGGCGGAACGCCTGGTCGCCGCGATCCGGGTCATCGTCGCCATGGCCCTGGGCGTCATCTTCGCGCTGCAGGTCGCGCCCTTGATGTCGGCGATGGGCGAGATGATGCGCGGGCGCGTGGTCTTCGCCGGCATCTCAATCGTCGCCTATTTCATCTTCGGCATCGTTTCGTACAGAATCGCCGGGAGTCAACGATACCGGGCTTGGATGTCATGGGTCTTCGCGGCACTGGACGTGGCTTTCATTCTATTCAATCTGTACCACAACATAACGCACACGGGCCTGCCACCGGCATACATAACCAGTTTCGTGGCGATCTGGTTGGCGCCGCTGATCCTGGCTTTCGGCGCCTTGCGATACAGTCCCTTCCTGCAAGGTTTCGTGACATTCGGCCTGCTAGGCGGTGTCGTGTATCTGGCGATCCGCACAGGGACAGATCCGCAAGCATCGGCCGAGCCAATGCCCGAGGTGTTTTCCCGCCTGTTCGAAACCACACCCAACGCAATCCGCCTGACGATCCTGGCGCTGGCCGGCTTGGTGCTCATCGTCGCGGCGGCACGCACCCGCGCCCTGTTGCGCGACGCGGTGGAGGACAGCCGGCGGCGGTCCAACTTGACCCGTTATCTGCCACCGCAAATCGCAACCTGGCTGTCCGATGCCAGTCTCGAGGAAATCCAGGGCGGACAGCATCAAACGGTCGCCATCCTCTTCACCGATATCCGGGGTTTCACGGGCCGCACGCAAACCATGGCCGCCACCGAACTGACCCGCTTCATTAGCGAGTTCCGGGCTTGCGTGACGGCGGCGGCCGAGGCGCATGGCGGGGTCATCGACAAGTTCGTCGGCGATTCCGCCATGGTGGTCTTCGGCATTCCCGAACCCGGCCCACACGATGCCCGCCAAGCCCTGGATTGCGCCCAGGCGATCGTCGTGAACCTCGCGGCCTGGAACCAGCGTTTGACGGAACGCGGCCAAGCGCCGATGGAGATCGGAATCGGCGTGCATTGCGGCGAGGTATTTTGCGGCGCTGTCGGCGATGCGGCGCGGCTGGAATTCACGGTCTTGGGCGACGCGGTCAATGTCGCCGCGCGGATCGAGCAGCACACCAAGACCGCCGGTTATTCCCTACTCGCCTCCCGTGCCTTGATCGAGGCGGCCGGCACCAACCCGGAACAAGAACCCTGGCGCGCCTTACCCCAAGTCTCTCTACGCGGGCACTCCGGCACAATCGACTTATTCAGCTTCGGCTCCTTAAAATCCTGATCCTCAGGATACGCTCGCCTTTACATGGCTGCCCGTATGTCCAGGACCGCTATAATATTCCTGTAAAAGGGTTTGAATAATTTCTTTCTATATCGTACATACTGGTATGTACGATTTTGAACTACGGAGAATATGATCAAATGACCGCCTCACTGCCGCCGGAGATATTCTGGCTTGTCGCCGCAAGCTTGATGTCGGCCTTGATCTGGGTGCCATATATTGTCAACCGCATAAGCGAGAACGGGCTTTGGACCGCCATAAGTAATCCGAGGCCCGATACACGGCCGCGCGCGGACTGGGCACACCGGATGGAATGCGCCCATAGGAACGCGGTGGAAAATCTCGTGATTTTCGCCCCCCTGGCGCTGGCGGTTCAGGTCACCGGCACCGCGACGGCACTTACGGCCGGCGCGGCCATGGTTTACTTCTACGCCCGCGCCGCGCACTTGGTTATTTTTGTGTTTGGCATTCCGCTCCTGCGCACGCTTGCCTTCACTGCCGGATTCGCGGCTCAGATAACCCTAGCGCTCTCCCTGCTCGGCGTCGTGTAAAGAAATGGAATCGAAACGCGAAGAGCTGATCGCGGCCACGAAGACGCTGCTTTGGGAGCTCGGCTACGAGGCCATGAGTCCCAAGAAAATCATGCGCGAAAGCGGCGCCGGTCAAGGTAGCCTTTATCACCACTTCAGCGGCAAGATGGATCTGGCGGTAACGGCGCTAAGCGAAGTCGAGGCGGAAATGCACGGCCGTTTCGACCGCATTTTCAATTCCGGAAAACCGCCTTTGGCGCGCTTGTTCGACTACCTCGGCGTAAAAAGATACGGCCTCAAGGGGTGCCGCCTCGGGCGGCTCGCCAATGAATCTTCTATCGCCGAGGCGGCCTTGCGCGAACCCCTGGGCCGGTATTTCCGCCATGTCGAGAAAGTCATAACCAAGACCCTGGCGGAAGCCGTGGCGCGGGGGGAACTCGACCCGGCGGTCAAACCGAAACCCCTGGCGGTGGCCATGGTGGCCGCGATTCAGGGCGGCTTCATCCTAAGCCGCCTCCACAATAACCCAAGATACATCCGTCTTGCGGCCGAAGGCGCCGCCGCCATGCTTCAAGCTCATGCAAGAAAACATTAGCCCAGAAAAAGAAAGAGACATTCCCATGCTCCTACTCTCCGCCGGCACCTCCCCCTACGCCCGTAAGGTCCGCATCGTTGTCGCCGAAAAAGGACTCGAGTCTCGAATCGACGAGCAAGCTTGCAGCCCCTTCGACAGCACGCCGGAACTTCTGGCGGTGAATCCGCTCAGCAAGATCCCATGCCTGGTGCTGGACGATGGGACCGCGCTCTACGACTCCCCGGTTATCGTTGAATACCTCGACAGTCTGGACCCGGCCAAACCCTTGATCCCGCGCGATGGCGCGGCCCGCTGGCAGGTTTTGCGGCAGCAGGCCCTGGGCGATGGCATCATGGACGCGGCCTTCAACACGGTTATCGAAAGCCGCCGCCCCGAGGCGCAGCAATCGTCTGACTGGAACAAGCGCTGGAGAGCGGCCATCGACCGCGGCATCGCCGCCATGGATGGAGAAATCGAATCGCTGGCTGAGCAACCTAGTCTGGCGCACATCGCCTATGGCTGCGCGCTTGGATATCTGGAACTCCGCCTATCCGATATACCCTGGCGCGCGCGGCATCCGAAAACAGCGGCCTGGTACGATAGCTTCGCCAAGCGCCCCTCCATGGCCGCGACCCACCCCGAAGGCTAGAACTTGACAAGCCGCGCTTAGTAGGCCCCGGCAAACGCGGCCTTGGACAACAGGCCGCGCATCCTGTCCACCACGGTTTCCGGCGCCAGGTCGAACTTGAGCCCGAGGTCCGCCCCATCGCGCCAAACGACACGGGCGGGGAAAAAACCGAAATGACGCAGGCCAAGCGTGATTTTGGATATTTCGGCCATGGGATCGACCAGCCGGATACGCGCGCCGCCGGCGGAAAAATCAATCACATCGCAGAGGTTATCGACCTTAGTGACAACCTCGGTATGGAGCGACCCAAAGAGGCAGGTACGCAAGCGCTTGTGGGTGCGCCGCTTTTGAGGCTCAGCGCTGGATTTGGCCGGCCGGGATTTCTCTTGGAACCAGGAACCGGGCGGCAGGTAGCGAAACGGCCCTTGGCGGCGTCTTAAGCCTTCACCCGCGGCTTGCACCGCCAAGACGGAAATCGGAATTGCCACACTCGCCGTCATGAGGATAACAATTGCGGCAGTCAGGAACCTCGACACCAGCTCTTGATATTCCATGCGCCACCTCCTGAGGATTTTTCGTTAGATGATTACCAACATATAATATATCTATATTTATAAATTACTAAAATATAAATTCTATTCAAATATACATTATAAATTGTTATAGTTATCGCATATTCATTATTTACTGTTCATTTAACATGAGACTGGCGCCTCCAATGCGGGAACCCAATGTCTTGACGCCGGGTTCGGCTGGTCTCAGAACAAGCAAGGCCGCGATATCAAGGAGCGTGCGAAGATCGTTATGAGGACCGGTGAAATGGAAATGCCCGGCTTGGCCGAGGCCGCCGCCGGGATCTTGGCTAACCCGGACCCTTGGGAGAAAGCGGCGCTCAGCGCCCGCACGGCCCAGGCCTGGGCCAAAGGTGAGCTCCATGAACAGGCGCTTTCCCAGCCCCTTCCGGGGCGCCCTGGGCGGCCCGAGGCGCCGGTATTGAAGCCCCCGCGCGAGGTACCCCGGCGCCGGATCGGGCCGGGCGAAAGAGGCCGCATCGCCCTGCTGCACGCCCTGACCCATATTGAGCTGAACGCCATCGATCTGGCTTGGGATCTGCTGGCCCGTTTTTCCAGCCCCGCCCTGCCGCGCGCCTTTCGCGACGATTGGGTGCGGGTGGCGGCGGAAGAAGCCCAGCACTTCTTGCTGCTGAGCGAACGCCTGGGAGAGCTAGGCGCGGCCTATGGCGACCTCCCAGCCCACGATGGCCTCTGGGAGGCCGCTGAGGCGACCGCCAGCGACCTGCTGGCCCGCCTGGCCGTGGTCCCTCTGGTCCTGGAGGCCCGGGGCCTGGATGTCACGCCGGGCATGATCGAGCGGCTGAAGGCCGTGGACGACACCGGAAGCGCGGACATCCTGGGCCGTATCTATAGCGACGAAATCGGCCATGTGGCGATCGGCAAACGCTGGTTCGACTTTATCTGCGCTCAAAGAGGTCTGGTCCCGGAAGAAACCTGGCGCGCCCTGGTCGCCACCCACTTCAAGGGCGCCATCAAGCCGCCCTTCAACGAAGCTGCTCGCCGCCAAGCGGGCATGGAGGCCGGGTTCTACGCCCCCAAAACGTGGACATGCACACATGACCCGGGACCAGTTCGATAGCTTCTGCGGCGGCTTAACCGCCACCGCAAATGTGATTCAATGGGGCAATGCCTCGGTCTGGAAAGTCGGCGGCAAGATATTCGCCATCTGCTCGACATGGGGCGCGGGCAAGGGCCGGAAAATTTCCTTCAAGTGCAGCGACATGTCCTACACGCTTTTGCGCGAACAGGCGGGCATTATCCCGGCGCCTTATTTGGCGCGCGCGAAATGGGTGCAATTGGAAACGGCCAAAGCCATGAGCGCCAAGGATATAAAACTCTATATCCAAGAGGCGCATAACATCGTTGCCGGCAAGCTCACCAAGGCCAAGCGCGCCGAACTCGGACTCTAGGACGCCTCCCCCTCCTCCTCCTCGCCGCCCAGACGGGCCGCGAGGGAAGCTTCGAGAAATTGATCGATATCGCCGTCGAGCACGGCCTGAACGTTGCCGGTCTCGACCCCGGTGCGCAGATCCTTGATCATCTGATAGGGCTGCAGAACGTAAGAGCGTATCTGGTGGCCCCAGCCGATATCGGTCTTGGCGGCGGCCTCGGCCTCGGCCGCCTCCTCGCGCTTGCGCAACTCGAACTCGTACAGGCGGGCGCGCAGCATCTTCATGGCCGCGGCCCGGTTCTTGTGTTGCGAGCGGTCGTTCTGACACTGGACCACGATACCGGTCGGCAGGTGGGTCATGCGCACCGCGCTATCGGTTTTATTGACATGCTGTCCGCCGGCGCCCGAGGCGCGGTAGGTATCGATACGCAGATCCTTATCCAGCACCTCGACCTCAATGGTGTCGTCGACGACCGGATAAACCCAGGCCGAGGCAAAGCTGGTGTGGCGCCGCGATTGGGAATCGAAAGGCGAGATGCGGACCAGGCGGTGCACGCCGGATTCGGTTTTCATCCAGCCGTAGGCGTTGTGGCCCTTGAAGCAAAGGGTCGCCGACTTCATGCCCGCCTCCTCACCCGCGCTCTCCTCCATCCATTCGACCTTATAGCCATGGGCCTCGGCCCAGCGGGTGTACATGCGCAGCAGGATTTCGGCCCAGTCCTGAGCCTCGGTGCCGCCGGCGCCGGCGTGGATTTCCAGATAGCAATCGTTGGCGTCAGCCTCGCCGGACAGCAGGCTCTCAAGCTGGCGCTTGGCGATAGTTTCGCCCAGGGCGCGCAGGTCTTTCTCGGCCTCGGCGACACTGGCGGCGTCGTCCTCCATCTCGCCCAACTCGATCAGGGTCAGGGCGTCGTCCAGGCGTTGCTCATAGCCGCGGTAATCGGTGATGGAGGTATCCAGTTGGGTGCGCTCGCGCATGAGCGACTGGGCCGCCTCCTGGTCGTTCCAGAGGTCAGGGTCTTCGGCCCGGACGTTCAATTCCTCCAGGCGCCGCAGGGCCCGGTCCCAGTCAAAGATGCCTCCTCAGCAGTGCCAAGGACTGCTTGATTTCATCAACCGCCGCTTCGGTCTCGGCCCGCACGTAAATTCCTCCGGAAAACGGGAAAACGCGGGCCCATTCCGGCCCGCGCTTATAGATATACGCCGTCCCGGCGCCTTGTCCATGTGCTAGGGCCTGTTGATATCAGTCAAGCAAAGATCTAAAAGTTCGGTGAAGTCACCGCTATCCAGGCTGTCGAAACGCCCCGCCAGGTCCGCAGTCCGCGCCGCGCGCTCATGGCCCAGAACCGGGTCCGCGAAGGCGTGGAACTTGACCGCCATCTCGGCGTCCGAAAGCGGCGCATCGGGATCGCCGCGCGGGGTCCGGGGCGCATCGGCGAACTCGCGGCCATCGGTCGCGACCAGGGTTACCTGAGCCCAGCGTTTGCCGACGCTGATACGGGTCATTTCGGGGTCGTCGATGAGTTCGGTCGCGCGGCTGATACGCAGGATATCGGGATCATCCAGGGTTTCGGGCGTCAGTTCTCCGGCGCCCATATGCCCGCGAACGATCATGGCCGCGACCGGAAAGGCGATGGCATAGGTCAGATCGTCAAGGGTGCGCGGTTCGTGCCCGGCCAACCGGGTGGCATTGTGAAAGGTGCGAATCGTGACCGAGGCGATTTGCTCGTGGGTCAGATCGTGGCGCCGCATCAAGTCAGCCACCGCATCGATGGAAGGATGCGCCCAGCGGCAACAGGGATAGGCCTTGTAGTGGGTGTCCTCAACCGTCCGCCAGACCGCGCCAAGGTCGGCCCAGAAGGGGGCCGCCTCCGCCCCCTCGCAAGTCAGCGCCGGGGCGCCGGTGAAACCCTCGCGCGCCAGATAGGCGGCCGTAACCCCCGAAGGCGCGCCCCAGCCGACCCCGTCGCGGACCATGGTCGGGAAGTCGATGCAGCGCATCATCTGACTGCGTGGACCGTGATACTCGCCGATACCCGCCGCGTGGCGGATTTCCGCCGCGTTACAGCCCAGCATGCGGGCGCAGGCCGCGGCGACGCCGACGGCGGTCCAGGCGCCCGAGGTGTGATAGTCGGCGCAGGTCGCATGTTGCACCTGCCCGGCGCGGTAGCTGACCTCATAAGCAAGTGCGAGCCAGGCAGCGAAGTCACGGCCGGTTATCTCAGCCCCGTCGGCACGAAGGGCATCGGCGACCGCGAGAAGCGCGGGGAAAATGGCCGAGCCGGCGTGACCTTTGTTGTGCGAGTTGCCGTCGTGGGCATCGATGCTATCGACCGTGAAGGCCCCGGCCATGGCGGCGCCCGCCGGGCTGACCGAACGCCCATCCATCAGCATCCGCGCCGGCCCCGCCCCGCCGGCGCCGAAGACCGCCAGGGCACCTTTTCGCGCCAGGCGCGACATCTCCGTGGTTGAACCGATTGCGGCGACGCCCAGGGTATCGGCGAAGCTACGCCTCAAAACCGCCAATAGTGGCTCGGGCAAGTCCTCGTAGGCCAGGGCCGCGGCGAAATCTGACATGCTCGGCGTCATGGCTGCTTCCTTCGTTATGACAAGCCCCTTGGACGTGAGCCAGCCGCATAGGCCCGTCAGACCTTAAGGCAATGCGCGGCCAAGGTGATATAGGGAAAGGTCGCCTCTTTCCAGCTGGCAAGTCTAGACGTATTCGCGATCAAATCGCGAATCTCTTTCGCCACCCGCTAAGCGTGACGTGAACTTTCCCGTCCCCGCGCCAAGATCGAGCACCGATCTTGCGGCGCCAAGTTCGAGTGTATCGCGCAACCAAGTACCGATCTCTTGAGGATAGTCGGGACGACCCTCGACGTAGGAACACGAAGCGCGCGAAAAACCCTTTGCGGCAGCTTCGTGAATGCCACTCGATAGGTCAGTCATATCACGGGCATGCTATCACATTCATAGAAGCCGGAATAACGCACCTTGGCAGGTCATATCAGACCGGCGGCCGTGAGATAGTTTCGCAGATGCGGCGGCGAGGTGAAGAGATGACTCTCCAGGCCCAGGGATTGGGCCGCTTCGATGTTGGGCCGGTTGTCGTCTATGAACACCGCATCGCCGGGTTCCAGCCCAAAGCGTTGGAACAGGTAATGGTAGATTTCCGGCGATGGTTTTGTCATGCCGACTTCGCCTGAGACGACGACACCGTCGAACCACGAAACGAAATCGAAGCGCTCCCGGG
This sequence comes from Kiloniellaceae bacterium, assembly GCA_021776135.1. Taxonomy (GTDB): domain Bacteria; phylum Pseudomonadota; class Alphaproteobacteria; order Kiloniellales; family J153; genus JAJFGN01. Next base: position 47,011 of record JAJFGL010000055.1, read on the forward strand.
CAAAGGGAAACGTCTCCGCCGACCAGTTCGTGAGGCCGTATAGCTTTACGTCTTGGCCTCTTAATTCATTGAGAAGGTCGACCGTCCCTTGAATGGCGCCACCCATGGTTTCCGGCCAGCGGGTCCAATAAGCCTCAATCAAAGACCGGTTTCCAGGGTGCCGCGCCACCAAGTCGGCGATGGCGTCGGTCCAGGGCCGCCCGGTGTTTTGCTGCTCCTGCCATGCGTGGGTCGTAACCTCCGACAGAAACCGTTCCATGGTCTCCTCGTCGCCGATCAGCTGGCGATAGAGATGGCGCGGATTCCAATCGATGAGCACGCCACCGAAATCGAAGATGACCGCTTTTTTCATGATGCCCTAAGGCCGCGCCCGCTCAGTACAAGCCGCTTGTGCCGCTGGGCACTTCGCCGGTCAGGGGGTTGTAGCCGCCGTCTATGACCAGTTGCTCGCCGCTGGGCACGGTGCCGGGCTTGAAAGCCTCCAGGATCACCCGCTTGTCTCCTGGGCGCGCCAGGCGCCCGGTTTCAACGTTGAGACGCACCAGACGCAAGCCCTCGGGAATACGGAAAGGAATGGCGGGTTTATTCGCCAGGGCGCCGGCCATGAAGTCGCGGAACACCGGCGCGGCGATCGAGGATCCGGTTTCCTTGCGGCCCAGGCTGATGGGTTCGTCGAAGCCGGCGAAGACGCCGACCGCCAAGTCGGGCGAGAAGCCCATGAACCAGGTATCGGTGTTTTGGTTGGTGGTCCCGGTCTTGCCGGCCAAGGGCTTGCCGACGGAGCGGATGCGGCGTCCGGTCCCCCGCTGCACCACACCCTCCAACATGGACACAACTTGATAGGCGCTGCCCTGATCGGCGACCCGCTCCCGCGAGTCGGGCAAATCCGGCGCCTCCTGACCGGCCCAGACGCTGGGCAGACAATCGAGACAGGCCCGTTTGTCGTGCCGGTACACGGTTTCGCCGAGCCGGTCTTGAATCCTATCGATTAGGGTCGGGTCGATCCGCATGCCGCCGTTGACCAGCATGGCATAGGCGGTGGTCAGCCGCAGCAAGGTCGTCTCGCCCGCCCCCAGGGCCATGGAAAGCAGCGGCGGCATGTCCTCGACCACGCCGAAGCGCACGGCATAGTCGACGATTTTCTCCATCCCGATGGTCTGCGCCATGCGCACGGTCATGAGGTTGCGCGAGCGCTCGATCCCGATCCTCATGGGGGTGGGACCGTAGAATTTGTTGGAGTAGTTGGCCGGCTTCCACTTGCCTTGCCCGGCGCCCTGGTCGATCACGAAGGGGGCGTCGAGAATGATGGTGGCCGGGGTAAAACCGCTATCGAGGCCGGCCAGGTACACGAAGGGCTTGAAGGCTGAACCGGGTTGCCGCCAAGCCTGGGTCGCCCGGTTGAATTGGCTTTGCTCGTAAGAGAAGCCGCCGCTCATGGCCAGAATCCGCCCGGTGTGCGGATCGAGCGCGACTAAGGCGCCGTTAATGTCAGGGATTTGCCGAAGTCCGTAAGCGTTTGGCTCGTAGGGTTTCTTTTCATCGGCGCTGGTGGCGGGCTCGACCATGACCACGTCGCCCGGCGCCAGGACATCGCCCGGCTGCTTGGGTTTCTTGCCGACTTTTTGACCTTTCAGCCAGGGCCGCGCCCAGGTCAATTCAGCCATGGGTATATGGGCTTCCCGGCCATCGGCGAGGGCGATTCTAGCCTGGGACTTATCGAGCGAAAGCACGAGCGCCAGGGACCACGGCGACATCCCGCCCGGCGGCTCGACCGCGGCCAAGGCTTCGCGCCAAACTTCCGGCGCTCCCTCCAGCGCGGCCAGGTCCAGACTGGCCACGGGACCGCGCCAACCATGTCGGCGGTCATAGGCGACCAGGCCGTCTCGCAGAACCTGTTCCGCTATCTTTTGCAGGCGCGGGTCCAGGGTCGTGCGCACGGACAAACCGCCTTGATACAAGGCGGCATCGCCATAAACCCGCGCCAATTCGCGACGCACTTCCTCGACGAAATAGTCGGCCTGCACGATCTCGGTCGGGTCGCTCCAGCGGACCGCGAGGGGATCGCCCCAGGCGACCTCGGCGTCTTCCATCGAAATCCGGCCATCGTTCAGCATCCGGCCTATGACCCAGTTACGCCGCGCCAGCGCCGCTTCAGGACGCCGGATCGGGTGATAGTTGTTCGGCGCCTTGGGCAAGGCGGCCAGGTAAGCAGCCTCGGCCACACTCAGCTCGTCGAGCGATTTGTTGAAATAATTCAGCGCCGCCGCCGCCACGCCGTATGACCCGAAGCCAAGATAGATTTCGTTCAGATAAAGATCGAGAATCCGGTCCTTGGAGAAGGCGCGCTCAATGCGCAGGGATAGAATCGCTTCCTTGATCTTGCGCTCGATCGAGACCTCGTTGGTCAGCAGAAAGTTCTTCGCCACTTGTTGGGTGATGGTCGAGGCGCCGACCGGCCGCCGCGATCTACCCAGATTGGCCATATTGGTCACCACGGCGCGCGCGATGGACAGCGGATCGATACCAGGATGGTGATAGAAATTCTTGTCCTCGGCGGCGAGAAAGGCGTTGACGACCCGTAGCGGGATCGCCCGGATCGGCACATAGACGCGCTTTTCGGTCGCGTATTCGATCAGCAGGCGCCCATCGCCCGCATGCACACGGGTGACCGTCGGCGGATTGTAGTCAGCCAACTGAGTATAATCGGGAAGGTCACGGCCGTAATAATAGAAGACGTACAGAACACCGGCGCCACCCAGGATGGCGAGGATCACGGCAAGGCCGAATAGGGAAGCTAGTATTCTCAGAGCACCCTCCGTTTGGGCCAGGGCCCGTTATGGTGCCGGCAGACTACCTGGGCATAGGTTACCTTTCGGTAACCATGTTCCAGGCCTATCCGCCCAAATACGGCTGCGCGGCAAGCGATTCCACACATGTCCTGTATATGGCGGCTCAATGTGGCGAGGTCATGTCTTATTCAGGGCCTTCTGCCAAGCAAAATACCCGTCGATCGCCCGCAAAGTGGCCCCGACGAAGCTTTGCCGGTGCTTGGACGACATAAGTAAACGCTCCTCGGCCCGATTGGACAGATAGCCGACCTCGACCAGGACCGAGGGCACGACCGGCGACTTCAGAACCGCGAAACCGGCGAATCGATGGGTATTGCGCAGCAGGCGCGTCACCTTGCCCAAGTCCGTGACCAGCATGTTGGCGAAGCGTTTGGATAGGTTCATGGTTTCGCGCTGGACCAGATCCCGCAGGATTTCACCGACCTCTTCGGGCTGTTCGCTCAGATCGATTCCGGCCACGATGTCGGCCTTGTTTTCCTTGGCGGCGAGGGAGCGCGCCTCCGCATCCGAGGCTTTTTCCGACAGGGTGTAAACCGAGGCGCCGCGTATCCTATTGGATTTGTGGTTGTTGGCGTGGACCGAAACGAATAAGGCGGCCCCGTGACGCTGGGCGATTTCCCGGCGGTCCCCCAGACTGATGAAAATGTCCTTGTCGCGGGTCATGACCACGCGGTAACGCCCGGTCGCGGTCAAGCGCCGGCGCAGCTCCAGCGCGTATTTCAGGGCGATATGCTTCTCGTCGGTGCCGGTGATGCTCCGCGCGCCAGGATCAACGCCGCCATGGCCGGGATCGATCACGATGACCGGCCGGTCGTCGGTGCTGGGTTTCGGGGCCGGAACCGCGGCGGTGCGCGGCGGCGCCAGCGCCGGCGACGACACCAGGGGCGCCTGGCGCCCGCCGGTGAAATAGGCCTTGCGGCCTACCGGCTCGATATCGATCACGAAGCGGTAGGGATACTTGCCCTTCGGCGGCAAAACGAAGAGCTTTTTGATACGCACCGGCCCCGCCATATCCAGGACCACGCGGCTGGTGCCCGGCGCGAAAAGTCCGAATCTCATCGCCGTGATCGCACCGCCCCTGGGCAGATCCGCGCCAGGCCGCCAGTCCAACTCCGGCAGGTCGATAACCACGCGGAACGGGTCGGGCAAGGTGAAGACCCGGTAGCGGGGCGCCTCCGTAAGCTCCATGACAAAGCGGATCTTGTCCGTGTGCTCGCCCACCCGGACGCCGGTCACGCTCGACTGCGCCCAAGCGGTGGACAGCATGAAAAACCAAAGGCAACAGGCAAAAGTGGCGCGAAACAATGGGAAATGGTTCCTATATCTTGTTTGGCCGGACAGGGCTCCCACATAAATACGCAGCCGTAACAAGGCAAGCCGGTTATTCTTTTCGCGGATTCTTGAGAAAATATAAAGGGCCCAGCCAAAGACCCGGTCACGCATTGTCATAACCGCCAATCGAGTGTAGAACCGGCGCTGCCGAACTGATATTATTTTAAGGCGAATCGTACAGCGACCGGACCTAGGCACCGACAGTCTTGGATATCGGGGGGTATTTATTACGGGCTGTGCGGTCTTGCCAGTTTCTTCCCAAAGAGACAGGCAACAATTTCCAGGCGCCGGCTGGACCTAATTATTGGCCGTCGTCGCGTCGTTTGACCGTGCCCGGACGTTTCGGCGCGGTTCGGACACGCAAGTCACCGCCGGTCAGTGCCCTGGGCACGGATCGGCCCCGCGATGCGCGCGGCGCCACTGAGTTTTGGCGGTGCTGGCGGCGCATGATGGACGAATGAAACACGGACGTATGAAACATGGACGCTCGACGTAAAATCGAACGTTTTTTTGAGAACTTCGCGCCGCGCGCCGCCCTTTTGGCCGGTGTCGCCGGGCGCGTTCCGGAGTCTAGTTTTTATGACAAAAAGAATGTTGATCGATACCTCGCACCCGGAAGAGACACGGGTGGTGGTGATCTCTGGCAATCGTCTCGAAGACTTTGATTACGAAAGCACTTCGAGAAAACAGCTTAAAGGCAACATATACCTTGCTAAAGTCACGAGGGTAGAGCCGTCTCTCCAGGCCGCCTTCGTTGAATACGGCGGCAACCGGCACGGTTTCCTGCCGTTCAGCGAGATCCATCCCGACTACTACCGTATCCCGATCGCCGACCGTGAGGCGCTGCTTGCGGCAGAAGCGGAAATCGCTTCCCAGACCGAGTCGGCCGAAGACACCGAGGAGCCGAACGCCGAGGAGCCGGACGCCGAGGAGCCGGACACCGAGGAGCCGGATGCCGAAGAAGCGGACTCCGCCCCGGATAGCGGCGAAGATGGGTCCACTACGACCGGTGGGGACGCCCCGGACGAGGATGACCCCGAGACCCTGGATAGCGAGGAAGCGGCCGAGGCGCTGAATGGCGCCGTCGAGGAGCTTGCCGCCGAACCCAAGGTCGACACCCTGGGTGGGGACGACGCGGAAGACGCCGCCCGCAGGCGCGCCAATTTGATGCGCCGTTACAAGATCCAAGAAGTCATCAAGCGCCGCCAAGTCATCATGGTTCAAGTGACCAAGGAAGAACGCGGCAACAAAGGCGCCGCCCTCACGACCTATCTATCCCTGGCCGGCCGCTATTGCGTGCTCATGCCCAACACGGCCAAGGGCGGCGGCATCAGCCGCAAGATCGCCAACGCCAAGGACCGGCGGCGCCTGAAAGGCATTCTGGAAGACCTGAGCATCCCGGGAGGAATCGCGGTCATCGTGCGAACCGCGGGCAGCGAGCGTACCAAAGCGGAGATCCGCCGGGACTACGAATTTCTATTGCGTCTTTGGGATGAAATCCGTTCGTCCACACTGGCCTCTACCGCGCCGGCGCTGATCTACGAAGAAGCGAATCTTATCAAGCGCGCGATCCGCGACGTCTATCAAAGCGATACCGACGAAATCCTGGTCGAGGGCGACGAAGGTTATAAAGCGGCGAAGGCCTTTATGAAGTCCTTGACCCCCAGCCACGCGCGCAAGGTCAAGCAATACAAGGACCCGGCGATCCCGCTGTTCTATCGTCACCAGGTCGAAAGCCAGATCGACGCCATGCACAATCCGGTGGTGCAACTGCCCTCGGGCGGATACATCGTCATGCACATGACCGAGGCGCTGGTCGCGGTTGACGTGAATTCGGGCAAGGCCACCCGGGAACGCCATATCGAGGAAACCGCTTACAAAACCAACCTGGAAGCGGCGGAGGAAGTCGCGCGCCAGTTGCGTCTGCGCGATCTGGCGGGCCTGGTCGTGATCGATTTTATCGACATGGACGAATCCCGCCACAACCGCACCGTGGAACACAAGCTCAAGGATGCCATGCGCCGGGACCGGGCCCGTATCCAGCTCGGCCGCATCAGCCCCTTCGGGCTTCTGGAATTGTCGCGCCAGCGGCTTCGGCCCAGCCTTCTCGAGAGCTCTACCGAGGCGTGTCACTACTGCGCCGCCAGCGGTTACGTCAGAACGATCCAGTCGGTCGCCCTGCATATCCTGCGGGCACTGGAGGAAGAAGGCATCCGGCGCGGCGGCGGTGAAATCATCGCGACGGCGCCGCGCGACGCCGCCCTCCATCTGTTAAACCAAATGCGCGACCGCATTGTCGGAATCGAGCAGCGCTATGCCTTGAGTATCCAAATTCTTTCGGACGACGCTTTGATCCCACCAAACTACACCTTGCAGCGCAGCGGCGTAGCGGTATCGCAAGCCTCGGCGGCGCCGGAATACGTCAGCCCTGAAGCGGCTGGCGAAGAGGGAGATCGTAGCGCCCGAAAGCGCGGCCGGGGCCGGCGCGGCAGAAGGCGTAGCACCGAAACATCGCCGGAAGAAACCGTTCAGACCGGGACCCAGAGCGAGCCCGAGCCAAGCACCGAAACAGCCCAGGCCAGCAGCGGCGATGGCGCAGAGGATCCGGGTGAAGACAAGCCCCGCCGCCCACGCCGCCGCGGCAAGCGGGGCGGACGCCGCCGCACCCGGCAAAGCGCGACTGAGGATACGGCTGTCCGGAGCGAGGACGTTCCGCAAGACGACCGCGACGGGGGAGAAGGTGGCGGCGAAGCTAGCGCGGCCGAGGCGCAAGCCACCGCGAGCGACGAGCCGTCTTCGGAACAGCCGGATAGCGAGGACAACGCGCAGGCAAGCAACGGCGGCGCCAAGCGCCCGCGCACCCGGCGCCGGCGCAGCACCCGCCGCGGACGCTCGCAAGCGGCGACGGATGGCGAAGCTGGCGCGAAGGCGGACGAAACTGGCGCCGAAGGCGGCACGCCGGCGTCAAGCGAGCCGGAAACGGATACGGCGTCAGCGGAATCCGTTGCGGCCGTCCCGGACGAAACCCAGGGCGGCGTGATCGCCGAGGCGGAACCGAAGCGCCGTGGGTGGTGGAACCGCTGGACCTAACGCTCTAGGTCCAGCCGCGAAGGCGGTCGATGGCCTGAACGATATCGGTCTCGGGGCCGGCGAAGGAAAACCTAATGAAGTGGCTGCCGCGTCCGGGGTCGAAGTCGGTGCCCGGCGTCGCGGCTATCCCGGTTTCCGCCAACATTCGCTGGCAAAACGCCTCGCTGTCGTTGGTGCGCTGAGAGATGTCCGCATAGATGTAAAAGGCCCCGTCCGCTGGCGCCAAGCGATCGAAACCTACTTGGGGCAAGGCCGCCAAGAGAAGCGCCCGATTGCGCCCATAGGCGGTCACGTAAGAGTCCAGTTCTTCCCGGCAATCGAAGGCCGCCTCGCCCGCGACTTGGGACAGAGTGGGCGCGGAAATAAAGAGGTTCTGCGCCAGGCATTCGAGTGGGCGGGTAAGATCCTCGGGCACGACCATCCATCCCAGGCGCCATCCGGTCATGGAAAAATATTTCGAGAAGCTGTTGATGACGACCGCGTCGCCGGTTAGTTCCAAGGCGGAAACCGCGCGTTCGCCGTAAGTAATTCCATGATAGATCTCGTCCGAGATCAGGCGGATGCCCCGCTCCCGGCACGCGGCCACGAGATCGGAAAACGCGCGCCGGTCCAGCATGGTTCCGGCCGGATTGGAAGGGCTGGCGACGATCAAACCGTCGAGCGGCCCGGCGGCCGCATCTAACAACGCGGCGCTCGGCTGAAACCGCTGCGCCATGCCGGTTTCGAGCAGGACCGGCTCGACCCCCAAGGCGGTGAGGATATTGCGGTAAGCGGGATAGCCGGGGGCGGCAAGCGCGACCCGGTCTCCGGGATCGAAGCAGGCCAGAAAACTTAACAGGAAACCGCCGGACGATCCGGTCGTGACCGCGATCCGGGCGGGATCGATGTCCAATCCCAGGGTGTCGCCATAGTGACGCGCGATCCTGGCGCGCAGGGACGGCAGGCCGGCCGCGTCGGTATAGCCGATCCGGTCGCCCTCAAGGGCCGCCCGCGCGGCATCGAGAACCGCCCGCGGCGCCGAGGTTCCGGGTTGTCCGACTTCCAGGTGAAGTACGTTTTCGCCGCGCGCGGCGCGTTGGTTCGCGGCCCGTAGAACGTCCATGACGATAAAGGGCGGCAGAGCCCCCCTGGACGAGACCTTCAATGCCATTTAACGGGCCACCTATTGCACCATCTGCGCCAAGCCATAGCCCCGTGGATCGCTCGCCGCCTCGCAGGTTTCGCCGTGATCTTTCAAGCCCAGGGCGCAATAAATCGCGTTGACGTGCCCCAGGGCCGAGATCACGCGCAAGCTCTGCCCCCTGCGGACCAGGGCATCGCGGGCCGATTTTGACAGGGTGACCTCGTGGAGCACCGCGTCCGGCGCGCCATTGGTATGCACGCGCGGTTTCAACATGGCCTGGCCCAGGGTTTCCCCGTTCGCGACGGTATCCAGCATGATCCGGGCCAGAGCCGTCGTTCCGACCGGGCCGCCGCCGCCGATTCCGATGAAGCGCACGTCGCCCGTGGCGGTATTGCCGACGATCACGGCCGCCAAGGACGTCGAGCCGTCGTTTTGCGACTGCGGCGGCGCGGCCAGTATGATCCCGGTTCCAACCGCGACCCGGCCGGCGCCGAACAGCCGGTTCATGGTGAAATTGCAAGCGACGGCGTTGCTGTACTGGTCGCCGACCACGAAACCCGCAGAATAGGCCTGGGTCGATATCTCCTCAAGCGGCGGCGAGAAACCGGCGGCCGGCGTGTGCCGCTCGGCGTCGTAATCCGCCATCATCCGGTCCAAACGGCCGGGATCGGCCAGGGCCTCGAGCGATTCCGAACTCGATCCATCGGGCTGCATCCACTTGGCACGCTCCGCGTAGGCTCTCAGCGCCGCTTCGGCGAAGAGGTGATCTCTCTCGTCCTCCTCCGCCCCGGCGTAATCGCGCGCGCCCGTCAGCAGGCCCCAGATTTGGGCGCCCACCACGCCGGCGGCGGCGCGCGGCGGGTTGAAATACACAACGTCGCGCTTGTTCGCGGCCACGGCCATGGCCTCGGCCACACGGGGCACGGCGCGCCTCACGTCCTCGGCGGTCAGCGGCAGGCCGGCGGCGCTCGAGGCCTCGGCCAAGCGGGCCGCGAAAGGGCCGCCGTGAAGATAGGGCGACCCTTGGCGCCGAATACCGCCGAGAACCCCTGAGAGTTCCGGCTGCACGATCTTGTCGCCGGTCTTCGCCAGGCGCCCATCGCGTGCGGCGAAAATGCGGCTTAGATCCGGGCTGGCGGCGATAAAATCGGCGGCGGCGGCCAAATCACGCGCAAAAGCCCGGCTGACCGGATGCCCGAAACGGGCCATGCTTTCGGCCGGTGCGAGCAGGAATTCCCAGCGCAGGGTGCCGCTACGGGCGTGCATGGCCGCCATGGCGCGCATATTCGAAGGGACCATGCCGCCGGAGGGCGCGGAACGGGGCAGGAACTCGATTGCCTCGCCGCGCTTTTCCTTGCTGTCGTAGAGGACGCAAACCCCGCCGCCGCCCAGGCCCACACGCGAAGGCAGGGTGACCGCCATGGTGAAATACATGGCCACGGCCGCGTCGATGGCGGTGCCGCCATTGCCCAGGATATCCCGGCCGACAACCGTGGCGCGCGGTTCGTCGGCCGCCACCGCCCCAGCAAAGCCCTCGACCAGTTTAACCTTCCCTTGAGCGCCCTCTTTAGTGCAGGCGCCAAGAAGAAGGGATAAGATCAGGCCCAAGGCCGGCAAGGCGCGCGGCAAGGCCAATTCAGTCCAAATGCGTTGAAACGTCACGATACGATTGTTACCTATATTCAAACTGGGAAAGAGAATCTTGCGGCGCTATCGTCTAGCTTCCTTCTTTGGCCCCTTGGCCGTGCTTCTGCTAGCGCTTGTTATAGCGGTTGTGCCCCTGCGCGCCCAAGCCCAGAATTTACGGCTCATCCGCGACGCGGAAATCGAAAATATCATCCGAATCTATGCGACGCCACTGTTCCAGGCATCGGGATTCAGTCCCCAGGCGATAGAAGTCTTCCTGGTTCAAGATTCGTCCCTGAATGCCTTCGCGACCACGGGCCTGAGGATGTTCCTTCATACGGGCTTGCTCATGAAGGCCGAGGATCCGCTGGAAGTTATTGGCGTGATCGCCCATGAAACCGGGCATATAGCCGCCGGGCACACGGTCACCCGGCCCGATGCGGCGCGCTCCGCCTCCACCGCTGTCATCGCTTCCTATGTCCTCGGCCTTGCGGCCGCCATAGCTTCCGGGCGTGGCGATGTGGGCACCGCCATCATCGCCGGCGGACAGGACATAGCGATCAAAAACCTGCTGAGTTATAGCCGCGGCCAGGAATCCGCCGCCGATCAATTCGCGGTCAATGTTCTGAATGGCACCGGGCAATCCCCGCGCGGTTTGCTTGAGTTCCTGCGCCTCGTGGGCGGGCAGGAAGCCTTGCTTAGAAGCCAGCAGAATCCCTACCTGCGTACCCATCCGGTAACGGCGGAACGGATTTCGTTCTTGAAGGATCAGGTCGGGCGCTCAGCTTACGGGCAAAAACCGGCGCCGCCTGACTTGATCGCCTTGCACGCCCGTATGCGCGCCAAGTTGTTTGGGTTTTTGCAAACGCCGGCGCAGGTCTTGCTCCGTTACCCGGAGAGCGATACCAGCCTGGCCGCGCGCTATGCCCGCGCGACAACTTATTACCGGGCGGGGCAGATAGATAAATCCCTGACCCTCATAACCGGTCTGATCGCCGACTATCCGGACGATCCTTATTTCCGGGAACTTAAGGGCCAAATCCTGTTCGATGACGGCCGCATACCGGAAGCCGTGCCCGAGTACGAGGCGGCATCCCGCCTCTTGCCCGATTCATCGCAACTGCACCTCTTGGCGGCCCAAGCCCTTCTGGAGCTCGTCGGTACTGACCAGAATGAGGTGGCCCTGGATCACCTGAATAAAACCCTGTTGGAAGAACCTAATAATTCCTTTGCCTGGCGTTTGACCGCCATCGCTCATGGCCGCCAGGGCAACGTCGGCATGACCGCCTTGTCGCTGGCCGAAAGCGAAAACCTACGAGGCCGCGCCGGCGAGGCGTTGCAACAGTCGAAACGGGCCCAACGAATACTTGCCGAGGGCAGCCCGGCCTGGCTGCGCGCGCACGATCTGGAGCTCTTGTCGCAAAGAAAGATCGAAAAGGCGGGTAAGAGGTCCAACTGATTGGAATTTCCCGGATTGGTGTCCTCAAGTTAAGACAATCCATGCTTTAATTACCGCCGCTATATTCAGACGCAATTGGAGATATAAGTTGCGATGCCCGGATTAATCAAAAGAACCCTTCGCCTAGGGCCGCGCGCGGTGGCCATCATCGTCTTGCTTTTAGCGGCCGCCATGCCGCTGCGGGCGCAGCAAAGTCTGCCGGGCGGTTTCACGCCGGAACAGGTACAGGGCATGGAGCATATTATCCGGCAATACCTGCGGGAAAATCCCGATGTGGTGATCGAGGCGATCCGAAGCTATCAACGCGGCCAGCAAATGGCGGAGGAGGAGCGTTCCCAGCAAGCGGTCAAAGCGCACCTCGCGGCCCTGAAAGACGACACCGATAGCCCAACAATCGGCAACCCGGATGGCGATGTCGTCATTGTCGAGTTCATGGATTACCGCTGCGGTTATTGCCGGCGGGTGGTCGAGGATTTGAAAAAAACGGTCGAGGAAGACGGCAACATACGCCTGGTCATGAAGGAGTTTCCGATCCTGGGACCGGCGTCCGTACAGGCCGCCAAGGCGGCGCTGGCGGCGCACAAGCAGGGTAAATACGAGGCCTACCACTTCGCCCTCATGACCCTGCCGGGCGACATGAGCGACCCCCATCTGATGAAAGTGGCCCGCGATCTAGGCCTGGATACCGCGCTCTTGAAGCGCGACATGGAATCCGAGGAAATCGAAGCGCTCATCCAGCGCAACCACGGCTTGGCCCAGAGACTGGGCATAAACGGAACCCCCGCCTTCGTGTTCGGCGAGACCTTGGTGCGCGGCGCTGTCGATGCCGAGACCATGCGGCTGCTCATCGCCGAGGCCCGCGAGAAGGCCGGTTGAGCGCGCTCGCACGGCTACACGTCCGGCGCCTGGCTTGACGTTGCCCCCTTGCCAAGCGGCGTGTTAACGCTAGCCTAGCCCGTGAAACTAGCGGAGTCGCGACTTGGCGAAAGCGCCGAAAATTCTGATATTGAACGGCCCAAACCTCAATATGCTAGGGTCCAGGCAGCCCGAAGTGTATAGGTCCACGACCCTGGCCGATATCGAGGCCATGTGCCGGGCGCGGGCGCGCGACCTGGGGCTGGCGGTGGATTTCCGGCAATCGAACAGCGAAGGCGAAATCGTCGGCTGGATCCAAACCGCGAAGGACGCCTGCGCCGGCATCGCGATCAATCCCGGCGCCTATTCCCACACCTCGGTCGCTATCCTCGATGCCTTGCTCGCGGTCGAAATACCGGTCGTCGAAGTCCATCTTTCTAATATTCACCGGCGCGAGGCGTTTCGCCATCACTCCTATGTATCGCAGGCGGCGCACGGGGTTATTTGCGGTCTCGGCGCCAAGGGTTATCTTATGGCGCTCGATGGGCTCGCCCAGCTGATCGACGAGTTCAAAGGGGGCGAAATGAAAGCGCGATGACCAAACTGGAACCCGATGACAAGCTGATACGCAAGCTTGCCACCTTGCTCGACGAAACCGGTTTGACCGAGATTGAGTACGAGGCGGACGGCAAGCGTATCCGCGTTGGCCGCGCCCCCGCCGGCCTTGCCGCCGCCCTGGCCCCCACGGCCGCGCCTGCGGCGCCGTCACCGGCCGGCCCCGCAGCCGTCGATGCGATCCCACCAGGCGCCATTGTTTCGCCCATGGTCGGCACCGCCTATGTCGCGACGGATCCGGGCCAAGCCCCCTTCGTCAAGGTTGGCGACGCGGTCAAGGAGGGGCAGACGGTGCTGATCATCGAGGCCATGAAAGTCATGAACCCGCTGACCAGTCCGCGCGACGGCAAGGTTACGCGGATTTTCGTCAGCGATGGACAGCCCGTGGAGTTCGGCGAACCTCTGATCGTTATCGAATAAGGGCCGCCGAAACCCATGTTCGAGAAAATCCTTATCGCGAACCGGGGCGAGATCGCGCTCCGCATTCACCGCGCTTGCCGGGAAATGGGCATCAAGACGGTGGCGGTCCACTCGACCGCCGACGCCGACGCCATGCACGTACGCCTGGCCGACGAAAGCGTGTGCATCGGGCCGCCGGCCAGTAAAGACAGCTATCTGAACATGAGCGCGATTTTGTCTGCCGCCACCATCACCGGCGCGGACGCCATTCACCCAGGGGTTGGATTTCTTTCCGAAAACGCCGACTTCGCCGCCATGGTCGAGGAGCACGGTTTCGTCTTTATCGGGCCCGCGCCCGAGCATATCAGACTGATGGGCGATAAGGTCGCCGCGAAACAGGCGGCGGGCGGCTTGGGTATTCCCCTGGTTCCCGGTTCGGACGGTGCCGTCACCACCGGCGAGGAAGCCATCGAGGTCGCCAAGAAGGTCGGCTATCCCATTCTCATCAAGGCCACGGCCGGCGGCGGTGGGCGCGGCATGAAGGTCGCCACCAACCAAGACGAACTCTTGCCGGCCCTGCACATCGCCAAGACCGAGGCCAAGGCCGCCTTTGGAAACGATGAAGTCTATATGGAGCGGTATCTGAGCCAGCCGCGCCATATCGAGGTTCAGTTGCTGGCCGACGGTCATGGCCGCGTCATCCACTTGGGCGAACGCGATTGCTCGCTTCAGCGCCGGCATCAGAAGCTGCTGGAAGAGGCCCCCTCCCCGGCCCTCAACGAAAACGCCCGCGCGGCCATCGGCGAGCGGGTCACCGCGGCAATGAAGAAGCTGGGCTACCGCAGCGCCGGGACGATCGAATTCCTGTACGAGAACGGCGAGTTCTTTTTTATCGAAATGAACACGCGCCTACAGGTCGAACATCCCATCTCCGAAGCCATTACCGGCATCGACCTGGTGCGCGAGCAAATCAGGATCGCGGCGGGGATACCGCTCAGTATTCAACAATCCGACATCGTCTTTTCCGGTCATGCCATAGAATGCCGCATTAACGCGGAGCATCCCGACACCTTCATGCCGTCACCCGGCCTGATCAGCGATTACCACGCGCCCGGCGGCTTGGGCGTGCGGGTCGATTCCGGACTCTACAGCGGCTACCGCGTCCCCTCGCACTACGACAGCCTGATCGCGAAGTTGATCGTGCATGGCCAGACCCGCAACGAATGCCTCATGCGCCTGCGCCGGGCCTTGGAGGAATTCGTGGTCGAAGGCGTCGCGACAACCATTCCTCTCCATCAAAGACTAATCCAGGCGAGCGATTTCATTAACGGCGACTATGATATTCATTGGCTGGAACGCTTCGTCGATACGACGGGCGGGGAGACTAAGTAACTCAAGCCTAGAGCGCGATGTCATGCATCTGACCCCCGATGTCTTGCTAAGAGCCTACGCCATAGGAATCTTTCCCATGGCCGAGGGCCGCTCCCATAGCGATTTGCATTGGATCGATCCCGAGCAGCGCGGGGTTCTGCCGCTCGACAATTTTCATATCTCGCGAAAGCTGCGCCGGAAGCTGCGCCGCGGCGACCTTGAGGTCCGTTGCGACAGCGCCTTCGGCCAGGTCATCCAAGCCTGCGCCGAGCCTAGCGAAAGCCGGCGCGATACTTGGATCAACCCGGCGATCGAATCTCTTTATGGCGATCTCTTCCGCGCCGGATTCGCCCACAGTGTGGAGTGTTGGCGCGACGGCGCCCTGGTCGGCGGTTTGTACGGGGTTTCCCTAGGCGCCGCGTTCTTCGGCGAGAGCATGTTCAGCCGGGCTAGCGATGCCTCTAAGGTGGCGCTCGCGCATCTCGCGCTGCGGCTTCGCCTGGGCGGCTACCGGCTTCTCGATACGCAATTCGTCACCGAGCATCTTCGCGGCTTTGGTGCCAGGGAGATTTCCAGAGATACCTACCGCGGCCTTCTGGCCAAGGCGATCACCACGGCGGCGGTTTTCCCGCTCGAGGTAAGCCAAGAGGATATCGAGAAATTTATAGAGCCTAGAGCGCCGGCGCCAGAAGACGCCTGAAAACCCACATACCGAAGAACAAAGCCCCAACCGAACACACGACCGAAGCGCCGACGTAAAGCGCGCACAGAAGCAACCGCCCGCGTTCGTATAAAACCACGAAATCCAATGAAAAGGTGGAGAAGGTGGTGAAGGCGCCCAGGAAACCGACCACCAGGAACAGGCGGGTCTGAGACGAGGCCGACCAGACCAGCGCCAAGATCTCAGTCAGCGCCCCCATGGCGAAAGACCCGGCAACGTTGACGATCAGGGTTCCGAAGGGAAAGGCAGCGCCCAGGATATGACCGGCGGCGATGAAAACAAGATAACGCGCGACCGCGCCCAGGGCTCCACCGCCGGCCACGGCAAGCAGCGCCTTCATGACCGCGCCGGGGAAGATTTCGGGGTGAGGAGACTCATGGGCCTATGCGAAAACAACGAATGTCCCGGCACTGTAATGGAGTCGGCCCGCGTTTACACCCGCCCAAGGGCAGCCTGGATAACGATTTAGCCGTTTAGAATATCGTCGATCTCGGATTGATCCACGGTCACCTCGTCGCCGTGGATGATCGCACTGGCGACATCGACGAATTTACGCAGGTTCCGGGTCGCGGTCGCGGCGGTGTCGGCGATCAAGTCCTCGTTTTGCGTCTCCAAGGCCGCTTGGATCTTCTCCAGGCCCCGGGCGACCAGGGCATCCATGGTCGCGACGGCGCTATCGAAGGGCTCGCGGAAACGGGGCGGCGAATTCTCATAGGCCAGGACCGCCAAATCCCGATCCGAGAAGGCGCTATCCTGGAAATGATTCGCGTAACTCTTGGGGCGCCAATCCTTGGCGTCTTCCAGGCATTCCGGCATGCTGGGGATCATTTCGATGACCATAATGATCTCATTGAAATGATTGAGGTAATCTGTAGCCAGCAAGCTGGTTTCGTTGATGTTCTTGCCCCTGACGAGACGCGCCAGGGTACGCGAGTGACTGGGCGCCACCGGCTGCGCGGCCTTCTCTTCCGTTTGTTTCCGTGTTCCCGTTTGATCGCTCAAAATCGACCGTCCCAGAGCTTCTGCAAATCGCGGCTAGTTATCGCCGCCCGTACAGCCGTGAGGAAACCCCGATCCGGCCACTGCCAATAAGGCGATATAATTCCTAATTTTCGGTGATAACGATGCCGGAATTACACGTACCATAACAAAAATAAATGAATTCTTCCCGCAATGGTTGTGCCCTTGGATGCTTAAACGGCACTTTCGCGCGGCTTGGCCCTAGTTCGGGGGCGGTTCCGGCGCGCCGCCGACCGCGACAGACGCGCAATCGATGACCCAGATGTCGTAAACCGGGTGCTCCAGGGCTGAGATGGCTGGCGAGGAGGCAAACATCCAGCCTGTGAAGACCGCCACCGAGGGCGAGTCCGGCCGGACATCGACGATCTCGAGAAAGGCCGCGCTTTCCGGCGTTTCGGTCGGCGGCTTCTTTTCGCAGGCGCGCGCCGTGATCTCCAAGGTGCCGAACCTGGCCACGGCGCCGATCGGGGCCTCGACGGTGGAGACCCGGGCCGTGGTCTTGTTGAGGCCCTGAAGAATAGCGGCCTGGAGGAGAGGCGCGGGCATAGGTGTGGCCTCAAGGGTTCGATCCAGAGGCGGGGTTTCGGCTTGGGCCCAGACCTCGCCAGCTTGGGTCCAGGCCAGGACAAGCGATCCCAGGGCGGCGGCCGCGAAACCGCCGCGCATCGTACGCGCGCGCCCCAAATTCAAGACCCTTCGTCTCATATCCATGGTATGCCGATAGCAGGTCTTTATGAGGCTTGGATTAAGGATGCCCACGCCGCTTTAGCTGGCCGGCCGCCATGCGGCGCCCTTTATTCCGGCTTGGTGGCGGATTCGGCGGCGCTGAAGATAAACCGGCCCAGCAAATCGACGACATTGATGGACCCCTGGGTAAAGGTTATCTGCTCGCCGGCCTTCAGGTTATCCAGTTCGCCGCCCGGCTCCAAGGCCACGAAGTTGGCGCCCAGCAAACCATCGGCCAGAATCCGGGCCGAGGTATCGCGAGGTAAAAGTACGGCATCGTCGATGGTCATGGTGATGACCGCGAAGAATGTTTTGGGATCCAGGGTCTGGGTTTCGACGATCCCGATCTTGACACCGGACATGCGGACCTCGGCGCCCGGCGACAGCCCGGAAGCGTTATCAAACTCGGCGATCAGCCTGTAGCCAACACCGCTTTGCACCGTACCGCTTTGAAAAACCAAGTAGATAAAAAAGCCGGCGACCAGGAGAACCACGCCGCCCATCACGGTTTCGATCACGCTACGGTTCATAATTTCACTTTCCCTCGGGGCGCCAAGCCTGGTAATCGCCGGTCCCCTTGGCGCGCTGTCCCGCCGCCAGGGTGTGGCCGGGCGGCCGGTAGGCACCGGCGGTGCCGGTGGCATTGGGTTTGTGGTCTTTTTGCCAGGGTTTCCGGGGCGCACCGCCGACGGGCGGCGCGGCCTCGACGGTGTGATGCAGCCAGGCGTGCCAATCCGGGGGCACGCGGCTGGCCTCGACCTCGCCGTTATAAATCACCCAGCGCCGCTCCTTGCGCAGCGAATCGTGGTGTACGTGCCCACCATTCTTCTCACGGTAATAGATATTGCCGTCTTGGTCGCGCCCGACCTCTTGCCCGCGAAGCCAGGTATAAAGCCGGGTTCCGATATGGGTGCTGGACATTATCTCGGCGATCCGTCCTGTCGGTCATAATGAAATCTGCGCCGAATCCAGAGGAATCGGCGGCGCGACTATGTCATCTCGCGCGCCTTGCGTCTAGAGGCGGGCGAGGCCTTGCGCCGAGAGGCGGTGGGGCCTTGCGCCCCAGGGCCCACCTTTGAAACACTGGAGGTCGCCATGACCGCCAAACGCCTCTTGATCGTCGCCCACATCCCCTCGCCCAATACCGTGCGGCTGCGCGATGCCGTTCGGTCGGGGGCGGCCGCGCCGGAGATCGAAAATGTGGAGGTTCTCGTCAAGACCCCCTTCGAGACCGGGCCCGCCGACGTCCTGGCGGCGGGCGCGCTGATCCTGGGGACGACCGAAAACCTCGGCACCATGAGCGGCGCCCTGAAGGACTTTTTCGACCGCTGCTACTATCCCTGCCTGGAGGAAACCCAAGGCCTGCCCTACGCCCTCTACATACGCGCCGGCCATGACGGCACCGGCACCCGGCGCGCGGTCGAAAGCATTACCGGCGGCCTGCGCTGGCGCGCGGTTCAGGAACCCCTGATCCTGCGCGGGGACTGGCAAGACAGCTTCGCCAAGCAGTGCGAGGAACTCGGCATGGCCCTGGCGGCGGGCTTGGAAGCGGGGGTGTTTTAGCCGTCATGCCTTCGCACATCGGTATCGTGGGCTGTTCCGCCGAGGGCGCCGCCCTTTGCTATAAAACCATTTGCACGCGAGGGCCTGAGATTTACGGCCCCCACGCGCATCCCGAAGTCTCCATGCATACGCCTTCCTTGGCCGACTACGTGACCTGTTGCGAGGCCGGGGATTGGCGGGGCGTCGGCGAAATCATGCTCGCCTCGGCGAGCAAGCTGGCCAAGCTTGGCGCCGACTTCCTGATCTGCCCCGACAACACCATCCACCGGGCCTTGCCTTACATAGAGGCCCAATCGCCCCTGCCCTGGCTGCACATCGCCGAGGTCGCCGCCGCCGAGGCCGCCGGACGCGGGTTCAAACGCCTCGGCCTACTCGGCACCCGCTGGCTGGTCGAGAGCGAAGTTTATCCGGAAAAACTCGCGGCGCGCGGACTGGAATACCAGTGTCCGGATTCCGCCGAACGAGAGGAGCTCAACCGCATAATCATGGAGGAACTGGTTTACGGCGTCTTCAAGCCCGAAGCGGTCGCCACGCACCAGCGGATCATCGAAAGCCTAAAAAACCAGGGCTGCGACGCTGTCGTGCTCGGCTGCACCGAGATACCCCTGATTATGAACGACGCGAATTCGCCGCTGCCAACGCTAGATTCCACGCGCCTACTCGCCCGCGCGGCGCTTCGCCGGGCAGGCAGCTAAGACTTCTATTTCAATCCTGATGAGTTTTTTTATTTTATTCTTGGCCCAATCTACTTCTGATTGAGACTCCGAATGGTTTCATAGGTCACCCCTACAGAAAACCGGACGATATCCTCTCGGATGCTAGAGAAATCGGCTTCCGTGATATTATCGAAATTACCCGGATCGCTGTGGCCAAAGAAAGGCACACTGGGGATACGCAGCATTTCACCTAGTTTTTCGCCCTGCGCTAAGTCCACGAGTGGATTGAGTACAAACACACCCCAATCTATGGCAGCGACAGAGTAGTAGTTGGTGAATCCAAAAAAGCTGCGCGTATATACTCCTGATGTCTGGGCTTTAAAAAACGTACATCCATATGCACCGCATTCCATGGCGGCTGTTACGGGCGATTCTTTCAGAACGAATAGGGCGCGCAGCCCCATATCATCGCGCAGTTGTTGCAGGCGCTTTTCTTTTCCGGGCGCGATTTGCCACTTTCCCTCACTCGCTACAATTAGCTTAGCGACCTGGGGATACTGCAAGCCAGTGTCCTTGAGATTAACGGCGGTATATCCGGCGTTCTTCAGAGTCTTCGAGATGCCCTCGGTAAGGGCCGCCTCAAGTTGCCAGTCATAGGGGTATTCCTTGGCAAAATTATTGAAGATGGTAGTCCCGATGTGCGTGTGCGTAGGACGCGGCCCAATTTCGACGAAGACACCGATGCGGTCGCCATATTTCGTCTCGAGCTGAGGTATCGGCGGCACGCTGGCACACCCCGAAATAAGGAGAATACCCCCCCAAAAAATAGCGCGGGAAAGCAATCGCATATTTTCCTCTATGAATGATCTCGATTAGACATAATTCGCGTGTGGCTCACGCGACCGTTGCTACACGGGCTATACTGAGTGTGTAGCCGCCCGCAATGGCCGTCAAGAGTCTGAGAAATCCCCAGAAAGCGCGATTCGGGATCATGTCTTAGCTTTCTTCGCCCGCCCCTTCTTCTTGAGCGCGGCGTTTAGCGCCTGGGCGGCTTTGGCTAGGGGGTCGCGGTGGGCTTCGTCGAGGGGCGGCATGGCCTTCATGGCGCCCGCCAACTCGCTTAGTATATCGGCGAGCAGATAGTAGTGCAGGTGCAGGCTCACCTCGCGCCGCTGCTCGCCCCGGCGCTGGAGCTTGAGCATGACCTCGTCCTCGTCGGCCTTGACCTCGAAGCCGGAGGCTTTCCCGAACGAGCCCATATAGACCTTCTCGGGGAACTCGATGGAGACCTCCGCCTTATCCGTGATGGATTTCATCTTGTTCGTCCTCTGTTCGCCTTGCTGGGCGCTAATGTACGATGCCCGGCCCCGGCGCGATTTGATGCACGTCACTTGCCCGCCTCCTTCCCCGCCCCTATAGACTTCAGCCATGGCTGATTTTTGGCGCGACTCAGGCTATGGGCTGCTGGACGGGGACTCGCGCGGCCACCTGCGCGTGACCGGCGATTTCCTGCGCGCCTATTTCCAGCGGCCGGAGCTGCGTCCAGTCGAAGAATCCTGCCCGGCGGAGCGGGCCTTGCATGCGGCGCTGTTAAGAAACCCGCGCGAGGCGGTGCCGGAGGCGCGCCTGGGCGAGCTGACCGACCCGGACGCGGTTGAGAACTACCGCGTCGTACTCGGCTTCCGCGACCGCCTGCTGGCCGCCGGCACGATCGAGGAATGTTACCTGCGGTTGTTTCTTCCCGGCGATAAATCGGATCCGGGCGTGCCCGTGCCGCCGTTGTTCATCGATCAGATGGCCCACGTCATCGCGCGCGCCGTGCTGGAGGGTTGCGAGGACGGCCTGCGGGCGCGGGCCGGTGAGCTCTTGTTCCGCGAGCAGACCGTCACGATCCAAGACGGCGCGATCATGGCCGCCGACGCGGAGACGGTCGATATGCACGCCAGTTCCGGCGGCTTCGGCGATCTAGGCCGCTTGATCGCCGAAGCCCAGACACCCTTGCGCACGCTGGAGCTGGATGTGCTGAGCGAGGCCAACGCAGGGCTCTACTGGGGCCGCGACCAGGCCCACGACACGGTGCTGGATTTGTCCTTCGCCGGCGCCGGGCTGGATGCCCTCTCGCGCCTGCTGGAAGCCTGGATACGGCATTTCCTGGATGTCGAAGCCTCGATTCAGCCGGTCCAGCGAATCGCCGACGAGAAATGGGTTTGGCACATCGGCCTCGACGCCGAAGGCAGCGCCATTCTCAACGACCTTTATAACGGCGCCGAGGTCGGGGAAGAACGCCTGGCCCGTCTGTTATCCTTGTTCCGCCTGGACTTTGCCGATTCCAGCCTCATGCCCACCGCCATCGCTGGGCGCCCGGTCTATCTGGCCCTGGCCATGACGGCGGAGGGGAGATTGCGCCTGAAGCCGCAAAACCTGCTGGTCAACTTGCCCCTCGCCGAACGGGCGTAACGGCCACCAGAAAACCGCGGAAAACACGCGTTCCGGGATTCTTCCCCCAAATATTTCGATTCTCTTCTAGCGGACCACAGTATGTTGTGGTTTAATCCATGCAGACCACAATACTTGCGCATCCAGCTTTGGGAAGCTTGGCCAAGTGGCGGTTGGCCAGTGGCCCCACGGGGCCGATTCGGGTGCGAATCGGCGTATTACGGACGGGTATTGGCGCGGGGGCAATACCGACACATCCTAACCGAGGGGCACCTAGAAGCATGCGGATCGAACGCCGTTTCACCGAAGCCGGGCAAGACGTTTACGCGGATATCGAATTCCGCCGGACCACCAGCGAAATCAAGAATCCCGATGGATCGGTCGTGTTCCAGGCCAAAGATATCATGGTCCCGGCATCCTGGAGCCAGGTCGCCTGCGACATCCTGGCGCAGAAGTATTTCCGCAAGCGCGGCATCCCCAAGATTTGCAAAAAAATCGAGGAGAACACGGTCCCGTCGTGGCTGTGGCGCTCCGTACCCGACGAGGACGCCTTGTCCGCCCTGCCGGAAGACGAGCGCACCGAGGGCGAACGCGACGCGCGCCAGGTCTTCGACCGCCTGGCCGGGGCCTGGACCTATTGGGGCTGGAAGGGCAGCTATTTCGATACCGAGGAGGACGCGAGCGCCTATCTCGACGAGCTGCGCTACATGCTCGCACGGCAGATGGCGGCGCCGAATTCGCCGCAGTGGTTCAACACCGGCCTGCACTGGGCCTATGGCCTCGACGGACCGAGCCAGGGTCACTACTTCGTCGATCACGTCAGCGGCGATACGGTGCGCTCGACCAGCGCCTATGAGCGGCCGCAGCCCCATGCCTGCTTCATACAGTCGGTCAACGACGACCTGGTCAACGAAAACGGCATCATGGATTTGTGGGTGCGCGAGGCGCGCCTGTTCAAGTATGGCTCCGGCACCGGCACCAACTTCTCGCGCCTGCGGGGCGAGAGCGAATCCCTTTCCGGCGGCGGCAAGTCCTCGGGCCTCATGAGCTTCCTGAAAATCGGCGACCGGGCAGCCGGGGCGATCAAGTCCGGCGGCACCACACGGCGCGCGGCCAAGATGGTCTCCGTCGATATCGACCATCCGGATATCGAGGCCTTCATCGACTGGAAGGTGGTCGAGGAACAAAAGGTCGCCGCCATGGTGACCGGCTCCAAACTCTACCGGCGCCATCTGAACGCGGTCATGCAGGCCTGCCACGCCCAGGGCGCCGGCGAAGGCGAGGCCGCCTTCGATCCAAAACTC
The DNA here is from genome assembly GCA_021776135.1 of Kiloniellaceae bacterium. Taxonomy (GTDB): domain Bacteria; phylum Pseudomonadota; class Alphaproteobacteria; order Kiloniellales; family J153; genus JAJFGN01. Next base: position 70,156 of record JAJFGL010000055.1, read on the forward strand.
AACCGGGCCCTGAAGCTGGCAATCCGCGCCGCGCGCAAGGCCGATGTTTCCGAGAACTATGTCCAGCGCGTGATTCACTTCGCGCGCCAGGGATTCGAAAAGATCGAGTTCCAGACCTACGACACCGACTGGGATTCCGATGCCTACCTGACGGTCTCGGGCCAGAATTCCAATAACTCGGTCCGGGTCACCAACGACTTCGTGGAGGCGGTGCAAAAGGACGGCGATTGGGATTTGATCCGGCGCACCGACGGTAAGCGCGCGAAGACCGTGAAGGCGCGCGACCTCTGGGACCGGATCGGTTACGCGGCTTGGGCTTGCGCCGACCCGGGTCTGCAATACGACAGCACCATCAACGATTGGCACACCTGCCCGCAATCGGGCCGCATCAATGCCTCGAATCCTTGTTCCGAATACATGTTCCTGGACGATACCGCGTGCAATCTGGCGTCCATGAACCTCATGGCCTTGCGCAAGGAAGACGGAGCCCTCGATATCGAGGCCTTGGAGCATGGCGCCCGCCTGTGGACCGTGGCGCTGGAAATTTCGGTGCTCATGGCGCAGTTCCCATCCAAGGAAATTGCCCGGCTGTCTTATGAGTACCGCACCCTCGGTCTTGGCTACGCCAACATCGGCGGTCTGCTCATGGCCGCCGGTCTGCCTTACGATTCCGACCAAGGCCGGGCCGTCTGCGCTTCCATCAGCGCCATACTGACCGGCACCGCCTACGCAACCTCGGCCGAAATGGCGGCCGAGCTTGGCGCCTTTCCCGGCCACGGACCGAACCGCGAGGCCATGCTGCGGGTAGTGCGCAATCACCGCCGCGCGGCCCAGGGCGATTCCGAAGGCTACGAAGACCTCACGGTCAACCCGGTGCCCCTGGACCGCGCCGCCTGCCCCGATCCGGACTTGGCCGAGGCGGCGGTACGGGCCTGGGACCGCGCCCTGGCTCTGGGCGAAACCCACGGGTTCCGCAACGCCCAGGCCAGCGTGATCGCGCCCACGGGCACCATCGGCCTGGTCATGGATTGCGACACCACGGGGATCGAGCCCGATTTCGCCCTGGTCAAGTTCAAGAAGCTGGCCGGCGGCGGGTACTTCAAGATCATCAACCGCACGGTGCCCGAGGCCCTGCGCACCCTCGGCTACGAAGAGGCCCAGATCCACGAGATCGTGCGCTATGCCGTCGGCACGGGCACCCTGGAGGACGCGCCCGGCGTTAATCACGAAGCCTTGCGCGCCAAAGGCTTCACCGACACCGCCCTGCAGTTGCTCGAGGCCGGCCTGGCCAGTGCCTTCGACATCAAGTTCGCGTTTTCCAAGTGGTCCCTGGGCGAAGATTTCTGCACCAAGGAACTGGGGCTGGACGTGGACAAGCTGAACGGGATGTCCTTCGACATGTTGAGCGCCCTCGGCTTTACGGCGCGCGAGATCGAAGCCGCCAACACCTATTGCTGTGGCGCCATGACCCTGGAAGGCGCGCCGCACCTCATGGAGCGGCACTTGCCGGTCTTCGATTGCGCGACTCCTTGCGGGCGCAAGGGCACCCGGTCGCTCAGCGCGGAAAGTCACATCCGCATGATGGCGGCGGCCCAGCCCTTTATCTCCGGCGCCATTTCCAAGACCATCAACATGCCGGGCGACGCCACGGTCGATGACTGCAAAGACGCCTACATGCTATCCTGGCGCCTGGGGCTAAAGGCCAACGCGCTCTACCGCGACGGCTCCAAGCTGTCGCAGCCCCTCGCCTCCAGTTTGCTCGAGGGAACCGAGGACGAGGCCGAAGACCTGGAGGAAACCTTCAGCGAGCGGGTCGCCGCCGCGCCGGCGCAAGCGCGCGCCGAACTGGTCGCCGAGCGGGTGATCGAGCGTATCGAACGCCGGGTGGCGCGCGAGCGCCTGCCCTCGCGGCGCAAGGGCTATACGCAAAAGGCCGTAGTCGGCGGCCATAAGGTCTATCTGCGCACCGGCGAATACGAGGATGGTAAGCTCGGCGAAATTTTCATCGACATGCACAAGGAAGGCGCCGCCTTCCGCAGCTTGATGAACAACTTCGCCATCGCCATTTCGATCGGCCTGCAATACGGCGTGCCCTTGGATGAATACGTCGAAGCCTTCACCTTCACCCGCTTCGAGCCTTCGGGCATGGTCGAGGGCAACGACACCATCAAGATGGCGACCTCGATCATCGACTATCTGTTCCGGGAATTGGCGATCTCCTACCTGGGGCGCGACGACCTGGCCCACGCGGAGCCGGAGGATATGCTGCCCGATTCCATCGGCCGCGGCGCAGTCGAGGGCGAGCTGCCCAAGACCGAGCGCGACACCATGGTCGAAACGGTCCGGCGCATGGCCTCCAAAGGTTACATACGCAACCGGCTCACGGTGGTGGATGGCGGGATCGGCACAGGCGTTTCCGGCAAGAGTGCCTCGAACCCAAGCGCGGGCGGCCCCGTGAGCCAAGCCGCCATAGCCACCGCCGAGGTTTTGGTAAGCGAATCCTTCAGCGTCGAGGAAACGGTCACCGAGCGCGCCGGCATCCAGATCGAGCGCCGGCGTGAGGCGCGCATGAAAGGCTATGAAGGCGACGCCTGCGGCGAATGCGGCAACTTCACCCTGGTCCGCAACGGCACCTGCCTGAAATGCGACACCTGCGGCGGCACCAGCGGCTGTTCGTGAGGGACTTTCGCTAAGTTAGGCAAGCGCGCAGGGAGCGCGCCAAGGCGCGCATCGTGGCGAAGTAGGCATCCGGGCCGGGTAGCAGAGCGGCGCCCAGGGGGTCGAGCACGGCGATTTTGGCCCCAGTTCCCTCGACTAGGTTGCTTGCCCGTGACGGCTCGAATTGCGGTTCCACGAAGACGCAAGCGGCGCCGGTTTCGCGCAGACGGGCGCGCATCAGCGCGATCCGTTTCGCGCCCGGCGCGCGTTCCGGGTCGAGGGCGACGGCGCCAATTTGCTTCATGGCGAAGCGCCGCACGAAGTATCCATAGGCGTCGTGATAAACCATAAAAGGCGCGGCCCTCACCGGCGCCAGTATCGCCGCTAGTTCCGTTTCCAAATCCCCCAGGCGCTCGCCCAAGACGGCGGCGTTTTCCGTATAGCGCGCGGCATTGGCCGGATCGATCCGCGCCAGGAATTCGGCTGCCGCGCGGGCTATCGCACTTGCGTTGCGCGGGTCCAGCCAGATGTGGCTGTCTGGGGCTTGCCCGGCCTCGCCTTTCAGCAACGCGACCCCCCCGGCCCCGCTGGCGGTCAGAACCGCGGTCTTCTTGGCCAAGACGGCAAGAGGTTTGGCCAGGGAGGTTTCCAGCCCCGCCCCGACCCAGATAACCAGATCGGCGCGGCTCAAGGCCCGGGCCTGGGCCGGGGTTAGGCTCCCGCCATGGGGCGAGCGGGCACCCTGGAACAGAAGCCCAGGCGCCCCCAGCCCCGCCATGACGGCGGAGACTAGGCTATGCAGGGGCTGGATAGAGGCCGCGACCCGCGGCGCCGGGGCCTCCGCCCCCTGGCCGGGACCGGACACAAGCAGCAAGGCCGCGAAAATCCAAGCGGCCCCCAGTTTCGGCGCTACAAGTCTCGGCAAAGTCATTTCCGGTTCCATTTTTATAAGATATGTTATATTATAACATTCTCAAACGAAAACCGGAGAGTCAAGATGCCGGAGCGGACATGAGTATGCCGGACAGGACAGGACTGAGCTGGAGAGGCCATGAGTATGCCGGACAGGACATGACCATGCCGAGGAGACCATGAACAAAACCATGACGGCGACCAAGGGCGCCTTCCCCGGCGTCCGGCACGATCACGGGGATTGCGTGGCCGGCGCCTTGCGCGCGGCGGAGGAGCTTTGCGCCCAGCGCGGCGCGCGCCTGACCAAGCTGCGCCGCCGGGTGTTCGAATTGGTCTGGTCCAGTCACGCGCCTGTTGGCGCCTACGATCTGCTGCGGCGATTGGCGCGCGAGCGCGATGGGGCCGCGCCGCCGACGGTTTACCGGGCCTTGGATTTTCTGCGCGGTCACGGCCTTATCCACCGCATCGAAAGCCTGAACGCCTTCGTCGGCTGCTGCGCCCCCGGCCTGGCCCACGCCGGCCAGTTCCTGATTTGCAGCGCTTGCGGCACGGCGGCGGAGATCGACGACCCGCGCCTCGACGCGGCCATCGAAAAGCGCGCCAAGGCCCTGGGTTTCGCCATCCAACGCAAGACCATCGAGGTCGAGGGCTTGTGCCCGCCGTGCCAGGCACGCCGGTCATGAGTCCTGAAGCAAGGGCACCCGGCCTGCTGATCGAGATCGAGGACTTGGCGGTGAAATTCGGAACCGCCACCGCCTTAAGCCACGTCGGCCTCAAACTTAGCGGCGGGGAGATCGTCAGCCTGATCGGCCCCAACGGCGCCGGCAAGACAACCCTGGTGCGTGTTGCCGCCGGGCTGATCGCGCCCACGGCGGGCACGCTTTGGCGCCGGCCCGGCCTGCGTTTGGGCTACGTGCCGCAACGGCTCAAGATCGACCGGGTGCTGCCCTTGAGCGTGCGCCGCTTCCTGGCCTTGGCCGGAAAAGCGAGCCGCGCCGAGGCCGAGACGGCCTTGGGCGAGGTCGAGGCGGCGGGCCTGATGGAGCATTCGATCCACGATCTTTCCGGCGGCGAGTTTCAGCGCGTCATGCTGGCCCGGGCCATGTTGCGCAAACCGGATCTGCTGTTGCTGGACGAGCCCTTGCAGGGCGTCGATCTGGGCGGCCAGGTGTCGCTCTACGATTTGATTGGCCGCTTGCGGGACCGCCATGGCCTGGGGGTCTTGCTGGTCTCCCACGATTTGCACATCGTCATGGCCGCGACCGACCGGGTGGTGTGCCTCAATCACCACGTCTGTTGTTCGGGCGCGCCTGAGGCCATCCGGCACCACCCGGAATACGTCGCCCTCTTCGGCCCCGAGGCGGCGCGCCGCCTGGCGGTCTATGCCCACGACCACGACCACGACCACGACCTGGCCGGAAACCCGGTCCCGCCGGAGCCCCGACCATGATGGAGGAATTCTTCCTGCGGGCGCTGATCGCCGGCATCGGGGTCGCGGCGGTGGCCGCGCCCTTGGGCTGTTTCGTGGTCTGGCGGCGCATGGCCTATTTTGGCGCCACCCTGGCTCATGGTGCGCTCTTGGGCGTTGCACTGGGCTTACTGCTGGGGATCGATCCGGTGTTTGGGATCGCCGCCTCCTCGATTGTCATCGCCTTGATCGTCACCGGCCTGCAACGCCAGCGCGCCCTGGGCGGCGATACCCTGCTCGGCATCCTGGCCCACGCGGGCCTGGCCCTGGGGCTGGTCGCCCTGGCCTTCCTGCCATCCGTGCGCTTCGACCTCATGGCCACCTTGTTCGGCGACGTGCTGGCCGTGACCTGGAGCGACATTTTCTGGATCTATCTCGGCGGCAGCGCCGTATTGGCGGTCCTGGCCCTCATATGGAACGCCCTGCTCGCGGTTACACTGAACGAGGACCTGGCGCGCGCCGAAGGCGTCCCGGCCGCCCCGGTCCAATTCGCCTTCATGCTGATCCTGGCAGTGGTCATCGCCATCGCCATGAAAGTAGTCGGGGTGTTGCTGATAGTCTCCCTGCTGATTATCCCGGCCGCCGCCGCCCGCCCCTATGCTCGCACGCCGGAACGCATGGCCATCCTGGCCGCAGCCGCCGGTGCGCTCGCGGTCATCGGCGGACTTTTCGCTTCGCTGCAATGGGATACGCCGGCGGGCCCCTCCATCGTCGCCGCGGCGACGGCGATATTCGCCGTGTCGTTTACGCTTGGCACACTCGGCAAACGGATTTCTTGAAGGGAACCGCGAACCATGGACTATGACAAGACCGATATCGCCGCCGTCTACGACTCCGCGCGCGGTTTCGATCCGGATATTCTGCAAGAATGGCTGACGCTTCTTTCAGCCCAGGTGCCTAAGGATGGCGTTTCGCGCATCGTCGATCTGGGGTGCGGCACCGGCCGCTTCACCGAAGCGCTCTCTCTCCATTTCGATGCCGATGTGGTGGGAATCGATCCCTCGGCAACAATGCTCCAGAGGGCCCGCGAGAAAAACTCCCGGAACCCGGTTTCCTTCAAGCAAGGAACCGGAGAATCGCTACCCCTGGAAGACAGTTCGGCCGATATGGTGTTTATGTCGATGGTTTATCACCACCTGCCCGACCCGCAAGGCACGGCGCGGGAATGCCACCGCGTCTTGCGCAAGGGCGGCCATGTCTGCATAAGAAACAGCACACTGGATCAGATTGAGACCTATCCCTATTTGAGATTCTTCGACGGCATCCGGGCCATCATCGAAGAGCAATCGATTCCCCGTGGCCAGATAGAAAGTGATTTCAGCACCGCCGGATTTAAAGCCGTAATTCACAAGGCCATACCCCACCGTATCGCGCCCGATTGGGCCAGCTACGCGGACAAACAGGCAAAGGGCGCGGATTCCTTCTTGGCCCGGCTTCCCGAGGGTGACTTTCAGGCCGGCATAACCGCCCTGCGCGCCCATGCGGAACAAGCGGACCCTGAAGAATCCGTGAGGATGAATATCGATCTTTTCGTGTTCCAAAGATGAAGCTCTAGTCAGGTGAAAGATGACGACCCTTCCCTTCGCCCTCTACGATGCCTTTTCCGATACCGCTTTCGGCGGTAGCCAAGCGGGCGTGGTTTCCGGCGCCGCGGGACTCGATGCCGAGACCAGAGCGCGGATCGCGCGGGAGCTAGGCGCGCCGGCTTGCGGTTTCATCGCCGCTTGCGAAGGCCGCTCGGTCAGCGCGCGTTTCGTGTCGCCGCTGGCCGAATTGCCCATGTGCGGTCATGGCACTCTCGGCCTGGTGACCCGGCTGGTCGAGCAAGGCGCGATAAGCTGGAACGGCGGTGACCGGATCGAGCTTGAGTTGCGCCTGCCCACGGCCATGGCGACGGTGGAAATCAGCCGCCGCGCCGATGGCCGCCCCCTGGTCATGCTCGACGTTCAAACGCCCCGGTTTCGCCAAGACGGCCTGGACATGGAGGAACTGGCGGCGCTGCTGGGACTTGGCAAGCAGGACTACAACCGGGAGCGGCCCATGGAAACAGCCTCCGCCGACTTCGTTCATCTCGTGGTGCCGGTCAAGGACTTGGCGGCCATGGGCCGCATCGAGCCCGATTTTCCTGGATTGACCCGGTTCTGCCAAGCCCATGGGCTGCAAACCGTCGCCGTCTTCTGCACCGAAGTTGAGCAGCCGGACCATGACCTTCATGTGCGCGATTTTTGCCCCGCCGTCGGGGTCGCGGAATCGGCGGCGGCGGGCACCACCAACGGCGCCCTGACCAGCTACCTAATCCGCCATGGCATGGTGACGGCAAACAGCGATGGAATGATCGCGGTTCAGGCGGAACAGGGCCACGAGATCGGCCGGCCAAGCTCCATACGCTCGCTCGTCACCCTGAACGCCGGCGCCATCGCCCGCCTGCAGGTCGGCGGCGTCGCGGCTAAGGTTCTGGACGGTCAATTGCATCTGCCGTCCGCGCCTTAGATCGACTCCTCCGCCGCGATACAGTCTTCCAAGATATCGAGCGCACGGTCGAGGTCCGCTTCGCCGATGGTCAGCGGCGGGCTTAGGTTGATGACGCTGCCCATGCTGACCTTGAAGCTGAGACCCTTGTCGAGGGCGCGGTAGAGCACGCTCTCGGCGGCCTCGGGCGCCGGATCCTTGGTGTCGCGGTCCGCCACCAGTTCGATACCGAGCAGGAGGCCCTGTCCGCGCACGTCGCCGATCAGAGGGTGGCGCGATTTCATGTCTTGCAGCCGCGCCAGCGCCCGCGCGCCCAGGGTGGCGGATCTCTCGACCAGGCCCTCGTCCTCGATGATTTGCAGCGTGGTCAAGGCGGCGCGGGCAGTGACCGGGTTCTTCTCGTGGGTGTAGTGTCCGAAGGCGTAGGCCCCTCCCACATCCAGGCCCGGCCGCGCGACCGCCGCCGCGATGGGCAAGACGCCGCCGCCCAAGCCCTTGCCGAGTACCAGGATGTCCGGCGTCACGCCGTCGTGCTCGCAGGCAAAGAGCCGCCCGGTGCGCCCCAGGCCGGTGGGAATCTCGTCGAAGATGAGCAAGGCCCCGGCGTCGTCGCAAGCCTGGCGCACGGCCTGCCAGAATCCGGGCGGCGGGATGCTCGGCACGGCGCGTATCGGCTCCGCCACCACGGCGGCGACATCGCCTTCTTTTTCAAGAACATAGCGCACGAACTTCGCGCATGTCATGTGGCAAACGTCGAGCCGGGGCGCGCCGTTCTCGTCGCATTCATAGCCGTAGGGACAGCGGTAACAGCTTGGGGGCGCGACGTGCTCGCTTCCGGCCAGGAGCGGGCCGATGGCGCCGGAGCGGAACAACTGCTCCCCGCCCAAGGAGGCGGCGGCGAAACCGGCGCCGTGAAAGGCGTCCCAGAAAGACACCGTCTTGAATCGCCCGGTCGCCGCGCGGGCGAGCTTGAGCGCGACCTCGATGGCGGCCGAGCCGCCGGTGGTCAGTAACACCTTGGAGAGATCGCCCGGCGTCACCTCCCCCAGTTTGGCGGCGAGGGTCATGGCCGGATCGCTGGTGAAGCGCCGTGGCGTGAAGGGCAAGTCGTCGAGTTGATCTTTGATGGCGGCAATCAGGCGCGGGTGGCCGTAGCCGATCTGGTGGACGTTGTTGCCGTGGAAATCCATATAGCGGCGGCCCTGGACATCCTCGATCCAGATGCCCTCGGCCTTGCGGATCGCGGTCAGGCAGGGTGTGGAGACCGCCTGATGGAGAAAGTGCCGCGCATCCATATCGACCAGCGCCTGGGCTTTGACGTCCAGGCTGCGCGCCGCCCAATCGCGCCGCTGCGGCGACAGGTTGGTCTCGCCCTCCGACTGGCGCGGCGCGAAATCGTCCTGAACGGTCACGCGGCGGCCGGAACGCCGGTCTTCACGCCCATCCCGGCCAGGGTTTCCTTGATCGCGTTCAGGGCGCCCTGCATCTGCTCCGCCCCCAGGCGCCCGATGCACCCAATGCGGAAGGAATCCGCGACCGTCAACTTGCCCGGATAGATGACGTAGCCCTTGGCGCGCAGGGAGTCGTAAAACGTCTCGAAGGCGAAGGCCGGGTCGCTAGGCATGTGAAAGGTCACGATAATCGGGGCCTGCAAATCGTCCGGCAGTAGAGTCTTGAACCCAAGTCCACGCATGCCGTCGATCAGGATCTTGCAATTGGCGCGGTAGCGCCCGCCACGCCCGGCGACGCCGCCCTCATCCAAGAACTCGCTCAATGCTTGATCGAAGGCCAGTATGCAGTGGGTCGGCGGGGTGAAGCGCCACTGGCCATTCTTTTCCATGGCTACCCATTGATCATGAAGATCGAGCGCGAGCGACGGCGAGTTACCCTTGGCCGCTTCCAGGGCCGCCGTGCGGGCAAGGCAGAAGCCCATGCCGGGTGAGCCTTCCAGGCACTTGTTGGAGGAGGCGACCAGGGCGTCGTAGGGCACCTCGCGGGCATCCAGGGCGATGGCCCCGAAGGCGCTCATGGCGTCGATCAGCAGGGCGCGTCCGTGCTTGACCACCACCTCGGCGATGGCGGCAATGGGATTGAGAATGCCCGAGGTTGTCTCGCAATGAACCGCCGCCACATGGGTAATGCCGGGATCGGCCGCCAGGGCGGTATCCAGCGCAATGGGGTCGGCGGGCACGTCCTCCGGGGTTTCCTGGATGACCGTGGCCCGGCCATAGTATTCGCAGATTTTGGCCATGCGCTTGCCGTAGGCGCCATTGACCAGGATCAAGAGCTTGCCGTCCCGGGGCACGAAATTGCCCAGCATGGCCTCGACTACAAACGTGCCGCTGCCTTGCAGGGGCACGCAGACGTGGGTTCCCTCGCCGCCCGCGATGGCCACCAGGCGCGCGCGCATGCGCCGGTTGATCTCGATGAACCCGGTGTCCCGCGAGCCCAGATCGTGGAGCATGGCCTCCTTGACGCTGGGCGAGGTGGTCAGGGGGCCGGGGGTCAAGAGCCAGGGGTCGCCGGTCGGGCTGGCTGCGGCGCTGGCATCGCGCGATCCGGCGGAAGGTTTCGAGGTCATGCCGTGCTCCTTGGTATATTTTTGCATCGCTGCTTCGAGAAGGCTTGGACCGAAAGGGTGCGTCCTTCGACAGGCTCAGGATGAGGACTTTTCTTTATGCCACACATAATCACCCTCATCCTGAGCCTGTCGAAGGGCGCACAGGTTGAACTGCGGCGCTAAATGCCATTTCCCTTCAAATAACGCCCTATAGCTTCCTTTTTCGGCCAGGACGAGCCATAATTCAAATCCATAATGTTTATAGGCGTTATAGGCCATGACGATAAATCACATCCATCTGCGCGCCTTTCACGTGGTCGCCGCCGAGGGCGGCTTCAGCCGCGCCGCCGCCGCCCGCCATGTCAGCCAGCCGACCCTGTCGGGCCAGGTCCGGGCCTTGGAGGAACGCTATGGCGTCAAGCTGTTCGAGCGCCGGGGCCGCGGAGTTGAGCTGACCGACCTGGGCCGCGCCTTGTTCGACGTCACCCGCCGGGTTTTCGCCCAGGAGTTGGAGGCGGAGCAGCTTCTGGCCGCCGCGCGCGGCTTGACCGGCGGTATGCTGCGGGTTGGCGCCGATGCGCCCTATAACGTCATTCCCATGCTCGCGGCCCTGAACCGGCGCTATCCGGGGGTCCGGCTTTCGCTCACCTTCGGCAACACCGAACAGGTTCTGGACGACCTTCTGCGCCGGCGCTGCGACGTGGCCGTACTGCCCGACCTGGCGCCGGACGAGCGCCTGCACGCTGTGCCCTTCCGCCGCGACCGCCTGGTCGCCTTCGTCGAGCGCGGCCACCCTTGGGCGGCTCGGCGCTCCATCCGCCTGACGGAGCTATCCGGGCAAAGGCTGATCCTGCGCGAACCCGGATCGAACACCCGCGCGGTCTTCGAGCGGTCCCTGAAGGACGCGGGCGCGACCCTGGGCGAAACCATGGAAATAGGCAGCCGGGAAGCGGCGCGAGAAGCGGTCGCCACGGGCCTAGGCGTCGGCGTGGTCTTCGAAAGCGAATTCGGCCACGACGATCGTCTGCATCAGTTAAGCCTGCGCGACACCGACCTGGAAGCGGTCGAATACGCCGCCTGCCTGGAAGACCGGCGCGCGGTCCGCACCGTGCGCGCCTTCTTCGAATTGCTTAAGGAGCAGACGACAGGGGTATGAGTTTCCGTCACCTGAGCGCGCGGTTCATATCGGCGCGTTGCAGACGGCTTTCTTGGCGTTCGCGCCAGGCGACGTAGCATCCCGAGGCCGCGATCATGGCCATGCCCAGAAGCGACAAGGAATCGGGGAAATGCCCCCACATGACCGCGCCCCAGAAGGTAGCGAAGATTAGGTATGAATAATCGAAGGGTGCGAGCCAGCTCGATTCGGCGCTTTGATAGGCCTTGGCTAGGCCGATGTTGGAAATGAGGTTGAGCGCCGAGCAAGCCAGGATTATGCCCATGACCCACAAAGCCAAGTCATGCCAGCCGGTGAATAGATACGGCCATTGCTCGGCAAGCGCCCCTGGCTCCATGATCGTCGTAGCGGCAAGACCGATAACGCCGGCGGTTATGTACATAAAGGAGACGCCCAGGGCTAGCGTCGCCGGGCTTTCCTCGCGGCACAGCTTACGCGTGGTTAGGATCGTCGCCGCATAGAACAAACCGGCGGCCACGGGCATGAGCGCGACCCACTGAAAAGACTCGGTGCCGGGCTTCAGGATCAGAAGCGTACCGGCGAAACCCGTCAGGATCGCCCCGATGCGGCGCGGACCGACATGCTCCCCCAGCAGCAGGGCGGAAAGAACCGCCACGAAAAGTGGAAATACATAGAGTCCGGCCGCGATCTCCGCCAAGCTCAAAAAGGGGACGCCGCCGAAGAAGGTTATCATGGCGCCGACAAGAAACAGGCTGCGGAGCGCCACCGCCCAGAGCCGCTTCGGGACTGGGCTGACGTTTCGCCAAGCAATCCGCGACAGCAGCATCAGGAGCCCGACATTGCAGGATGCGCGCAGCAACTGGAACTGCCACAGGGAAACATCCGAAGACGCCAACTTAACCAGCGAATCCTGCAAACCCAGCAACCACAAGGAACCGACCATCAACAAGGCCGCCAGCGAAGGCCGGTCCTGACCGGGATTTCCCAAGATGTCGGTGCTCGCGCCCTTCATGACTTCCCTCGGCGATCCGATTGCAACGGCGAATGGGACACTCTGGGCGGACTAAGCGCAAGCTCGCTCGCGGGGAGCTAGTCATTTTTTTATTGTCCGGATTTCATCCCGGCTAGCATGTACGTCCCAGCCGCAACGAAAACGATGAGGCCGCCGGTCAGGGTAACGCCATCGGGTGTTTCAGCGAAGGCCATCCACACTCAAATCGGCGCCAGGGGCGCGTCGAGGGAGCCGATCAACCCGGCCACATCTTGCCGACATGGCAAGAGGTCCTCGATCGCGGCTACAGCCCCTGGGACCGGGACCGAATCGCGATCGATACCGCCGGCAAATCCGTCCAGAAATGCCTGGATGAACTATTGAAGCGCTTGCCCTGCCCATAGCCCCGGTCAGGGGATCAGCGCAAGAAAAGTTCCTGTTCTTAAGCATCTTGACCGCGTGCCAAACTCCTTTCACCGGCAGTGGCGCAGTCTTACGATAACAACCGAAACTAAGGTTATCTGGAAGATGCCGGAAAGACATTGCCTTACTTCTTGAAATATCAGGGTTAGGTAAATTTCTACTTTGTTTTTTATTCTTGAAGTTGTTACCCCTGTTTTTGCCCTCATGGGATTGGGCTTTATTGCCGCGAAGTTTGGTTGGTTTTCCGGCCGATCGACGGAGGGCCTATCGCGCTTCGTCAACGACTATGCCGTTCCCGCGCTGCTGTTTCATTCCATCGCGACGACCGCGATCCCCGGGCAATTGCCTTGGGGGCTTTGGGGCAGTTTTTTTATCGCCTCAGGCACCATTTACGCTATCGGAATATTCCTTGGCCGTGCGCTCTTTGGCCGCAACTTATCAGGTGCGACTATCACCGGTATGGGATGCTGTTACGGCAATACGGTATTGTTGGGAATTCCGATTGTCTGGCGGGCCCTTGGCGATGAAGGCATGTTGCCGGTTTTTTTAATTATCGGTGTTCATGCCCTGGTTCTTATGACCGCCACGACGGTGCTTCTTGAGGCTGGTAAAAACGGCGATAAATCACTGGCCGGTTTACCATTGCAGGTTCTGACCGGCTTGATAAAAAATCCCATCTTGATGGGAGTTCTATCCGGCATGATCTGGAATTTTTCTGGGCTTCCGATTCCAGCGGTAGCCAATGAAATACTGGTCATCTTAAAAGGCGCCGTCGTCCCCTGCGCGCTTTTTGCCCTGGGCGCGACCTGTCCCAATATGGCATAAAGGGACGCTTGGTTCAGTCGGCCATCGTCTTGAGCTTGAAGCTACTGATCATGCCCCTGGGTGTCTGGATCTTGGCGAGCCAGGTGTTCGATCTTTCGCCCCTTTGGATCGCCGCCGCGGTGCTGCTGGCGGCCCAGCCGACGGGTATCAATATGTATCTCTTTTCTGCCAGGTACGACACGGGTCAGGCCATCGCCTCAACGACGATCTTCCTCTCGGCTATCGGCTCTATTTTCACCTTGCCTCTTGTTCTCTGGTTCCTAGGCCTGGGCCAATAGGAATTAAAGAGTTCCGCCGGTGTATCCCTTTTATGTTGGCATGCACCGTTCAGGTTTCGATGCCGCCGCCCGCCGCCTGCCACGCCTGAATGCCCCCGGCCAGGGAGGCAACCCTGGGGAACCCCATGTCCTTAAGGGTCTTGGCCGCTAGGGCTGAGCGGCCGCCGGTGCCGCAATAAATCACGATGCGCTTGTCAGGGGTTAGAAGAAGGTTGTGCATGGGCCCTTCGGGATCGGCGATGAATTCCAGGAAGCCGCGCGTGGCGTGTATCGATCCGGGGATAAAGCCCTGCTGCCGTTCCAGCGCCTCGCGCACATCCAGCATGACAACGCCGGAATCCCCCAGCAGCCCCAAACCCTCCATGGCCGAGACAATCTCGATCTCAGCATTGGCTTCGGCTAGAAGTTTCTTAAAACCCTTCTTCAGCATATCGATATCCCCCATGAACTCACGGCCTGACGTCCCTGTATATGGGCGCGGACTCCGAGGTTTCCAGACTATAGGCCCTTTGCCGGCCGGTAGCGAATTGTCCCGGCGGCAGGCGGGAGGGGGGCGCTAGAGAATCGCGCCGGGGCTTTCCAGGGAATAAACCTTGAGCTGCTCGGTAATGTAGTCGTAGGCCTCGTCGATCGAATCGGTGCGGAAGAAAAGCTCCAGGTCGGCGGCGTCGATGGTGCCGTATTTCACCAAGGCTTTCATATCGATAACCTCGGACCAGTAGCGGCTGCCGAAGAGCACGATCGGCAGGTGCTTACGGACCTTGTGGGTCTGGATCAGGGTCAGGAGTTCGAACAATTCGTCCAGGGTGCCGAAACCGCCCGGCATCACAACGACCGCCTTGGCAAGATAAGTAAACCAAAACTTTCTCATAAAGAAGTAATGGAACTCGAACGACAGTTCCCGGCTGATGTGGGGATTCTCTACTTGCTCGAATGGCAGGGAAATATTCAGGCCAACGTTGAGGCCCTTGGCTTCGGAGGCGCCGCGGTTGGCGGCTTCCATGATGCCGGGGCCGCCGCCGCTGCAGACGACGAAACGGCGGCTGCCTTCACCCAAGCTCTTGGACCACACGGTCAGGCGGTGAGCCAGCTCACGGGTTGCTTCGTAGTACTCGGACATGTCCAGATCGCTTTGGGCTTTCTCGAGGTTACCGCCTTGTTTTTTCACATCTTTCAGCGCCGCCGCGGCCTCGTCGCGGGGCAGGATCCGGGCCGAGCCGAAGAAGATAATCGTGTCTTCGATATTACACGACTTGAAGCGGCTGTTGGGCTCCAAGTACTCGGACAGGATACGCAGGGCCCGGGCGTCGGGGCTGTGCAGAAATTCGGAATCTTCATAGGCGCGGGCGCGCTTCTCGGAACTTTCGGCCATGCTTTTCCTTATGTCTCTTGTATAGAAATCTATGTCATGCGTGCTGTGAGTATCATGGGAAACGTATAATTTTTTGCTCGATTCGGCCGAATACCGTCATGCCGTTTTCATCCAGCACCTCGATACGCACCACGTCGCCATAGCGCAAGTACGGCGTGCGCGCTTCGCCATGGTCCAGGGTTTCGATCGCCCGCACCTCCGCCAGACAGGCCGAGCCCACGTCTGGATCGTCGTTGGAGACGGTGCCGGACCCAATGATGGACCCAGCCGGCAAAGACCGGGTCCGGGCCGCGTGGGCGATCAGGCGCCCGAAATCGAAAACCATGCCCTCGCCGGCCTTGGGCCGCCCGATGGTTTCGCCATTGACGCCGCAGTGCAGAGGCAGGTGCAAGCGGCCCCCATCCCAGGCGGCGCCGAGGCCGCCGGGGGTAACCGCCACCGGGGCGAAGCTACTGGCCGGCTTGGAGTGAAAGAAGCCGAAGCCCTTGCGCATCTCATCGGGAATCAGCGCCCGCAGGCTGATATCGTTCAAGAGCATGACCAGCTTGATATGGGCGCCGGCGGCCTCGGCGGCGATGCCCTGGGGCACGTCGTCCAAGACCACGGCGAGTTCGCCTTCTAAATCCAGACCCCAGGTTTCGTCTTGAAGCGCGATGCCGTCGCGGGGGCCGAGGAAACCGCCGGACAAGCCCTGGTACATGAGCGGCTCAGTCCAAAAGCTGTCCGGCATCCCGGCGCCGCGCGCCTGGCGCAACAATTTCATGTGATGGACATAGGCGGAACCATCGGCGAAGAGGTGGCTGCGCGGCAAGGGCGCGGCGCAGGCCTGGGCATCGAAGAGCATGGCGTCGCCGCGCTCCCCCGCTTCCAGCGTCCTGGCGATGTCGGCCAGCTTGGGCGCCGTCTCGTCCCAAGTCTCCAAGGCCTCTTGCAGGGTCGCCGCCACCGGCGCCGCACTTACGCAGCGCGCCAAGGCCCGGTCAACGACAACCAGCGCGCCGTCGCGCCCGCCGTCCTTAAGGCTCGCCAGTTTCACCCGCCGGACTCCGTTATTGTGCCGGCATGCATGGCCGTTCCACCAGTGCGTCCTTCGACAAGCTCAGGATGAGGAAGATCGTCTGTGGCATAAAGAAAAGACCTCATCCTGAGCTTGCCGAAGGACGCACTGTGCCGGTCCAAGGCGCGGCCCCTAACCCGGAGTCTTGGCATCGCCGGGCGCCCGCCAGGACCGCGCGTAGTCGGGCAACTCGACGCCTTCCGGCAGCGCGCCCACCTCCAGAGGATCGCGGGTGTCGAGCATGACCGCGTATTCGTCGGTCCCGGCCTTCTTGGGCGCGAAGGCACCGGTCAGGGCCTTGGGGTGCGGCCCGTGGGTGAAGCCGCTGGGGTGAAAGGTCATCATGCCGGCATCGATATTGTCGCGGCTGAAGAAGTCGCCGCGATGATAGAAAATCGCTTCGTCGTAATCGTCATTGTTGTGAAAGAACGGCACCTTGAGCGCGCCGGGATCGGTCTCGAAGGGCCGGGGCGCGAAGGTGCAGACGACAAAGCGGTTCGCCACGAAGGTCGTGTGGGCGCTGGGCGGCAAGTGATAGCGGTGGCTCATCAAGGGCCGGATATGGCGCACATTGATGCGCACCGGCGCCAGGTCGCCGTGCCAGCCGACCGCGTCCAGGGGATTGAAGGGATAGGTGACGGTGGAAATTTCGCCGCGCCGCTTGATGCGCACCCGCCAGATTTCCTCCTCGCCTTCCGGCGTCTGCTGAGCGCGGAAGGCGTCGTCGATGCGCGGGGTATCGAGCATGGCCGGATCGAAAATGGCGTGAGGCCCCACCAGGCCCTTGTCCGGCAGCTTGTAGGCGCCGCCGGTCGCCTCGATCAGCAAGACCTCCGCCGGGCCGTCGAAGGCGGTGCGCCACAGGGTGCCGCGCGGCACGACAATGTAATCCCCGGCCTCGATCTCCAGATGGCCGTAGTCGCAAAACAGATGGCCGACGCCGTTATGAATGAACAGCAAGTCGTCGCCGTCGGCGTTGCGCGCGAGCGTTTCCATGGCCCCTTGCGTGCGCCAGAAGCGAACCCCCACATGGGCGTTGTGCAGAACCAGGATCGCGCCCCAGGGATCTCCCGTCCCCGCCGCGACGCGGTTAAGGTCGAAGGCGCGCGGCCGCAAGGGCCCTTCCCAATCCGTCCAGCCGGTCGGCGGATGGGTGTGATACATCTGCGTCGCCGGCCCAAAAAACCCCTCGCGCCCCAATTCGCGCTCATAGGTGCCCTCGGGCAAGTCCGCATGTGCCTGACGCGAAGACTTCCCCTCGATACGCGGCAAGGCGATCCAGTTCTTCATGGGGCCTCCATGGGTTGCGGGTTGGCGTGGTTTTACTAAGACGCAAAGTTCGTCAAGAAATCGTTATTAACGGCGCGCGACGTCTTGTCCAATAGGACGCCTGTCCCGGCTACACATGGTTCAGTTCGGGGCCAAATTCCATTCTCTTATTCGTCACCCTTGGGCTTGACCCGAGGGTCCATCCATGACCGAGACTCGGATCGCACATGACATTCCCGCTCTAGCGGTAAGTTTCTAACATATGGCCCCCCTGCGACCAAACTTGGGGAAGCGGATTTTTGGAGTGCGGTTCAGCGTCAGCCAATTAATTTGAGCGGTGTCACCGTATCGTATCTCTAATTAGTGGAGTGTCACCGTAATTACACCGTAATTAAGAGTGCAGTGTCATCGTAATTAAGTATCACCGTAATTACGTATAACCCTTACCCCCTCGTTAGCGACCATGCCGAGGGCCGCGCCGCCGCCATAAGTCAGGCCAGCCCATAGGGACCGTGGGATGTTCTCAGGTGCCTGCGGGATAATATCCATGGCCGATAATACCCCAACGACGAATATCCCAGCTATCGCGGCCGCGAGCTGTGCGAGCGTTGCTTTTTTTGTCGTCATCACCAACCCATCTGTATTTACGGTGACACTGCACTAATTATGTAGCTAAAGGCCAGGTTGGAGTTTCAGTCAATAGCGCAGTCGCTCAACCGCCTCGTGCGATATTATGGGAAAAGGGGACGCTACCCTTTTAGGAGGAAAAGGGTGCGTCCCCTTTAGTTCTTTAGTTCTTTATTCAACGGTTAGAATGTTTCTTCTCACTGAGTTTGTATTCGACGAGAGACCTAACACGTTCGTCAGGATCGTCACTGAGACTCTCTATTGTTCTGCTAGGGGTATGTGGATTTGAGACGACATCACGCCTGACGTGCCAGACAGGGTCTTTGGCAAGGCGCGCTAATGTTTCGATTGGCGTGCCGCTGTTGCGGGCAACGGATGATCGCGCATACTGGTCGCCAGTTTCCGCCAGTTTCTTGAGGATATCGGCAGGTGCGTTAGGATTGACTGCGAGGCCCCACTGCGCGAGATAGCCGCCTTTATCAGAGAGCTCGCGGATGATCGTGACTGGGGTTTTCGGATTTGCGGCTACCGCGTTGAGTACGTATTCATCTGGGCTTCTTGACAGCTTGACCAGCGTTGCCTCAGAAACATTCTTGTGCATGGCAACGAGGCGCATGACGGCCAACCCCTTTCCATTTTCTCCCATCACGGGCCATACGGACCCCATCCGATGATGCAGTTCCGGGTTCGGCATCAGCGCGACCCGATCGAGGACTGGGGTTCGTGCATTCGGGTTCTGCGCCAGAGCACCCAGCGCATATTTATTGTTCCTGAACATTGAGCCTTCGAGAAACTTGTTGAGTCCCGGCTCGTCTAATGTCTGAACCTGGTTAACCGTAATGGTGAGAAGGATGCCGTAAATTGCATATGAAATTCCGGAAATCAGCAAGATTACCGCAACCACTGTACGCAGCTTCACCAAAACGGAAAGTTCAGTGGTTTTTCCTTTCCGCCAATTGACCAGATCCGGAAGGCAATAACCGAAGACAAAAAACAACGCCGCGAAGGGGGCGGCGTATAAAGGGATATAAATGATTCCGATCGCCGCCGTGGATGAAGTGGACCTGAAAATGGAAATAAAGAATACTGCCGCGACCCCAACGAATCCAAATGCCGTCCAAAGAAACGCTATTTGACGCCGAGTCATGGATCAAGATGCTTTAAAAAATTCACAAGACGCCTAACCCGACATTCCCCAGATGAACCCCGATTTGTGAGGATAAGATACGCAACGTTCGAGCCGGAACACTTGCTTCTGGCTTAGATCAGTCTGTCCCCGTCCACGCCCGCGCCCGGCGCGATGTCGGGCATTGATTTTAGCCGCGCGTAGTAGGGCGTGAAATCTGGCCCGGTGGCGTCGAACAATTGATCGAAATTTTCGATTACGAAGTAGGCGTCCTGAAAGGCGTCGATGCGGTACTGGGTGCGCATGATGCGCAACAGGTCGAAGGCGATGCGTTTGGGCTTGGGGCTTTCCAGGCTGTAGACGCTCTCGCCGTGGGAGGAGACGATGCCGGCGCCGTAGATGCGCAGGCCCTCGGGCGTCGCGATCAGGCCGAACTCCACCGTGTACCAGTAGAGCCGCGCCAGCTTGGGCAAGGCGCCTAGGCTCAGAGCTTTCAACCCGCCCCGGCCGTAGGCTTGCAGGTAATCGGCGAAGACCGGGTTCATGAGGATCGGCACATGGCCGAAAACATCGTGGAAGACGTCCGGCTCCTGCAGGTAATCCATTTGCGCGGGGCTGCGTATCCAGTTGGTGGCCGGGAAACGCCGGGCCGCCAAGTGGGCGAAGAAGACATCGTCGGGCACTAGGCCGGGGACCGCGACGATGCGCCAGCCGGTCGCGCGCTCCATGATATCGGACAGGCGCGCGAAATCCGGTATGCCCTCGGCGGCCACGCCCAGGTCTTGCAGACCGGCGAGGTATTCCGCGCAAGCGCGGCCCGGCAGCAGCTTCGACTGGCGCTCGAACAGCGCGCGCCAGATGGCGTGGTCCTCGCCGGTGTAGGCGGACCAGTCTTGATCGATGGTGAAATCGTCGCCGGGGTTTTGGATGACGCCCATGGCCCGGCCTCACGCCTTGAGGGTGCCGCGGCGGATTTGGTCTTGCTCCATGGCCTCGAAAAGGGCCTTGAAGTTGCCTTCGCCGAAGCCCTCGTCGCCCTTGCGCTGGATGATCTCGAAAAAGATCGGGCCGATGACCGTGCGGGTGAAGATTTGCAGCAGGCGGCCGCCGTCCTTGGTCGGCGCGCCGTCCATGAGAATTCCGTTGGCGCGCAGGCGCGCCAGGTCCTCGCCGTGGCCGGGCAGGCGTTCGTCGAGGGCTTGGTAGTAGGACTCGGGCGGCGGTTCCATGAACACCAGGCCGCGCGCGCGTAGGGCTTCGACCGTCTGGTAAATGTCGCCGGTCGAGAGCGCGATGTGTTGAATCCCCTCGCCCCGGTAGGCTTGCAGGTATTCCTCGATCTGCGATTTGCTGTCGGAGGATTCGTTAATGGGAATGCGGATCTTGCCGCAGGGGCTGGTCATGGCCTTGCTGCGCAGGCCGGTCAGCTTGCCTTCGATATCGAAGTAGCGGATTTCCCGGAAATTGAACAAGCGCTCGTAGAACTCAGCCCACAAGGACATGCGGCCTTGAAACACGTTGTGGGTCAGGTGGTCGACCTCGCCCAGTCCCACGCCGGGATCGGGCGGCAAGCCCTCGAGGGGCTTGAAATCGACATCGTAGATGCTCGAATTTTCGGCCCGGTCCACCAGGTAGATCAGGCTGCCGCCGATGCCCCGGATCGCCGGGATGTTGAGCTCCATGGGGCCGACCCGGCCGTGATGAGGCTCGGCGCCCAGGTCCAGCGCCCGCTCGAAGGCGCGCGCCGCGTCCTCGACCCGGAAGGCGATCGCGCACACGCCGGGGCCGTGAACCTGGGCGAAAGACTGGGCGAAGCTTCTCGGCTCCGCGTTGACGATGAAGTTGATGCCGCCCTGGCGGTAATGGGTGACCGCCTTGGAGCGGTGGCGGGCGACGGCGCGCAGACCCATGGTCTCGAAGAGATCGCCGAGGGCGCTCGGATCCTCGGCCGTGTACTCGACGAACTCGAAACCGCGCGTCCCCATGGGGTTGTCCCAGAGGCCGGTCACCGGGCCGCCGCTAGATTTCCGCTTGCGTGCCATGGCTGAATCTCCGGTATCCAGCATTTAGGGTGGCCGGACATGGTTAACAATCCCTTCACGCCAAGGGCGGCGCGGATCAAGCCCGCGCATGACCCGTTCGAAAGAGTGTCGGGAAATGCTTTAAGCGCGAAGCGGCATTCGGTAATTATGCCCTAATAAATCTGGGACAAAATACCCTATAGAGCGCCGATTAGGGCACTTTACCCTAGTTTTACAAGGTAAAGCTAATACAGTTCAGAAAAAAATTGCCTATATCGAAAATAAGGCTTGCTATTACATCCGAAACTGAATATAGTCATTCTCATACAGGGCGATCAATTCGGTTTTACCAAGTCGTTCCCCTGTTCGTGTATGGGAAGTATCGCACTTTCGAACTGCCCTGCACCGTATTGCACGCACATCGCACAGACACCTTAGGGGGCCGTTTCGGCCCCCTCTTTCTGTGGCCGGGGTGCATATGCCAAGGTGGCGTATTGCGTCCTCTCCGAATCGCTTGACCGCGAATCTGGCATAGGCGAGCGGGAATCCGGGGTCAACGGCAAAGCCGGGACCGGCCCGCGGTTTAGCTGCGGGTGTGACATGAAAGACTCATTGTTCGCTTTATGTTCTAATCTTGCCCCGCAACCGGCGCCGCCAAGGCCCCTGTTCCGGGCGGCCGGGGCGCGATAGACTCACGGCCATGGATACTGCCTCCCCTAGGCGCGTCCCGCGCCGCTTTACCTCCCTGACGCGCGTCCCGCGCCGCTTTGCCTCCCTCAGGCGCGCCTTGCGCCGGGTTTTCCTGGCCGGCCTGTGCCTGGGCCTCCTGACGCCGCCCCTGGCCGCGCAGCAGGCCCAAACCACCACCGCGCAGCAGTCCCAAACCACCACCGCGCAGCAAGCCCAAGCCGCCGCCGCGCCCAGCGCCAGGGTGCGGGATTTCGCGCGCTTTCTGGCCTTGGCCAGTCCCCTGTGCCAGCACCAGGCCGCGCGGTCATGCGTGGACGTGGGCTGGCGCTTCGCCGACCGGGACCGGGACGGGCGTATCGCCGTGGCCGAGCTGGAGGAAATCCGAAGCGAACTCCGCGACTGGCTGGCCTGGCCGGACAACGGCATCCGGGCCTCCGAAAAGCGTGGCGTGCTGCTTGGCCTCCTGATTGTCGATGCCCTCGGCCTGGAGCGCCTGCTGGCCAGTTACGATACCGGCGCGGACGGGCTCCTGAGCCGCGAGGAACTGCTTAGCGACCTGCGCCTGGACGGCCGCCCCCTGGGCGAAATCTTCGCCGATTCCCAGGCCGTCGATTGGGAGGCCCTGCGCGGCCGCCTAGGCGCCATGGCCGGGGCCCTGGGCGCCCTGGTCCCCGGCGCCGACCCGCCCGCCGAATAGTCAAGCCAGCGTCGTCATCCCGGAAAGCGGCCGCTCAGGCGCTGGCGGGCGGGGGGAAGCGGTTTATGGTGGGGGGCGAAGACGAAACGCTCCAGGAAAAAGCCGGTCACCGCCAGGCCCTGGCCGACTTCCTCCGGCCCGCCGCCGCCGCGCCCGGCCAGGAACCCCGGCAGGGGCAGCAGCTTTTCCCGGTAGGGCTCGCCGGCCGCGAGGGAGACCGCGCGGCCCGATTTAGGCGAGACATAGGCCAAGTGATCGTTGCCGCCCCCAGCCGCGCAAGTGGCGAGATCGAGCCCGAAACCGAGTTCGGCCAGGAGCGCCAGTTCCCAGTGCACGTAAACCTCGGCCCAGTGATCGCCGGGCAGGGCCTCCAGCAGGGCGAGCAGGCCGTCGAAGCAGGCCGGGTGGGCTTCGCGTTCCGGCAAGGCGCCCTCGCTGACCGCCGCCGCCGCGCTGAGCGCCGCCAAGCGCGCGGGGTCGTCCAGCACCCGGGCGGCGTAGCCGGTCACGGGCTCGCAGGCATAGCTGCCCAGATGCTCGGGCAGGCGGCCGCTCCACTGGGCGGCGACCAGGTTGCCCGGCTGCAAGACACCGCGCGCGCGCCGCCCCTGCCCGCCCCGCACCAGGCCGGCGTGACGCCCCTGGGTGCGGGTCAGAAGCTGGACAATGGTCCCGTTCTCGCCATGGGCGCGGGCCGAGAGCACGATGCCGTCATCGCTCCAATGCATGTGTCTTAAGGTCCTTATACCAAGGAGCATTGATAATGACCCATAGAGATCGCCTAGGCGGCCCGCCGGGCAGGAGGGAAGCCGCAGGCGATGTCGGACATCGTCAAGGCTTTCCGACGCCCTCCGGCGGACCGCCTAGGCGACCGGAACGGCGGTTTACCAAGGCTTTCGGACGGCGTCGCGCGCGCCTCGCGTTGCCCCGCATCGCCACGCCGCGCGCTCCTGGCCGAAAACCTTGGTAAGCCGTCTCTATAGGTCATTATCAACGCTCCTTGGTATTACCTCACGCCTCGAAGTCGAGGCCCCAGTCGCGGTAGTGGGCGGCGTCCTCGCTCCATTTTTCGCGCACCTTGACGTGCAGGAACAAATGCACGCCGCGTTCCATCATGTCTTCCAGGTCTTTCTGCGCCGCCTCGCGCACGGCCTTGATAGTCGCCCCGCCCTTGCCGAGGCAGATGCCCTTGTGGGAGTCGCGGCCGACGTAAACGACCTGGGCGATGCGCACATCGCCGTTGTCGAACTCCTGCCAATCCTCGGTCTCCACGGTCAGGGAATAGGGCAGCTCCTGATGCAGGCGCAGGAACAGCTTTTCGCGGGTCACCTCGGCGGCGATCAGGCGCATGGGCATGTCTGAGACCTGATCTTCGGGATAGTGCCAGGGGCCGGGCGGCATGCGTTCCGCCAGAAAGCTACGCAAATCCTCCATGCCGTCGCCATTGAGGGCCGAGATCATGAAGATGCGCGCGAAGACACCCAGGGCCTCGAAGTCCGCCGCCAGGGCCAGCAGCTTCTCGCGCTTCACCGCGTCGATCTTATTGAGGGCCAGGATGGCTTGCTTGCCGCGCCGTTTCAGGCCCGCCACGATCAGGCGGGTATCGGCATCGATCCCGCCCCGGCTGGCGTCGTAGAGGACCACGGTTTCCTCGGCGTCGTCGATGGCCGACCAGGCGGCGGCCACCATGGCCCGCTCGAGGCGTTTCTTGGGCGTGAATATTCCCGGCGTGTCCACGAAAATCAGTTGCGCGCGGCCCAGAATCGCGATGCCGCGCACCCGCGCGCGGGTGGTCTGGACCTTGTGGGTGACGATGGAAATCTTGGTCCCGACCATGGCGTTGAGCAGGGTCGATTTACCGGCGTTGGGGGCCCCCACCAAGGCGACGAAACCGCAGTGCCGCTTGGTGCTTTTACCGGCGTTCATCCGGCACCGCGCAGACGCGCGAGCAAGCTCTCCGCCGCCACCTGTTCGGCCAGGCGTTTGGAGCGCCCCTGCCCTGTCTCTCCCCCGTGGTCTTGGACCGAGACCTCGATGGTGAACAGCGGCTGGTGATCGGGCCCGCTGCGCGCCATCTCAAGATAATCGGGCAGTGGCAAGCCGCGTGCCTGCGCCCATTCCTGCAAGGCCGTCTTGGCGTCCTGGGGCGGGCTCACGGCCTGTTCCAGATACGGGGTCAGCCAGGCTTCGATGGCGGCGCGGGCCACGGACAGGCCGCCGTCCAGATACAAGGCGCCGATCAGCGCCTCGCAGGCATCGGACAGGATCGCGGGGTTCGCCCGCTCGCCGGCCGCGTCCTCGCCCTTGGCCAGGCGCAGGGCCGCGCCCAGATCGAGTTCCTCCGCGACCCTGGCCAGGGTTTCGCGGCGCACCAGCTCGGCCAAACGTTGGGCCAGGGGGCCTTCGGCCTCGTCCGGGAACCGCCGCAGCAGCATATCGGCGACCACCAGGCCCAGAACCCGGTCGCCCAGAAATTCCAGGCGTTCGTAATTCGCGCCATCGCGCCCGCCGGCGCTGGGATGGGTGAGAGCTTCGCTTAACAGGTTTTGTTGTTTGAAGTCGTAGCCCAGGCGCGCGGTCAGGCTTTCCGAGTTCCCTTCACTCAATGCCGTCGCCTATCCGGCCGAAACGGATGGCGCCCGGCCACTTCCAAAACTCCCAGATGGCGGCGCTGCCGTCGTGGGAGAAAAACAGAAACTGCGCCTCCCCAACCAGATTCTCGTAAGGCACATAACCGACGGCGGAAAGAACCCGGCTGTCCTGGCTGCTATCCCGGTTATCGCCCATGGCGAAGAAGTGTTCCGGCGGAACCGTATAAACCGGCGTGTCGTCCAGGATATCGCGGTCGCTGCGTTCCCAAATCCGGTGCTTGCGCCCATTGGGCAAGGTTTCGATGTATGCCTTCGCCCTAACCGGATAGCCCGTGTAGCTGGTGCCCGCGATTTCACCGGCGAAATCGCGTTTCACGGCGACGCCGTTAATGTGCAGGATGCCGCCGGTCACCTGAATTCTGTCGCCGGGCAAGCCGACGATCCGCTTGATGTAGTCGGTGCTGTTGTCCTTGGGCAGTTTGAAGACCACGACATCGCCGCGCTCCGGCTCGTCCCCGAAAATACGGCCCTCGAAAAGCGGCAGACCCAAGGGCAGCGAGTAGCGGCTGTAGCCGTAGGAGAACTTCGACACGAAGAGATAATCGCCGATCAGCAAGGTGGGTATCATCGAGCCGGAAGGAATGTTGAAGGGCTCGTAGGCGAATATCCGTATCCCCAGCGCGATCAAGACCGCGTAAAAGACAGTGCGGAAAGTTTCGCCGAGAACGCTCGACTGCTTTTTCGTCATCGAAGAATCCATTCGGGTAATATGCTTTCTTGGGTGCTTGCGCGGCGTTAAGGGGATTTAGTCCACAGGCCCTGTGGGTAAAGCGGAAATTATCACAATCGCCTGGGCCAGGGGAAAATCGTCGGTGATGGTCAGATCGATCTGGGCGGTCATACCCTCCGGGGTAATTTCCCGCAAGCGCCGGGCCGCGCCATTAGCCAGCTTCATGGTCGGCTTGCCGCTGGGCAGGTTGACCACGCCCAGGTCGCGCCAGTGCACGCCGCGCCGGGGCACGCCGGTGCCCAGGGCCTTGGCGCAGGCCTCCTTGGCGGCGAAGCGCTTGGCGTAGCTGGCCGCGCGTTGCATCCGGCGGTCCGATTTGGCTTGCTCGACATCGGTGAAGACCCGGGCGATGAAACGGGGCCCGAAACGTTCCAGGGTTTTCTCGACCCGTCGGATATCGATCAAATCGTTGCCGATTCCCAGGATCATCAGGCGCGCCGCCAGGGCAAGCTGGAGAAGAAATATCTTACCCGATCCATGGTTGGGATTATCGCCGTGCGTCCTTCGACAAGCTCAGGATGAGGACATTTCTTTATGCCAGAAGCGATCTTCCTCATCCTGAGCTTGTCGAAGGATGCACCCGAGGTCGTGCCGGCGGCGCCATGGATACGCGCTTTCGCGGGCATGACGAGCGGTGCTTTAGGAAGCCATTCCATCACCCTAATCCCCTAGACAAGCCGCGCGTCGATAGCCATCAGGCGCGCCGCGCGCCGAGCGCATCTGCGCGGGCCTGGTTCATGATCGCGCGCATGCGCATGATCGCGCTTTCCAAACCAACGTAAATCGCCTCGCCGATCAGGAAATGGCCGATATTGAGTTCCACCAGGCTGGCGATCGCGGCCACCGGTTTCACCGAATCGTAGGTCAGACCGTGGCCGGCATGGCATTCCAAGCCCAGATCCTCGGCCACGGCGGCGGCGCGTTGAAGGCGGGCCAATTCATCGGCCGCGCTGGCCCCGGCGCGGTCGGCGATATAGGCCGCGCAATAGGCCCCGGTGTGAAGCTCAACCACCGGCGCGCCCAGGGCGTGCGCGGCTTCGAGCTGGCGCGGATCGGGATCGATAAACAGGCTGACCCTTATCCCGGCGTCCCTAAGCCGGTCGCAATAGTTCTTCAGGGAATTGTGGCCGCCGGCGGCGTCCAGGCCGCCTTCGGTGGTCACCTCCTCGCGTTTCTCGGGCACGATACAGGCCGCGTGGGGCGTGTGCCGAAGGGCGATGTCCAGCATCTCCGGGGTCGCCGCCATCTCGAAGTTCAAGGGCAGTTCGATGGTCGCCAAAAGGCGCTGAATATCGTCGTCGGAGATATGCCGGCGGTCCTCGCGCAAGTGGGCGGTAATACCGTCGGCGCCCGCCGCGGCGGCCGTGCGCGCCGCGCGAACCGGATCGGGGTGGCCGCCGCCGCGCGCGTTGCGGATGGTCGCCACATGATCGATGTTAACCCCAAGGCGTAAATTTCTCGGCGTCATGACTCCTCCAAACTTCGATCGACCGCTTCCTTGGCCGTCCGGCGTAATCTCCGGGCCCGCCGCAGCATACGCCTTCGGCGGGCAAGCTGATAGCGCGCGACCGTGCCCCGTACCGGCCAAAAGAAAAAGAACCACGCCGCGATGGCCGTGGGTATGCCGCCCACGGTCATGGGCCAGAAAACCTCCATGGGACGGTCGAAAATGTAACTGAAGCTCAGCGACTCTGGAAGCGCCGTTTGGGCCTCGCCGCCAAGCAACCAGACCCCAAAGGCATAAATCCAGGCCCAAATGAAGGGAAACGTCCAAGGATTGCCGACCACGGTGCCAATCGCCGAGGCCATCAAGCTGCCACGCATGATCATGGCTAGAAGCGCGCCGCCGACGAAATGAAAGCCAATGAAGGGGGTGAAGGATATCGCCGCCCCGGTCGCGAAACCGGCGGCGATCCGGTAGGGCGTGCCGGGCAGGCGGCGCACCCGGTGAGCGATATAGCTGGGGGTTCGATGCCACCCCTTGCGGGGCCAAAGAAAACCGCGCATCTGGGCATGGAGCGGCAAGGGATCGCGGCGCTTGAACATGCGGTTAAATATCCATTCGTCCGGTCATGACCCGCTTGGACCCAGCGGAGTCCGGTTTAACTTCACGGACCCGCCCGAAGAGGTTCTTGGCACCGCAAGTCCCCCCACCCCGGCCCTCTCCATCAAGGGGGGAGGGAGGAAAATGGGGCTCTTTCTCTTACTCCCTCCCCCTTCGACCGGGGCGGGCCGGGGTGGGGGTGACAGCCTCGCCAAGTATCCTCCGTATCCGATGACGTGCGGGTTCACCGGCGGGCCTTTTCCACCGAGATTACCACCGGGGCCGCGCGCAGGGCCGCCATGATATCGGTCAGGTGTTTCGCGTCCTGCACCTCGACATCGACCAGCATCTCGAAAAAATCGAGCGAGCGGTTGGTGATCTTAAGGTTGCTGATGTTGCCCAGGTTTTTACCGATGATGGTCGAGAGGTCGCCGAGGCTGCCGGGCTCATTGGCCACCACCACATGCAGCCGGCCGGTGTGGGTTTCCTCGCTATCGGCGAGATCCCAGGCCAGGTCGATCCAACGCTCGGGCGTATCCTCGAAGGACGCCAAGGTCTCGCAGTCTATGGTGTGGACGGTCACGCCCTTGCCGGTGGTGACGATGCCGACAATGCGCTCCCCCGGCAAGGGATGGCAGCAGCGCGCGTAATGAACCGCCATGCCGGGGATCAGGCCCTTGATCGGCAAGGCCGTGGACTTTGCCTTATTGGCGCGGGAGCGGCCCCGGAAGGGCCAAAGTTGCCGGCGCTTAGCGGTATCGCGCACCCCCGGATAGACGGCGATCAGCACCTCGCGGGCCGCCGTATTGCCTTTACCGACCGCCGCGTATAGATCGTCCAAGGTATCGGCCTTGAATTTCTTCAAGGTTCCGCCCAGGGCCTTGTCGGAAAGTTCGTAGCCTTCCTCGCGAAACGATTTCAGCAATATCTGACGCCCCAGTTCCGAATACTGCTCGCGTTCCTTCATATGGACGAAGCGGCGGATGCGCGCCTTGGCCTTGCCGGAGACGACGAACTGCTCCCAATCCGGTGACGGGGTTTGGGTTCGCGATGTCAGGATCTCGACCTGATCGCCGTTCTCCAACCCGGCGCGCAAGGGAATGATCCGGCCGTTGACCTTGGCGCCGACACAGGTATCGCCAACTTCGGAGTGGACCGCGTAGGCGAAATCCACGGCCGTCGCGCCGCGCGGCAAGGCAATCAGATCGCCCTTGGGGGTAAAGCAGAAGACCTGATCCTGGAACATTTCAAGCTTGGTATGCTCGAGAAATTCTTCCGGGTTCGCCGTGTGTTCCAGGATGTCCAGAAGCTCGCGCAGCCAACGGTACTGGCGGCCGTCGATCTTGATTTCGGATTGTTTGTATTTCCAATGGGCCGCGACCCCCAGCTCGGCCACATCGTGCATGTCGCGGGTGCGAATCTGAACTTCGATGCGATGGCGCTCCGGCCCGATCAAGCCGGTATGCAGGGAGCGGTAGCCGTTCGGTTTCGGGGTCGAGATGTAATCCTTGAAACGCCCAGGCACCACCGAATAGTGGGCGTGGAGCGTGCCCAGGGCGCGGTAGCAGTCCTCGACCGTGCCGACCACGATGCGAAACGCCATGATGTCGGAAAGCTGCTCGAAGGCGATATTCTTGTGCTGCATTTTCGTCCAGATGGAATACGGCGTTTTCCGGCGCCCCGATACACAGGCCTCGACCCCATCCTTCGCCAGGCTGCGTTTCAAATCCTCGACGATCAGGTTCGAAAGGTCGTCGCCTTGGGATTGCAGAAATTCCAAGCGGGTCAAGATCGACGCGCGGCCTTCCGGATTCAATTCGGTGAACGACAGGTCCAGTAATTCGTCCTTGAATCCCTGCATGCCGATCCGTTCGGCCAGGGGGGCGTAGATATCCATGGTCTCGCGCGCGATGCGCCGGCGCTTGTCCGCCGATTCGATGTATTTCAAGGTCCGCATGTTGTGGACCCGGTCGGCCAGCTTGACCAACAACACGCGGATGTCTTCCGACATGGCCAGCAGCAGCTTGCGGAAATTTTCCGCGTGCTGCGTCTGCTCGGATTGCAATTCAAGCCGCGTCAACTTGGTGACGCCATCGACCAGGCGCGAGATGTCGCGGCCGAACATGGATTCGATCTGGTCGAGGGTCACATCCGTGTCCTCGACCAGATCGTGCAACAACGCGGTGATGATGGAAGAATGGTCGAGCTTGAGCTCGGTCAGAATTCCGGCGACCTCGATGGGGTGGGAAAAGTACGGATCGCCCGAGGCGCGGGTCTGGGACCCGTGCATCTTCATGGCATAGACATAAGCCCGGTTGAGCGCGTCCTCGTCGGCGTTGGCGTCGTAGCCTTTAACCCGCTCGACTAATTCGACTTGCCGCATCATGGCAGGACGCCGTGGCGGCAAAGCGGTCCCGCCATTTTGTTAGTCGGCCGATTCCCGCCGCGCGCGCCTTGGGGCGCTCCACCCCTGCCCAAGGGAGCGTGGACCGGGACGCGGTCAGGCCGTCGGTTCTTCGCTCCCGTCTCCTTCGCCTTGATCGCTTTGAGGCTCGGGGGCGGCTTCGGCCCCTTCGGCGCCGATGGTCATGTCGGAAAGGTCGAACTCGACCGTTTCTTCCTCTTCCTCATCCATCTCTACGTGCTTTTGCAGGCCTTGCACGATGCTGTCCTGCAAGGGCTCGAGCTCGACGGTTTCATCTGCGATCTCGCGCAGGGCGACCACCGGGTTCTTGTCGTTATCGCGCTCCAGGGTCAGGGGCGCGCCGGCCACGATCTCGCGGGCCCGCTGCGCGGCCACCATGACCAAATCGAAGCGATTGGGGATTTTAACGATGCAATCTTCTACGGTAACGCGCGCCATTCAGACCAATACTCCTGGAATATCCATAGGTCCCGCGTATTTTACGCCGGAATCGCTTGAAATATATGAATCGAAGCCGGGCTTAGCAAGGCGAATGGCGGTTCAGGGAACTATTTCGCTGGCCTGGGTTAATTCAGCGGTTCCGCGTCCGGGCCGCCGGGCAGGCGCGCCGCCAGTTCCAGGGCGCTGAGCCCGCTCACCGGGTGGCGCCAATCGGGGACCAGCTCAGCCAGGGGCCGGACCACGAAGGCCCGCTCCGCCAGGCGCGGATGGGGCAGGACCGGAAGCTCGCCGGGGCCGCTGATGCGCCGGCCATGGGCCAGAAGGTCCAGGTCGAGGATCCGGGCCTCGTTCCGGGTTCCGCGGATACGGCCGAAATCGCGCTCGATACCCTGCAGGACGGCGAGCAAGGCCGCCGGCGTCAAGGCCGTCTCAACCACGGCCACGCCATTGACGAACCATGGCTGATCGGAGGCCGGAACCGGCGCGCTGCGGTACCAGCGCGAGGCCCGCGACGGCGCTACCCCCGCCGCTTTCAAGGCCTCCAAGGCGGCGGCGCAATTCGCCTCCGGCGCGCCGAAACGCCGGCTCGGCAGATTGGACCCCAAGGCAATCAGGATCATCGCGTATTCTCCCCGCTTCCGGCCTTGCGCGGCCCGGCCGCATTCTTAAGTATAAGGCTAGGAAAACGCAGCGGCATGCCACGCCATAGTACCGCGTGAGCCAGTTCCAAAATAGTTTTAGTACTTATATTCGAGGTTGGACATGAAGTTTTACGCGCAGGAGCGGGTCGCCCTCTTCATTGACGGGGCCAATCTGCACGCCACCGCCAGGACACTGAATTTCGATATAGATTACAAGAAACTACAAGTATTTTTTGAGGGGAAATGTAATCTGATACGGGCTTTCTACTACACCGCCCTGATCGAGGATCAGGAGTATTCCCCGATCCGGCCCCTGGTGGATTGGCTGGACTACAACGGCTACACCATGGTGACCAAGCCGGCCAAGGAATTCACCGACGCCGCCGGGCGGCGCAAGATCAAGGGCAACATGGATGTCGAGCTGGCCATCGATGTCATGGAGATGGCCCAGCACCTGGATCACATCGTGCTGTTTTCCGGCGACGGCGACTTCCGGCGCTTGGTCGAGGCGGTCCAGCGCAAGGGGGTGCGGGTGACCGTCATATCCACGGTCAAGACCCAGCCCTCCATGATCGCCGACGAGCTGCGCCGTCAAGCCGATCACTTTGTCGACCTGACGGACCTGCGCCCCGAGATCGAACGCGGCCATGGCGACGACCGCCCGCGCGGCCGGGACCGCGGCGAGCCGCTGGACGAGGGCCCGCAGGACGATGACGAGGAGGATTTCGAAGACGAAGACGAGGACTATTACGAGCCGCAGCCGGCTTGACCCAGCCAAGTTTTTGCGGCCCGCCGCTCGATTGCGCCCTATGCCCGCGCCTGGCCGCCTTCCATGACGCCAACCGCATCGCCTATCCCAGTTTTCACAACGCCCGGGTGGCGCCCTTCGGCGCCGTCGGCGCGCCCCTGCTCATCGTCGGCCTGGCGCCGGGGCTGAAGGGCGCCAACCAGACCGGCCGCCCCTTCACCGGCGACTATGCCGGGGATCTTCTGTACCCGACCCTGATCAAGTTCGGCTTCGCCCGCGGCCGCTTCGGCCGCCGCCCCGACGACGGCCTGGAACTGACCGGCTGCCGGGTCACCAACGCGGTGCGCTGCGTGCCGCCGCAAAACAAGCCGACGACCGAGGAAATCCGCACCTGCGGCCAATTTCTGAAGTCCGAGATCGAGAGCATGACCAATTTGCGCGCGGTCCTGGCCCTGGGCGGCATCGCCCACGGCGCGGTCCTGAGCGCCCTGGGCCAGCGCAAAAGCGCCTACAAGTTCAGCCACGGCGCCCAGCACGGCCTGCCCGGCGGCCTGCTCCTGGCCGACAGCTACCACTGCTCACGCTACAACACCAACACCAAGCGCCTAAGCACCGAGATGTTCGAAAACGTCTTCGCGGAACTGCGGGCGCGGTTGAGTTAGGCGCTCAATCGGCTATAGTGGCGCTTGGCCATGGCGAGTCCCGCCGCGCCGAGACGGAGAGACACATGATGGATTCCATTTACACCTCCATCTGACCCCCAGCCCCGCAAGCATCGATGCTTCACCCGGCCGGGGAATGACTTTTCCTTTGTGCCAGGACTGAAGTTCATGTTTGCCTTCTTTGAAAATCTCGTCGATCCCTTCCCCGCCGCCGTGCCGGACCAGCCGCCGCGAAATTTACGTGGATTTCTTTGGCACTATGCCAAGCCGTTCGCCCCGCACCTGCTGATCGTGGCGCTGACCGCCTCGGTCTTCGCCGTGCTCGAGGTCGCGCTGTTCGGTTTGCTTGGCAATCTGGTCGATTTCTTCGCCGCCGCCGAGCGGGAAACCTTCTGGCCGGACCACGCGGGGTGGCTGATTGGCGTCGGCCTGCTGGTCCTTGTGGTCCTGCCCGCCGCCGATCTGCTGCACGAAGTCGTCACCAATCAGGCCGTCATGGGCGTTTTTCCTATGCGCATCCGTTGGCTTGCCCATCGCTACGTGCTGCGCCAGTCCATGACCTTCTTTCAGGACGATTTCGCCGGCCGGGTCGCGACCAAGGTCATGCAGACGGCCATGGCCGCGAAACAGGTGGTCGCCCTCAGCGCCGAGGTCTTCGTCTACGTATCGGTCTATTTCATCGGCGCGCTGGTCCTCTTCGCCCAGAGCGACTGGCGCATCATGGCGCCCCTGGCCCTGTGGTTCGCCGCCTATGCCTTGGCCATGCGTTTTTTCGTTCCCAGGATGCGGCGGCTGGCCAAGGAACAGGCGGACGCGCGTTCCGCCCTCACCGGGCGCATCGTCGATTCCTATACCAATATCCAGACGGTCAAGCTGTTCGCGCACGCGGCCCAAGAAGAAAACTACGCCCGGGAGTCCATGACTCCCTTCATGGACAACGTGCACCGGCAGAACCGGCTGATCACTTGGCTCAACCTTACCCTCGAGTGGCTGAACGGCCTGCTGCTGGTGTCCGCCGGCTTGATCGGAATCTGGCTCTGGACCGAGAGCGCGGTAACCGCCGGGGCGGTGGCTCTGACTGTCGGGTTGATCTTGCGCTTGAAGGGCATGTCTCACTGGATCATGTGGGAGGTCGCTTCGCTATTCGAGAATATCGGCACGGTCCAGGACGGGCTGGAGACCATCGCGCGCGACTATGACTTGCGCGACCGGCCTACGGCCCAAGCGCTGCAGCTTGGCCAGGGCGGCATCGCCTTCGAGCAGGTGCGCTTTCACTACGGCAAGGAAAGCGGCGTTCTGGACGAGCTGTCCCTGACCATCGCGCCCGGCGAGAAGGTTGGGCTTGTCGGCCCCTCGGGCGCCGGTAAATCGACCGTCGTGAACCTTCTGCTGCGGTTCTACGATACCGAATCAGGCCGGATACTGATCGACGGCCAGGATATCGCCCACGTCACCCAAGATAGCTTGCGCGCCGCCATCGGCCTGGTGTCCCAGGATACCTCTCTGCTGCACCGCTCGGTCCGCGATAACATTCGCTATGGCCGGCCGGAAGCCGGCGAAGCGGCGATCGGCGAGGCGGTGAAAGCGGCCAAGGCCGACGACTTTATTCTCGGTTTGGCCGACAGAAAAGGCCGGACCGGCCTGGACGCCCAGGTCGGCGAGCGCGGCGTCAAACTCTCGGGCGGCCAGCGTCAGAGGATTGCCATAGCCCGTGTGATCCTGAAAGACGCACCGATCCTGATTCTGGACGAGGCGACCTCGGCCCTGGATTCCGAAGTCGAGGCCGCGATCCAGGACGCGCTCAGCGACCTCATGGCCGGCAAGACCGTGATCGCCATCGCCCACCGGCTTTCGACCATCGCCGCCATGGACCGCCTGATCGTCATGGATTTCGGGCGCATCGTCGAACAAGGCACCCATGAAGAATTGCTGGCCCTAGGCGGCCTCTACGCCCGCCTCTGGGCCCGCCAGTCCGGCGGCTTCCTGGATGCAGGAACGGATACGGCAACGCGGGTGCCCTTGGCGCGGAGAGAGCATCCATAACAGTCGATTGGGTAAGAACCTCCCGCCTTCAGTCTATTTCTGGTAACGCTCTCGGAGTAGCAATAGAGGCAAGCTGTTTATACAGAGATTTAGCACTCTCAAGCCGCCCGTCTTTCGCTTTTCCAGATTTCCGCGTCGCAGTCTCTGCCCACGGGTCGCTTTCACCACTAAGAGAAAGAAACGCAGCCGTTGCAGCCAACTCTAACTCTATTGGATCGGCTTCCGTAGATATTGCGATCAGCTCCTTTCGCGCAGTCGATTCCATGTCATCCGACGCCTCCTGCGTCGTAAAGACAGAATAAAAACCGCCCCAAGAAGCTGGCTTCTCTTCTTCATCAATCAAATCGTGCAAGTTCGCATACCGAATAGCGTTGGCAAGCTCCTCGCTATAAGGCCCATAGTGGCGATACTCAAACGAAAATCCACCGCCAACCCCGGCAAGCTCGAGTAGAAAAGCTGTCTTTTGAAAGCGCGTGCGTCCAACCAGCCGGCCGCCAGCGTCGCATACGATGCTTGCTGCTTTCTCAGCAGCAAGTCGGCCCTCTAAATTTTGCGACATGATCTGACCTATCCATCTAGAAGTTGTTTGATAAATTTCTGAGCTTGCTCATCCTCTTCTCGCACGTAGAGTCGGTGAACCTTAAATGGCTCAATAGCTTTCACGACTTTCGATCTCTCACCAAGATCAACCAATTCGCCAGTCGGCGTTTTAATCCTGATTTGGTTAAGTGGACCTTTCGATTCCTGAGACTGTTTGTAAGGCTCCCGTATCGCCCGATCCGAAAGTATGCGTATCGCAGTTGTGCTATGGTCTGATACCCACTCTTTGACCTTGTCACTGATGGAGTCGCTCATTTGGTCAACTTTTGCCTCTTGATCCGCCGATTCGTCAAATTCGATATTGCGCTTCACACGTTCGCGGACATTAATCGATTTATATAATTTTCGATCACGGAGGCGAATTGCCAGATCCCTGATTACGTCATCCTTCGCATCACCGAGTAGCGCTAACGCACCCCACACCAAAGTATCATCAAGCGGCAAAACAGATTCGGCGCTGTCAGGCGATTCAGAAAATTGAACAAGTGGATGATTCGCCGGCAAACCTGTGCTGGCTTGAGAGCCGTCCCGAACCAAATTAATCACTCTAACTAGAAGTTCAGTGAATAATTTTTCAGCACCGCGCGTTGCCTTATGATAGAAAACAGTCGGATATAGCTGAAACAACCCTAAGACATAGGCTTCAGCTGCATAAACAGCCTTTGGGCCCAACACAAACGTCTCTATACTCCCAATCTGGCGATCATCTACTCCATATGGAAGATCACCAACTTCGATGTTTGCTATTAGCCACGGAAAATCTATCGCACTATGTTGAGTTCCAGTCATCAGGCGGTCTCGCCGAATATAGTCAAGCCGATCAGCGTCAAATTGGCTTGAAACGACGGCGCCATAAATTGTGGTAGGACCATCAGCTTTAATGATATCCGCTACGTCGTTCGCAAATCCGCTGCCCAAGACTTGTAAAACTTCGGCTACTTCCCCGTCTCTAATCAGGGCATCACTTACATTTTCGTGATTTGCCATTTTCAATTTCAGCCGCTTGCCAACTTCTTCGAACGAGTGACTAAAAGGACCATGACCAAGGTCGTGCACCAGGGCCGCTGCAAGTGCCACATAGGCTTGAGTCGATTCGAATTGGTCCCGCCCCATGTGCGCCTCGATAATCTTCATGAGTTGACGAGCGGTGTGAAATACCCCCACGCTATGGGCAAACCGCGAATGGGTCGCACCTGGAAATACAAAATCTGAAAATCCTAGTTGTTTAACCCGACGGAGTCGTTGGAAAGGTCGGGTTTGGATCACGTTCCACAAAGTGCTTTCGAATTGCTCCGCAGAGAACTCGATAAGGTCATGGACCGGGTCGCGTATACGTTGTGGTTTACGCATAAATGTTCTTAGTTTGTTCTTGTTCTCATGTCAAGGGTTAGCCAGCAGCTGATGTAGCCAAGATTCGGGCTTTTGCAAATGCTCCCACCTGATTGGGGTATAATATTACTTCGCCACTTATCCTTCATTTCGTGAAAACTAGACTTCATCCCTTCTCCCGCATGAGGCGGGCCTTGTCGCGTTGCCAGTCGCGTTTTTTATCGGCTTCGCGTTTGTCGGCTTTTTTCTTACCGCGCGCCAGGCCCAGTTCGGTCTTGGCGATGCCGCGCTCGTTGAAATAGATCGAGAGCGCGACCAGGGTGTAACCGCCGCGCCCGATCAGGCCAAGGAGCTTGTCCCTTTCGCGCCGGTGCACCAGCAGCTTACGCGGGCGCTTGGGTTCGTGGTTGAATTGGCTGGCGGGGTCGTAGGTCGGGATGTGGGCGTTCATCAGGAACAACTCGCCGCCGCGCTCCGCCGCGTAGGCATCGACCAGGGAACAGCGGCCCAGACGCAGGGACTTGACCTCGGTCCCGGTCAGCATCAGGCCCGCCTCCAGGGTGTCTTCGATCAGGTAATTGTGGCGCGCCTTGCGGTTCTGCGCGACCAGCTTTTTCGCGCCGTCGGACATAAAGTTTGACGCTAGTTTATCAAGCCGGCGTGAGCCATGGCGTCGCGCACCCTGGTCTCAGTCTGCGGCGTAATACAGACCAGCGGTAAGCGCAGACGGTTCTCGCACAGGCCGAGCAAGCTGGCGCCGAACTTGACCGGGCCGGGGCTGGCCTCGACGAAGAGGGCGAGGTGCAGGGGCATGAGGCGGTCGTTGATGGCGCTGACCGTGGCCATGTCGCCGCGTTGCCAAGCCTCGTGCAGATCGGCGCACTGGCGCGGCGCGATATTGGCGGTGACCGAGATGCAGCCGTGGCCACCTTGGGCCAGGAAAGGCACTACGGTGCCGTCCTCGCCCGACATCTGGCAGAAATCGCCATCGATGGCGGCGCGGGTCAGGGCCGGGCGCATGAGATCGGCGGTCGCGTCCTTGACCCCGGCGATGTTCGGCAGCTTGGCCAGGCGGGCCATGGTCTCGACCGTCATGTCGATCACGCTGCGGCCCGGAATGTTATAAATCAGGATCGGGATATCGGCGGCGTCATGGACCGCCTTGAAATGCTGGTATAAGCCTTCCTGGGTCGGCTTGTTGTAGTAGGGCGTGACCACCAGGGCGGCATCGGCCCCGGCCTTCTTGGCGTGCCGGGCCAGGTGGATCGCCTCGTCGGTTGAGTTCGAGCCGGCGCCGGCGATCACCGGCACCCGGCCCTTGGCGACCTCGATGCACAACTCGGTCACCCGCATGTGTTCGGCGTGACTCAAGGTTGGCGATTCGCCGGTG
This sequence comes from Kiloniellaceae bacterium, assembly GCA_021776135.1. GTDB lineage: Bacteria > Pseudomonadota > Alphaproteobacteria > Kiloniellales > J153 > JAJFGN01. The sequence continues at coordinate 108,438 of JAJFGL010000055.1, forward strand.
GTGCCGCAGGGCACCAGCCCGTGGCTGCCCTGGCCGATCTGCCACTGCACGAATTCCTGAAACGCCCCCTCGTCCACATGGCCGTTCTTGAACAGCGTGATAAGGGCGGGCATGGAGCCCTTGAACATGGCTTCGGTCATGATATCTCCCCAAGCGTTTGAACTTGGCGCGGTATTGTTTGGTTCACGGGACGATAACCCTTGGCTTGCGGCCCGGCAAGAGCGGCCCCCTTTCTAACCATGTCAATCGCATATGGAGATTTCGTAGCCGCCACGCCATACGCGATAGCCCTCCGGTCACTTAGGTGTGTAATCCTCCGGAAACTTCCGCCGCCTATGTTAGCTTGGGACATGATCGGAAATATGAAAGCGATTCGGATACTTGTCCGCGCCCTGACGGTCGCGGTGCTGGCTTGGCTGACCGCCGGTGTGCCCGGCGTCCTGGCCGGGGACGGGGTCCGGCTCTCGGCGGCGGACAAGGCCATCTATGCCCAGGCCTTCCGCCTGGCCGAAACCCGGCGCTTCGATAAGGCGCGCAAGCTCGCCCTCACGGCGAGCGATCCGCGCCTGAGCAAGGTCATTCTGTGGCGCGGCTTCAGCACCGAGCGTCAGGAAGCCGGCGATTTCGCCGCCATCGCGGCCTTTCTGGCCCACAACCCCGAATGGCCGGGCCGGGGCGCCATGCGCCTGCGCGCGGAAAAGGCCATGGCGGACGGCCTGGACGACGCCGCGGTCCTATCCTGGTTCGAAACCCAAGCGGCCTTGACCTTGGAAGGCGCCGCCCGCCATGGCGAGGCCCTGCTGCGCGCGGGCCTGGAGGAACAAGCCATCGCGGCGATCCGCGCCGCCTGGGTGGAACGGGATTCCGCGACGGGCCGGGAAGCCCCCTTTCTGAAACGCTTCGGCGATTTTATCCGGCAAGAGGATCATACCGCGCGCTTGGAGCGTCTGCTTTGGGCCCGTTCCGACCGTGCGGCCCGGCGCCAGGCCCGGCGTCTGGGCAAGGGCTATGCCGCCCTGGCGGAGGCGCGGCTGCGCCTGGCCCGCAACCGGCCCGGCGTCGATTCGGCCATCGAGAGCGTACCGGCGGCCCTGCGCGGCGATCCCGGCCTGCGCTTCGAACGGGCGCGCTGGCGCCAGAGCCGGCGCCGCGCCAACGACACCCTGGCCCTGCTCGACCCGCCCCTGCCCGGCGCCCCGCAAGCGGAACGCTGGTGGCGTCTGCGCCATTGGGGGGTGCGCAAGGCCCTGGCCCTGGGCGAAATCTCGGCGGCCTACCGGATCGCCAGCGGCCACGGCCTGACCGCCGGCCTGGGCTTCGCCCAGGGCGAGTGGCTGGCCGGATGGATCGCCTTAAGGTTCCTCGACATGCCGCGCGAGGCCTTTGCCCATTTCACCCGCCTCCATGGCGGCGTGTCGTCATCGGTCAGCCTGGGCCGGGGCGCCTTCTGGGCCGGCGAGGCGGCGCGCGGCCTGGCCAAGCGGGCCAAGTCCGACGAGGTATTTTGGCGCCAGCGCGCCCGTCAGTGGTATATCGTCGCCGCCATTCACGACACCAGCTACTACGGTCAACTGGCGAGCCGCCGCCTGGGCCTCGACCCCGGCATCGTCATGCGGGCCCACGCCGTGCCGGACGAGGGCGACCGCCAGGCGTTCCAAGACCGGGAGCTGGTTCAAGTCGTCGCGCTTCTGGCCGAGTTGGGCGAGAGGAAGCTGATGGAGCGTTTCATGGCCCGCTTGCGAAGCCTGGCCATGACCGGCAAGGACTATGTGCTGATCGCCGAACTGGCCGTGAGCGTTGCGCGCCCCGATCTGGCCCTGCGCGCGGCCCGCGCGGCGCGCGGCCAGGGCATCGTTCTGCCCGATGTCCTGTTTCCCCCCAAACCCCCGCCGAACCCGGCCGCGCCCAAGACCGGCCAGCCGGAAGCCGCCCTGGTGCTCGCCCTGATCCGGCAGGAAAGTGGGTTTTATCCCCAGGCGGTCAGCGGCTCCGGGGCCCGGGGCCTGATGCAAATCATGCCGGCCACGGCCCGCCAGGTGGCCCGGAAAGTCGCGCTTCGCTACAGCAAGACCCGGCTGCTGGACGACCCGGACTACAATCTCCTGCTGGGAACGACCTATCTGTCCGGCCTGCTTGAGCGCTACGGCGGCTCCTATGCCTTGGCCCTGGCGGCGTATAACGCCGGGCCGGCGCGGGCCAACCGCTGGATCGATACCTACGGCGACCCGCGCGAAACCGATGTCGATGCCATCGACTGGATCGAAAGCATTCCCATCGACGAAACCCGCAATTACGTGCAGCGCATTCTCGAAAGCCTGACCGCCTACCGCCAACACCTGGGAATCGCGCAAGCGGGCCGTGCGGGCTTGCCAAAACTGAGCGCTTTCGTATCGTTCGGGCAGTAATCCTAAGGAGACATTAGAATGACCCATCCCGCCTTCGCCGATATCGGCGCCTGTGTTTTCGATGCCTATGGAACCTTGTTCGACGTGCACTCCGCGGTTGGCCGCGCCGGGGCGGCCTTGGGCGGCAAGGCCGATGGCGTGTCCGCCCTGTGGCGGCAGAAACAACTTGAATACACCTGGCTTCGCAGCCTCATGGACGCGCACGCCGATTTCTGGCAGGTGACAAGCGACGGGCTGAGCTATGCTCTGGCGTCCCATGGCGTGGAGGATCCGGCCCTGCACGCGCGGCTTATGAATCAATATCTCGGCCTCGATGCCTACCCCGATGTCGCCGCGTGCCTGGGGCGCTTGCAAGGCGGCGGCAAGAAAACCGCGATCCTATCCAACGGCACCCCGAAAATGCTGCAAGCGGCCATGGAATCGGCCAAGCTCAACGACCTTCTCGACCATGCGTTTTCAATCGAGGACGTGGGCATCTACAAACCCGACAGCCGCGTTTATCAGCACGCCGTCGATAGTTTGGGGATCGGGCGGGAACGTATCTGCTTCGTCTCGACAAATGCCTGGGACGCCAGCGCCGCCGCCAATTTCGGCTTCAAAGTCGCCTGGATGAACCGCTTCGGCAAGGAACCGGAACGCCTGCCGGGCCCGCTATCCGCGGTCATGACCTCCTTGGAGGAACTGCCGGGGCTGCTGGGCCTGTGAAACCGTGACGTTCCAGGAGCGCCACTACAGCGCCCAGGACGGCCGGCGCCTTTATTACCGGGATTACGGCGATCCCCTAAGCGCGCCCCCGCCCCTGCTGTGCCTGCCCGGCCTGACCCGCAACGCCAAGGATTTCGACGTCATGGCCCGGCGCCTGTGCGGGCAACGGCGAGTCGTGTGCCCGGACTACCGGGGCCGGGGCCGCTCGGAGTACGATCCCGACTGGCGCAAATACGCACCCCGCGAAACCCTGAGCGACGTGCGTCACCTGACCATCGCCGCCGGCCTGCACCGGGTTATTATCTGCGGCGTTTCCTTCGGCGGCTTGCTGGCCATGGCCTTGAGCGTCGCCGCGCCCACGATACTGGCCGGGGTTATCCTCAATGACGTCGGACCGGACCTGAACCCCGAGGGCACCGCTCGAATACTGGACTACATCGGCCGCGACCACCCGCAACCGGATTGGGAAACCGCGACCGTGACCATGCGCCAGACTTTCCCATATCTGTCTTATAAGACCGAAGAAGACTGGCGGCGTTTCACGGAGGCGAGCTTTCGCGAAGGCGCGGACGGCCTCCTGCACGTCGATTACGACACCGATCTCGTGCGGCCCTTGCGCGAGACCCGTGAAGAGGAGGATATTTGGCCTCTCTTCGCGGCCTTGCGCCGGGTTCCGGTCCTGGTCCTGCGGGGTGGCGTATCGGATGTGCTGAGCGCCGGGACGCTGGAAAAAATGCAAAGGGTTAAACCCGATTTGACCCAGGTGACCCTGGCCGGGGTCGGTCACGTGCCGTCCCTGAACGAACCCGAATCGGAACAGGCAATAGATGACTTCCTCAAGCGTATCGACGGCTGAGACGCCGCCCGGCTATAGCGATATTCTTGCGGCCGCCAAGCGACTGGCCGGCAAGGCGGTGGTGACGCCGCTGCTGGAATCTCATGCTCTGAACGCGCGCGCGGGCGGGCGGATTCTTATAAAACCCGAAATCTTGCAGCGCACGGGATCGTTCAAGTTTCGCGGCGCCTATAACCGCCTCGGCCTGATACCTGCTGAAGATCGGGCCGCCGGCGTTGTCGCTTTTTCCTCGGGCAATCACGCCCAAGGGGTCGCGGCGGCGGCGGCGCTTTACGGTATGCCCGCGACCATCGTCATGCCCGCCGACGCACCGGCGATCAAGATCGCCAACACCCGCGGTTATGGCGCGGCGGTGGAGTTGTACGAGCGCGGCAGCGCATCCCGCGAAGCGCGGGCCGAGGCCATCGCGGCCAAGCTGGGCGCCACGGTCGTGCGCCCTTACGACGATCCGGGTATCGTGGCCGGGCAAGGCACCTGCGGCTTGGAGATCGCCGCCCAAGCGGACGCTCTGGGCGCCCAGTTGGATACCTTGCTGGTGTGTTGCGGCGGCGGCGGGCTGGCGTCGGGCTGCGCCATAGCTTTCGCGGAAGTATCTCCGGCTACGAAAATCTACACCGTGGAACCGGCGGGTTTCGACGATACCCGGCGCTCGCTCACGGCCGGGGAAAGACTCGCCAATGCGCCGGGACAGGCATCTTTTTGCGACGCGCTGCTAGCGCCCACGCCCGGCGCGCTCACGTTTTCGATCAACCAGCGGCTGCTCGCCGGCGGCTTTGCGGTCAGCGACGCCGAGGTCGCGGCCGCCATGGCTTATGCTTTTTCGGTGCTGAAGCTGGTGGTCGAACCGGGCGGCGCCGTCTGCCTCGCGGCCGTGTTGGCGGGAAAGCTAGACACGCGCGGCAAGACGGTCGCCCTGACCCTTTCCGGCGGTAACGTCGATCCGGAAACCCACGCGAAAGCAGTCGCCGCCGGTTCGGTTTAAGCGCGGTAACCGCTGTAGTTTTGCGAGGAGCCCGTGCCGGCGCCGGCGCTGGAAGACGCCGTGGCGCCGCTAGCCGCCGGCTTGTCGGCGGCCTTCTTCTCAATCGCGGCGACCGGCTTTTCAAGGCGGGTCAATCTGCCGCTGACCGAAGCCCCCGCCTCCATGGCGATCGAGGCATGGCCGATGTCGCCATCGACGCGCGCGCTTTTCGCCAGGGTTACATCGTTGGCCTTGATCTCACCCGTCACGGTTCCGTAAATGCGAACCGCATTGGCCAGGATCGCACCCTGCACAAGGGCGCCCTCGCCGACCGTCGCCGTGCGGCAGGTGATATCGCCTTCGACGGTGCCGTCGATTTGCAGGTCGCCCTCGCTCGCCAAGTTCCCGGTGATCTTGAGATCGGCGCTGATGATCGATGGCGCCGCGGGGGCGGCGGATGAAGTTCCCGATCCGGCTTGGGTTGGGCCGGTGGAAGACTTGTTACCCTTTGAAAACATAGTTGCCTGCCTTTAGGAATTTCATGGGGTTTTGGGCGCGGCCTTGATAGCGCACTTCGTAGTGAACGTGGGGGCCCGTGGAGCGCCCGGAACTGCCGACCAAGCCGATCTTTTCGCGGTTTTCCACTTCCTGGCCGACCTTGACCAGTATCTTACGCAGATGGGCGTAGCGGGTGCGAATGCCATATCCGTGATCGACTTCGATCGTGCGCCCGAAGCGCCCGCGCCGGCCGGCGTAAACCACCTTGCCCGGCGCCGTCACATAGATGGAGGTTCCCGGGGGCGCGGCCAGATCGGTGCCCGAGTGCCTGGCCTTGCGCCCATTCACCGGATCCCGCCGCGAGCCGTAGCGGCTGGAGATGCGGTACTGGCTAAGCGGCATGGTCAGGGGCAGGCTGCGAACGATATCCTGCAGCACGGTCCAGCGGTCGAGCTGTTGATCGAGGGTGGTGACCGTGGCCTCGAGTTGAAGGCTGGGCTCGAAGGCCGCGGGATCGTTCTCGACCGGGACGAAGGGACCGCCCTGGCCCAGGGCGCCATGGGGCGACGATTTCAGCAAGGCTTCGGTGTCCAGGCCCGTCATCTCGACGGTCTTTTCGATCATATCCAAGCTGAGTTGGGTTTGCTGGCTCAGGCGGCCGATAACGCTTTGCCCCGCGTCGCGCAGATCGACCAGGCGCTGCTCCAGCCCGCCGACCCGGCGTTCGAGATAGTCGCGCTTATCGTTCAAGTCGGTGTTCGTGTCGATAGCCTTCGAAAGCGCCTCGTCCAGGGCCGCGACACGGTTTTTGAGCTCTTCCTGGCGGCGCGAGTCTTGTTCGATTTCGCTCTTCAATCCGGCGATATTGTTTTCAAGCCGCGCCTTGGTCTCGGCCAGGCCGTTTCTTTCGCCCTGAGTCGTCTCGAAGCGTTCGCTCAATCCGGCCATGCGGTTATCGGCGGCGCGCTTCGCCGTTAAAGCCTCAGCCAGTTCGCGCTCGACATCCACCAGGCGCTGGCTCAGGCGCTCGCGCGCGGCCGCGACCTGGTCTCTTTCGGCCTGGGAGGCATCGATAAGAGACCGCATCTTGGCGACCTGGGTTTGCAGGGTGATATTGCGGTCCGCGATTTGACGCAGATCGTTTTCGAAGCGCCGCATCTTGGTGCGAAGCCCATCCCGGGCGACCACGACACGCGCCTGTTCGGTCCCGGTTTCCTTAAGCTGGTCCTTGGCTTTCGCCAATTCCTTGCGTCCCCCGGGACTGCTTTTCAGGACCGAGAGCAGATAGGCCTGATTTTCCTCCAAGCCCTGGGTAATGCGGGAGAACTGATCGTGATACTCGCCGACCTCGGACAGGAGGTCGAAGTAGGCGAGTTGCTGGCGTTCGATCTTCGCGTCCTTGGATGAAAGGATGTAATGCTGGACCACGAAGCTGCCGCTCGCGAACAGGGTCCAACCCAGGGCGACGACGCCCGCCATGGCCGCGAACCCTTGGGCCCGCACGGTAATCGGGAAATGGTGGAAACGATCGCCGGAGCGGAAGAACACTTCCCGCGGGACGAAAGAATCCTGAAGAAACTTCCGAAGAGTTTGTTGTAAGTCTCCGAACTTCAATCTATTTCCCCCTCTTTAACCCCATGACTGAACGGCGAATACAGCGACCCACCGTCAAGTGAACTTCCAGGGCTGGCGCGGCTGCCCGCCCTTATGAGGTTAAGATTTCCCTCCAGGCCCCCGGCTCCGGTAACCCCGGCCAGCTTGCCGCCAGCCGCAATTCGCCGTCCCTTCGGGCGAAAATCCTAACGGTCACAATATACCTAGACAAGTCTTAACTGTTTCCAAAAGACGCCAGGACGCGCCATGTATCTTTGTAGATAGCTTTATTATTTCTTATAGTTTACAGATAGTTATCACATATTTCTCATTTTCTGCCACAAAATTACCCCAGGGCCGCCAAGACGGCGCCCATGGCCGTTTCCGAATCCGGCGCACGCATGATTTCGCCCATGACCGCGATTCCCCCGGCGCCGGCATCCAGGCAAGACCGGGCGGTCCCGGCCCCGGCCCCGGCCAGGGCCAACACCGGAATATCCAGGCGCGCCCCGGCGGCGCGCAGGCCTTCCAGGCCCAGGGCGGGGCCGTATCCCGGTTTACTCGCGGTGGCGAAAATGGGGCTCAGGGTCACATAGTCCGCGCCGCCTTCCTGGGCGCTCAAGGCTTCCTCAAGATTATGCGCCGAAACGCCGATCAGGGCGCGGGGGCCCAGAACGTCCCGGGCCGCGCCTGGGTCGCTCCCGGCGGGAAGATGGACCCCCGCCGCCCCGGCCATCTTAGCGGCGGCAATATCCGTGGCGACCGTGACCGCTGCGCCCCAAGCCTCGCCCAGGACGATCAAGCGCCGCAGGAGGGCAAGCCGTTCGGCGGCGGCCATGTCCTTCTCGCGCAGCAAGATCCAGCGGCATCCGGCCTTCAGCGCCCCGGCGGCGACGTCTTCGAGAGGCGCCGCGGCTTGGGCCCTGTCGGTGATGAGCAGGACCGGCGGTTGGGGCAGAATCAAGTGCCGATGAGGCCGAGTTGCGGGCTCGACGCCTCGGCGTAGGAGCGCTTGGGAATCCGGCCCGCGCGCCGGGCCAGGTAGCCGGCCTCGACCCCCATGCGCATGGCCGCCGCCATGGCTACCGGATCGCGCGACTTGGCCACCGCCGTGTTCAGCAAGACCGCCGCGCAGCCAAGCTCCATGGCCAAGGCGGCGTCGGACGCGGTGCCGACCCCGGCGTCCAGGATCACCGGCACCGGAGAGCGGGCGCAAATCAGGGCGATATTGTAGGGATTGCAGATGCCCATGCCGGAGCCGATGGGCGCGCCCAGGGGCATGACGGCGGCGCAGCCCACATCGGCCAATTTCTGGCACACAACGGGATCGTCGCCGCAATAGGGCAACACCGTGAAACCCTCGGCCACCAGTTCCGCCGCCGCCAGCACCAGTTGCTCGCTATCGGGATAGAGGGTCTCGCGGTCGCCGATCAGTTCCAACTTGACCCACGGGGTTTGCAGGGCCTCGCGCGCCAACTGCGCGGTCAGAACCGCGTCGCGCTGGGTCTCGCACCCGGCGGTGTTGGGCAGCAAATGATATTTCCCCTCCAGCAGATCGACCATGCTTTCGGCATAGCCTTCGAGGCTGATCCGGCGCACGGAGACGGTCACGATCTCCGGCGCCCCGGCCTCGAGCGCGTCGAGCATAACCTGCCGGTTGGGATAGCCGGAAGTGCCCAGCAATAAGCGCGAGGAAAATGTTTTATCCGCGATGATTAGATCGTCCGGCATGTCTGTGCGTTCCCTATCTCTAGCCGCCGGCGAAGGGTTTTACGATCTCGAGCGTATCGCCGTCCTTCAAGCTGGCCGTGTCCCAATCCGCACGGCGCAGCACCGCTCCGTTGAGGGCCATGGCCAAGCCGCGCGCCGCCGGATCGATATCCATTTCCCGCATCAACGCGCTTAGGCCGCCCGCGGGCAGCGCGCGGTCTTCGCCGTTCACGCGGAGTTTTGCCGCGCTCATACGGCGGCCGCCAGTTTACGCCGCGCGAAGCGTTCCGGCCCGAAGCCGCGCGCCTCGGGCAGGGTTTCGCCGTCCAGGATCAGCCGCGCCATGGCCTCGGCGGTGACCGGCGCCAAGAGGATGCCGTTGCGGTGATGGCCCGTGGCCAGGATCAAGCCCGGAAGCGCGCTGGCGCCCAGGATCGGCGCGTCGTCCCGGCTGGTGGGCCGGAAGCCGACGCAGGTTTCCAGAATCGGCAGTTCCTCGATCGCCGGCAAGGGCCGCCAGGCCGCATCCAGCAACTCGTAAACGCCGCCGGCGGTCAGGGTCTCGTCGAAGCCCTTTTCCTCGACCGTGGCGCCAACCAGCAAACGCCCGTCGCGGCGCGGCACCAAGTATATCTTCGGCGCCCAGAGAACATGAGTCAGAAGCGGCGCTAGCGGGTCCATGCCCAGGGTCAAGACCTGCCCCTTGACCGGGCGCACCGGCGCCCGCGCCGCCGCCGGTAGCCAATCGAGCGCGCCGGTCCAGGGCCCGGCCGCCAGCACCACGGTTTCGGCGCGGTGACGTTCCTCCCCCACCCAAAGGCCGCGCACGGCCCCGGCTTCCATATCCAGGCCGGTGACCTCGCAATGCTCATGCAAAATACCGCCGGCGCGCAGGAAGGCGGTTTTCAGGGCCAGGGCAAGCTGCCGGTTATCGACCTGATGGTCGGCGGCGCTATAGACGGCGCCCGCAATCCCGGCCCGCAAATGCGGTTCGCGCGCCCGCGCCCCGGCGCCGTTCAGCCAGGCGAGATCGAGGCCCAGGCCGCGCTGAAACTCATAGGTGAAACGCAGTTGCTCGGCGTCGTCGCGGGTCGGGGCGACCACCAGCGTACCCTCGTCCCGGTAGCCGAGATCGATACCGGAAGCCGCCTCCAAGTCGCGTACGAAATCGGGCCAGAGGCGCCGCGCCGCCAGGTTCAGGGCCAGGAGCGCTTGTTCCCCCGGCTCGGTCTCGACCCCGCTGGCCAGCATCCCGGCCGCCGCCCAGGTCGCGCCGCGCCCGGCCTCACCCTTGTCAAAAACCTCGACCGCGCGCCCGGCTTGCGCCAGGCGCCAGGCAATGCCCAGCCCGCACACCCCGGCGCCGATAACGGCGACGCTTGCTTTGTTACTTGTCTTGTCCGGCATGGCGCTGCTCCCTTCGCTGGCATAACCCAGATCAGGTTCCATGGGTGTGTTCTCAGCCGGCGCATAGCGCGCCGGCACCCCAGCTCAATCCTATATGTAGTCTACGTCATTTCCGGTGCAAGTGGCTAGGGCCTGTGTACACTTAGGATCCCGCCTCGGCGGCATCCTAAGTGTACACAGGCCCTGGGGCGCGTTGCGGAAACACGAACGGCGGCCCACCGGGCCGCCGTTCGCTGTTCGCTGTTCAGCCGTTCTATGAATGCACGCCGGTCAGGCCGCGCGGCGGCTGCGCCTTGAGACGGGCGCCTTGCCCTGCTTGGCGCCGGAGGAACGCGGCCGGTTCTGTTTGTGCCAAGGCTTGCCGCCTTGGGGTTTCTTGGGCTTGGCGCTGTCGATCGAGGTTACAGTAGGCTCCTCCCCGACCACCGTCAGGCGGCGCTTGATGAGCCGTTCGATATCGCGCAGGTAAGCGCGCTCGGTCGGGTCGCAGAAAGAGATGGCGATACCGCTCGATCCCGCCCGGGCCGTGCGCCCGATGCGGTGGACATAGCTTTCGGGCTCGTTGGGAAGCTCGAAGTTGATGACATGGCTGATGGCGTCCACGTCGATGCCCCGGGCCGCGATATCGGTCGCCACCAGAACCCGCACCTGACCGTCGCGGAAGGCCTTGAGGGCGCGCTGCCGGGCGGCTTGGGACTTGTTGCCGTGGATCGCATCGCTGGAGATACCGCAGCGCTCAAGCCGCTCGGCGACCCGGTTGGCGCGGTGCTTGGTGCGCATGAAGACGATCACCCGGCTCAGGGCGGATTCGGCCAGGATATCGGTAAGCAAGGTTAGCTTGTCGGCGGCGCCGGTGTGATAGACCCTCTGCTCGATACGCTCGATCGGGGTCGCCTGGGGCGATACCTCGATACGCACCGGGTCGCGCAGGATTTCGCCCGAAAGGCGGGTCACCTCCCCCGGCATGGTGGCCGAGAACAACAGGGATTGCCGGGTCTTGGGCACTGTCGCGAGGATTTTGCGGACATCGCGCACGAAGCCCATGTCGAGCATCCTGTCGGCCTCGTCGAGGACCAGGAACTCAACCGAACCGAGTCCGAGTTGGCGCTGGTTCATAAGGTCGAGCAAGCGCCCCGGCGTGGCGATGACGATATCGACGCCCCGGGCCAAGGCGGTCACCTGTGGTTTCTGGCTGACGCCGCCGAAGATCACGGTCTGGCGCAGGTGCATGAACTTGCCATAGGCGCGGAACTCGTCGGCGATCTGGATCGCCAGTTCGCGGGTCGGCGCCAGGATCAGGGCGCGCGGGCTGCGCGGCTTGGCCTTCTCCCCCATGAGGGATAGCGCGTTGATAATGGGCAGCGCGAAGGCCGCCGTCTTGCCGGTGCCGGTCTGGGCGATGCCCAGGACATCCCGGCCTTCGAGAAGCTTGGGAATGGCCCGCGCCTGGATCGGCGTCGGGACTGAATAGTTCTTTGCCGTCAAGGCACGTTGGATGGGCTCGGCCAGGCCGAGCTCCGAAAAGCTAGTGTTAGTCACGTAAGATTCCTTATGCGCCTAGAGCCCACGGGCGGCGTTCTCAACGCGGCCGGGCCCCGGCGTTTACCCTGCCCCAGGCGCGGCTGGGGTGGATATATTCTTGATTATTGTTCCCGGGAATTGCGCCACCGGTCGGCGGCGCTTCGCGCAGTCGCGAGACAATCTAGAAACCGTTACATGCCCCCCCGCACCCGAAATGTCAAGGGTTTCAATTATTAAGGCCAGCGGGAGGCAAGAAAGAGTTAACCATGCCGGCCTCGATTGAGGCCAATAACTTAGAGGGGCAGCGGGAAGATAATTAGGATTTGCGCTCATGCTCGTTTGATTTTTGACCCATGAGGTGGTACATTGGGTCACTATCGAGGCGATGAAATGATTGTTGGATTTAGGGATGGCTGGCTGCGGGCGTTTTTTGTCGAGGATGTCCCGTCACGCAGGATTCCGTCCGACCTTGAAAACCGGTTGTTCAGAAAACTCCAGATGATCGACGACGCGACGACAGATCAAGATTTGCGTATACCGCCCAGCAATCATTTCGAAAAATTGCGTGGGCGTCTCAAAGAGTTCCATTCGGTCCGTGTCAACAAACAATGGCGGCTAATCTTCCAATGGGACAACAGCCGGGGCGAGGCATCGGGCCTCTATCTCGATAACCACAGTTACACATGAGGTAAGCCATGCTGGCGACGAAGCGCAAACCGGCGACCATCGGCGAGATATTGGTGGAAGAGTTCTTGCGGCCCATGGGGCTGACACAGATCGCCTTGGCCGAGGCCATGGGTGTGTCGCGCAAACACGTCAACGAGCTTTGCAATGACCGCAGGTCCGTAACCGCGCCGACCGCGCTCATACTTGCGCGCGTCCTCGGCAACAGCCCCGAATTCTGGCTGAACGTACAGCGGCGTAGCGATTTGTGGGAGGCAATGCACTCCCCCCGCCAACGCGCCCGAATCAAACGCGCCAAGCCCTTGCCAAGCGCGGCATGAGATCCGCATGCCGGGACGCCCAAAAGGACCGCATATTAATCCCACTCGGGAAGAAATGATAGAGCGCGAACCACTCTTGGTGTTTTCCTTCTACCTCTCAGGACGCGTAAACGTACTACTCGGGATCGCCGATGAAATAGTAGAACACCTTAATCAAGGAATGTCGGATGAAGTTATCGACGGTGATCGCGTTGGACGAGCGAGCACCTTAATGTGGCTATGGACGCTCGGAGCCTATGAAGTCGTGCGGACGCTGTGCCAGGCCTCCTCGTGCTTCTCGCCTTCAGCACAAGTAAAATTTCAACGCCTCAAGAAGAGACTTTCAGTCGCTCGTATACCTGCCGCTAAGATGGAGGTACCCGGCAAGAAAATCCCTGTAGCCAGCAATAGAAGTTCGGATGGCTGGGATTTCCGCAACAAGGATTTATTTGTTGGCGATCCAGAATCGCCATCGGATATTTCCGTTCGCCTATTGATTAAAGAATTTTCCAACGTGTTTGCAACGCTTAGCAAGGACGACGTTTTCAGCCAACACGAAGACGCCTATACACCTTAGATTGTCAGCCCACTTCGTGGCCTGCCACCCGAAGCCGAAGGCGTAGGGTGGCGGAGAGGGAGGGATTCGAACCCTCGAAGGAGTGTTAGCCCCTTACTCCCTTAGCAGGGGAGCGCCTTCAGCCACTCGGCCACCTCTCCAGGCGCGGGCGCGGCGTAGCGGTTGCGCCCACGGCTTTTCTAGCGGTCGCGGCCGGGGACTGTCAACGAAATGGCTGGCGCCCTAGCTATCGCTCCAGCGGCGATAGGCGTCCAGCATTTCGCGGCTGGTGCGGTCCAGTTCCTCGGCGTTGCCGGGATTGCGGCTGGCGGCGGATTTGTAGGCTTTGCGGGCATCGACGAATTCGATCAGCAGGTCGGCAGATTCCAGGGCGGTGCTGACGCGCCGTTCCGGGTGGGCGGCGGCGGCGCTTTGCTCCGCCTCCACCAAGGCCCGGCGCAGGCGCGCCGCGACGCCGTGCTCCCCGGCCTCGTAGGCATGGGCGAAGGCCGCCAGGATCTTGTCGGACAAACGCCGGTCATACTTGGGCACCGGGTTCGCGACCAGGATGTCGGAGATCAACGGAAGAACGATGGAATGTCGCATGGGGAGCCCTAGGCTTTTGACGGCAGCGCGACCGCCGCGGCGCGGATCGCGTTCCGAAGAGGCGAAAAAAATACGCCAAGGTCCCTTTAGGGCCAGTAAAGACATAACAAAAAATCTATTATTTTGTTTGTATTCAATTAGATAACGTCTGATTTTTTCTGACCCCTCTTGACTGCTTGTTAAGAAAAGGGCGGGCAAGCTTGCTTTACCGAAACAATGAATTGCAGGGGTGCACCATGGCCTTGTCCAGGCGCGTTATAGAGACCTTACTCGACCTCGTTGAGATAAAGTTGAGCTTGATGGAAGTTCACGACCGCGAGGATACGCGCGAGGCCTCGTGCCTGGAAGCGTGCCGCCAAGAACTGAAATCCCTGACATCCGGCGGCGCATCGGCGGCCGAGGGCGGAACGGTCGCGGCCTTCGCCAAGGGCGGCAAGGGCCGGCGCCGGGCCATGGCCTAGAACATCGCGCTAGAACATGTTCTAGGGATCGGGCGGCGTCCAGCCGGACGCCATGCCCTCGGGTACGGCCATGCCGCGCTGCACGGCGGGGCGCGCGGCTTGGGCATCGTTCCAGCGCTTCACGTTGGGAAATTCATCTAACTCTATGCCTTGCCAGGGATGGCGCGCGACCCAGGGCAGGGTCGCCATGTCGGCGATGGAATAATCGCCGGCCAGGTATTCAACCTCGCCCAGGCGTTTGTCCATGACCCCGTAAAGGCGCTTGGCCTCGTTGGAATAGCGCTCGATCGCATAAGGCAGCTTATCCTTGGCGAAGCGCCGGAAATGATGGGCCTGGCCCAGCATGGGGCCGAAATTACCCTTCTGAAACATCAACCATTCCATGACCGCCGTGCGGGCGCGCGGCGCGGTGGGGAAAAATTTACCCGTCTTTTCCGCCAGGTAGAACAGGATCGCGCCGCTTTCGAAAACGCCGATGGGCGCGCCATCGGGCCCGTCCCGGTCCAGGATCGCCGGGATCTTGTTGTTGGGGCTGATTTTCAGGAAATCCGGCGCGAATTGCTCGTCCTTGGTAATGTTTATGGGATGAACCGTGTAGGCGAGGTCCATCTCCTCCAAGGCGATGGAGACCTTGCGGCCGTTGGGCGTGCTCCAGGTGTAAAGCTCGATGGTCATGGCGTTCCCTATCCCCTATATCCCGGCTAGTGCCTGTTCCAGATCGGCGATCAGGTCGCCGGCGTCTTCGATACCGATGGCGAGGCGCAGCAGGTTCGCCGGCACCGGCGTGTTGCCGCCCTCGGTGCTGGCGCGATGCTCGATCAGGCTTTCGGTGCCGCCCAGGGAGGTCGCCCGCACAACAAGTTGGCAGCGGCCGGCCACGGTCATGGCCTCGGCGGCGCCACCCTTCACGCAAAAGCTGAGCATGGAACCGAAGCCGCCCTGCATCTGTTTCCGTGCGATGTCATGGCCGGGATGCTTTTCCAGACCCGGATAGAGCACGGATGCGAGCTTCGCGTGGCCCTCGAAGTGCCGGGCGATGGCCAGGGCATTGGCGCTCGCCCGCTCGACCCGCAGGTGCAGGCTGCGTAGGCCCCGGTGCAGCAGCCAGGTCTCGAAGGGGCCCAGCACCGCGCCGCCCAGGGCCCGGTTGGCGCGCACCCGGTCCCAGAAATCGTCGGCCTTGGCGGTAACCAGCACCCCGGCGACGGCATCGCCGTGGCCGTTCAAAGACTTGGTCGCCGAGTGCATGACAATGTCGGCGCCGTGTTCGATGGGCCGGGTGTGGACCGGCGTCGCCACGGTCGAATCGACGGCCAGGTACGCGCCCGCCCCATGGGCGATGCCGGCGGCCGCGGCGATATCGGCCAGATCCCAGGTCGGATTGCAGGGGGTCTCGATCCAGACCAGCTTGGTCCGCCCCGGCTTGACCGCGCCCGCCAGGGCCGCCGGGTCGGCGGTGTCGATCAAATCGAGGTCCAAACCCCAATCGGCGCAGAAGCCGGTCAGCCAGGCGCGCACGCCCCAGTACATGACTTTTTGCGCGACGATATGGTCGCCGGGCCGCAGGGCCTGAATAACGGCGGCCACCGCCGCCATGCCCGAGGCCAACAACATGGCGTCCGCGCCCCCTTCCAGGCGCGCCAGCAGATTTTCGACCGGCGGGTAGGCCGGATTGGCATCGCGGCTGTAACTGGTTTCCGCTTTGATCAGGCCGTAGTCTTCGCCGCGCGCGTAGTTGGTCGAGGGATGGATCGGCGGCGATACGTCGCCGCCGTCGTCCTCGGGCCGGCGGCCGCCGTGAGCCAGCAGGGTCGCGGGCTTAAGGTTTGGAATTACAGCCATGAAAAAACCTCAGCGCTTCTGATATTGCGTCGCGCCGAACATCGCCTCTCGCGCCTTGTCGTCTATCGGTCCCTGGCGCCGGCGCTCGGCCAGCACGGCGACGCCGCGCACCACCGCCGGGCGGGCGGCGATGCCCTCGAACCACTGCTTCACATTGGGAAAATCGCCAAGGTCGACGCCCTGGTTTTCATGGCTGCGCAGCCAGGGAAAGGTCGCGATGTCGGCGATGGTGTAATCGTCCCCGGCCAGGTAAGCCGCCTCCCCCAGGCGCCGGTCGAGGACGCCGTAAAGCCGCTTGGCCTCGTTGGTGTAGCGGTCATAGGCGTAATCAAGTTTCTCCGGCGCATAGATGCGGAAATGATGCGCCTGGCCGAGCATGGGCCCGACGCCGCCCATCTGAAACATGAGCCATTGCAAGGTCGTGTAACGGGCGCGGGGATCGCTGGACAAAAACTGCCCGGTCTTATCCGCCAGATAGATCAGAATCGCGCCGGATTCGAACAGGGATATGGGCTTACCGTCCGGCCCATCGGAATCGACTATCGCGGGCATCTTGTTATTGGGACTGATTTTCAGGAAGTCCGGGTCGAACTGATCCCCGGCGCCGATATCGACCGGGATGACCTTGTAGGGGAGCTCGGTTTCCTCCAGCATGATATGAATTTTGTGGCCGTTGGGGGTCGGCCAAGTGTAGAGATCGATCATTCGTATTGCCTCCTTGCGTGGCCCGGTAAAAAAAACCAGGCTGTGCGATCCGTCGCCGGTTCTTCACACACTGCCACTAGACAGATGGCCCGCGCCACGTTTATCTGAAGACATGGATAAAGCTCTCAACGCCGACCTCGAACGCCCCGCCCAGGCGGATACCGCCGCCATGGATTGGCAGCCGAGCCCGAGCCCGAGCGTATGGCGCAAGCGTCTCGATTTGTTCGGGGGCGAGAAAAGCCGGGTCACCTCGATCGTGCGCTACGACGCGAAATCGGCGTTTCCCGAACACGCCCATCCGGAAGGCGAGGAAATCCTGGTGCTGAAAGGGATATTCTCCGACGAACACGGCGACTACCCGGCGGGCACATACCTGCTCAACCCGCCCGGTTTCCGTCACGCGCCGCACTCGCACAAGGGCTGCATAATCTTTGTCAAGCTGCGTCAATACGGCGGCGAGCGGCGCCAGCACATCGTTATAGAAACCGGCAAGACCAAGTGGCAGCCGGGCCCGGTCCCCGGCATCGATATCCTGTCCCTCTACCGGCATAACGCCCATCCGGAGACCATGGATCTGATCCACCTGTCCGCCGGCGCCGCCCTACCGCGCCAAGCTTATCCCGGCGGAGTCGAGATTTACGTGTCCAAGGGCGGTTTCAAGTTCGACGGCAAGGAGTTTAAGGAAGGCTGCTGGCTGCGCATCCCGGGCGGTGGGGAATTCGGCGCCCGCGCGGCCAAACCCTGCACGCTCTATCGCAAGTGCGGCCACCTGAAGACGGCTGTTATATGACTGCGAATGTTAATTGCCTGAACCAACCCATCGGTTTTCCCGTAGCGGATTGGACGCCGCGCCCACGCCCGCCGCGTAACGCCATGGAAGGAAAGTTTTGCCGGATTGAAGCGCTCGACCCCGATCTTCATGCCGCCGCGCTGCATGAAGCAAACTTGACCGATACGGAAGCGCGCATCTGGACCTACATGGCCTATGGGCCCTTCAAGGACTTGTCCTCTTACCGTGACTGGGTGACGGCGTACAGCCGGAGCGAAGATCCCTTATTCCATGCGGTTATCGATAAACGCACGGGCAAGGCGGCGGGTGTCGCAAGCTATCTACGCATCGACCCCGCGAACGGGGCCATCGAGGTCGGACACATCAACTACGCCCCGCCCCTGCAAAGAACCGCGGCGGCGAGCGAAGCCATGTTCCTGATGATGGCGCGGGTCTTCGACGAACTCGGCTACCGGCGCTACGAATGGAAATGCGATGCCCTGAACGCGCCCTCGCGCAAGGCGGCGGAGCGCCTGGGGTTTCGCTACGAAGGCTTGTTCCGTCAGGCCGCGACATACAAGGGCCGCAACCGCGACACCGCCTGGTACGCCATGACAGACAAGGACTGGCCGGCGGTCAAGGCGGCGTTCCAGGCCTGGTTGGCGGCGGATAATTTCGACCGGAACGGCCGCCAGAAGACGCGGCTAGCGAGTTTCTCAAGCAGGCAATGAAATAGGCAAGCGCCCTAACCCAAGCCCGTTTCTTTTCGCAGGGTTTTCGCCACCGCCTTTACCCGGTCGAAGTCGGCGCGCTTTTGGGCGATGATCTCGGGCGTCAGGCGCTCGGCGTTGGAATAGTCTAGCTTCCAGTCCGGGTTTTCGCTCCAACACAGGGGCGATTGCAGGGTGGTGCGCGGTCCCGGCGCGCGCTCAAGCAGGCGCAACGCAAGTTCCAACGTGGTGTCTTGCGATCGCGCGTCGTTCGGCCGCCCAGCGCCATTGCCCAGGGGAAAGTCCGAAAACAGAAACCGGGGCACGCCGATATATTCGACGATATCCTTGGCGCAGCCCATGACCACGCTGGCGATGCCGCCCGCCTCCAGCGTGCGCGCCGCCAGGCTCAGGGTCTGATGGCAGACCGGGCAATTGGGCACCAGGATTGCCGACCCGGCCCCATCGGCCCGGCACCGGGCCAAGACTTCCGCGCAATCGACATCTAGGGTCGTGCGGTGGCTGCGGTTTGTCGGCATGCCGTGAAAGCGCGGCGCGAGAAGAATACGCTTGGCGGCGGCCGCCGCGCGCAGGGCTTTCAAGGGAAAATAGGTGGCCTGATCCTCGCCGGTGGTGTGCTTGGTGTCGACCGCGACATGGCTGTGAAGCAAGTCGTGGTCTTGCGCGCTATCGCCCGAATACACCTTGAAGAACTTAGCGTCCGCGCCGCTCTTGCCTTCCCGGGCCGGCGCCGCCGTGACGATGAGCGCGACCCGGGTTTCGCTCAGCGGTTTATCCAAGGCATGAAACGGAACCTGCGCGTAGTGCGCCCAGTCATAAGGCTTGCCATAACCTAGAGCCCTATAATAGTCGCGAATACGCGCGCGGTAGGGGATCGGCGCATCGGGAGTTTCCACGGTCAGAAATCCGTCGGCGCGCCGCCTTCTTCCTTGCGCTTGACGACGAAGGCTTGCAGTTCCTCGTCTATGGCCGGGTCCATGGGCGGGGCTTCGAACTCGTTCAGGATTTTCTTCCAGATTTTATTGGCGCGCTCGGGCGTGCGCACGGCGCCGCGGTCCTCCCAGTTTTCGAAATTAGACCAGTCCGACAGGAAGGGCTCGTAGAAAGCGGTCTCGTAGCGGGCCTGGGTATGGGCGCAGCCGAAGAAATGCCCGCCCGGCCCGACTTCCTTAATGGCGTCGACGGCGATGTCGTCTTCGCTGGTTCCGACCGGCTTCATATAGACCATCATCTGCTGAAGGGTCTCGCAGTCCATGACGAATTTCTCATAAGACGCGCACAGCCCGCCTTCCAGCCAACCGGCCGCGTGGAAGACCATGTTGACCCGCGAGGACACCGCCGACCAAAGCGAAAACGCGCTCTCCCAGGCCGCTTGGGCGTCGGGGCAGTTGGCGGCGCAGGCGTTGGAGGCGCGCAAGGGCAGGCCGTAGAAGCGCGCCATCTGGCCCGACATCTGGGTCGCGCGCATGTATTCGGGAGTGCCGAAGGCGGGCGCGCCGGTTTTCATATCGACGTTCGAGGTAAAGGTGCCGATGGCCGTGGCGCAGCCCGGATTGATGAGTTGCAGCAGGACGATCGCCGCCAGGCCCTCGGCCATGGACTGGGCGACCGCGCCGGCCATGGTCACCGGCGCCATGGCCCCGGCCAGGGTGAAGGGCGTCACGATTGTGGGTTGGCCGCGCCGGGCCATGCGCATGGCCCCGTCGAGCATGGGATAGTCGTGCTTCAAGGGCGAGGTCGAATTGATATTGGTGTAAAGCCTCGGGCTCGCGTCGAATTCCTCGTGGGTCAAGCCGCTGCCAATGCGGACCATTTCCATGACGTCCTCGACCCGCTCCTTGCCCAGGCTATAGGCATGCACGACCTTGTCGGTCAGGGTCAGCTTGTCGTAGAGGCAATCCAGGTGCCGGATCGAGGGGTGAATGTCGATCGGCTCGACCGGATAACCACCGGCCAGGTGGATGCAGTTGAAATACTGGGTCAGCTTCATTAAATCGCGAAAGGATTTCTGATCTCCGGTACGCCGTCCGCGATCGAGGTCGGAACAGTTCGGCGGGCTGGAAACGTTCCCGAATACCATGCGGTCGCCGCCGATTTCGACCTGCCGCGCCGGATTACGCGGGGTCACGGTAAAGCTGGGCGGCACGGTCTTGAGTGCTTCCATGACCATGTCGCGGCCCATGCGGACATTCTCGCCCGCGACGATACAATCCGCCTCGCGCAGGATCTCCACGGCTTTGGGGTTCAGGAACTCTATGCCGATTTCTTCCAGAACCCGCATGGCGCCGTTGTGGATGGCCTGAACGCCGTCTTCGTCCAGGGGCTCGGTCGGCTTGTCGGAATTGACCGGCACGCTCCAGGGCAATTGCTTGATCGCCGCCCCCTTGCCGCGGGTATTTCCGGCCCGCCCGCCGCCGCGCCGGCCGCGTTTCGGCACATCGCTCACCAAGGCATCGCTTTCCATGGGCATATCTCTCCATTTAAACCGCGACAATCGTATCACGGCGGAAGCGGCGGCGATCCTTCTGTTTTCGACACAAACTTTTTAGCCGTTTCGCACCGCGGCGCAAAAGCGCCCGATCTCCGCTTGGGTATTGTAGTAGTGGACCGAGGCTCGAGCGACCGAGGCGAGGCCACGGGCGGCCAGATCCAGGCGGGCGTTATTGGCGGTGGAGGTCGATATGTTGATGCCGTCGCGGCGCAGGCGCGCCGCCAGGGCGGCCGGATCTTCCCCTTCCTTGTCGAAGGAGACGATGCCGCAGCGTCTTTCGCCCAGGTCGCGAAGGGTGACGCCCGCGATCCCGGACAGGCCCTCGCGCAGGGCGGCGCCCAGCTCCGTGACCCGGTTTTCGATGGCCGGCAGGCCCAGCTTGAGGGCATAGCGCACCGCCTCGCCCAGCCCAAGGCGGCCGGCGACATAGCTTTCCCAGTTCTCGAAACGCAACGCACCCTCGGCCAGCGTATAGCTGTCGGTCTCGCTCCAGGTCGCGGCGTAGAGATCGATAAAGGGTGGGTCCAGGGTCTCCACGATCTCATCGCTGACATAGAGGAACCCCGTGCCGCGCGGGCCGCGCAGAAACTTGCGACCGGTGCCGGACAGTATGTGGCAGCCGAGCTTTTTGACATCCAGGTCGATCTGCCCGACCGATTGGCAGGCGTCGAGCAAATAGAGGAGCCCATGCTCGCGCGCGACCCGGCCGACCTCGGCCGCCGGATTGACCAGGCCGCCCTGGGTCGGCACATGGGTGATGGCGATCAGCCGGGTCTTGGGCCCGATCAGCCCCGCCAGGGCCGCGACATCGATTTGCCCGGAGGCATCGCTGGGCGCCAGATCGATGACCAGGCCACGCCGCTTGGCCTGCTGCAGAAAGGCCAGGTAGTTCGAGGCATATTCGGAGCCATGGGTGATAATCCGGTCGCCCTCGCGCAGGGGCAGAGAATAAAACGCCATGTCCCAGGCCCGGGTCGCGTTCTCCACATAGGCGATCTCCCCCGGCTTGGCGCCCAGCAACCCGGCCAGGGCGTCATAGAAACCTTGCAGGGCGTCCTCGGCCTTGTCCGCCGCCTCGTAACCGCCGATCTCCCGCTCCAGGCTCAGGTGATCGGCCACGGTCTTGTAAACCGGATCGGGCATGAGCGCCGCGCCGGCATTGTTGAAATGAAGCAAGCTCTCGCACGCCGGCGTATCGGCGCGCACCGCGTCTATGTCTATCATGAGCTAGTCCTTCTTCCTCATTCCCGGCGCCAGGACCATGAGGGAGAGGATCTCGAACAGGATTTGGCCGCCGACCTGGGCGGTGTTGGTTGTGGCGTCGTATTCGGGGGCGATCTCGACCACGTCGCCGCCAACGATGTCGAGACCGGCGAGACCGCGCAGAAGCGCTTGAACCTCGCGCGGGCTCAGGCCGCCGACCTCCGGCGTGCCGGTGCCGGGCGCGAAAGCCGGGTCGATCCCGTCGATGTCGAAGGACACGTAGACCGGGCCGTCGCCCACCACCTCGCGCGCCTTGGCGATCACCGCCGCGACCCCCATTTCGGCGAAGGTTTCCGCATGGATCAGGGTCATGCCGGCGTCGTAGGCGAATTCCCACAAGAACTCGGCCGCGCCGCGAATGCCGATCTGAATGGTGCGCGCGGGATCCAGCACCCCGTCGAGTACCGCCCAGCGGAAGGGGCCGCCGTGATGAAACTTGGCGCCGTCGTATTCACCGCTGGTATCGCTGTGGGCGTCGATGTGGATCATGCCCAGGGGGCGCTTGGCGCCCAGGGCCTTGAGGATCGGGTAGGTAATGGAATGATCGCCGCCGACGCTGCAGGGGCGCACCCCGGCGGCCACCAGGCGGGTGTAGAAGGCCTCGATATCCTCGATCGACCGGTCGAGACTGAAGCGGCTGCCCATGGGCACGTCGCCGATGTCGGCGACCTTGGCCTCGGCCAGGGGGCAAAGCTTCAAGGCGTGGTTATAGGGCCCGATGCGTTCCATGGCGCGCACCGCGCGCGGGCCGAAACGGGCGCCGGGCCGGTTGGTCACCCCCAGGTCCATGGGCACCCCGAGCAGAGCAATATCCAGCCCGCCGAAATCATCCAGTTCCGCCGCGTCCTCGCGGTTGGGCGCGTCGAGCAGCGTCGGTATGCCGGAATAAGGCTTCTTGCGCGAATCGCCGGTGAAGAGAAGCTCGGCCACCTTCTTGAACTGCGGGTCCATGACCTCGCCGCCCCCGGCAGCGTTGTATTTCGCCCTTAGCCGTTCCAGATTTTTCTTATCCATACCTATCTTCCTAAGTGTCTTCGCGTTCCAGGCGCGCCCAAATGTCTTCGACTATCTTGCGTATTTGCAAGGCTTCTTGCCAGCGGTCGGAGAGTTCGAGGCCGTCCGGCCCGGTGATGGCGTATTCCGGCGGCCCCAGTTCGCAAAGGAAATTCACGGCCTCGTCCGCCCCGGCGCGCGCGCGCCAGGAACGTAAACCGTTTTCCCACCAGCGGGCGAAGACTTCGAGCCATTTCCGGTGCTGGGGAAAATCGATCTGGACTTGAATCTGCTCGCGGCTGGCGACCCGGCCCTGGAGGGAATCGGAACGGCGCAGGATTCTCTGGATCAAGGCATCGTCTTCGGCGGAGATAGGATAGTTGAATTCGCGGTCAAGCAGATAGTGCGAAAGGTCGGCGCACAGCCGCATCTCCGGCACCGCGTCGAGCAGCAGGAGGGTGGCGAACAGATCGTTGGTGATGCAGTTGCGGTGGGTTTCGAACAGAATCGGCACCCCCTCCTCCGCCGCCATGGCGATCCAGGCGCGCACCACCGGGATCATGTCATCGACGGACAGCGGCATGACCTGGCCGATGATATTGACGAAGCGGGCGTCGAAATCCTTGGCCATGCGCAGGACCGGGCGCAAATCCTCGATGGTCCTGGGAAAGGCGTTAATCAGGCAGCCGAGGCCGTGCCGCGCGAACAGGGGCCGGGTCTTGAGGGCGGTTTCCATATCGGTCGCGCCCAGGTCGATGGCCAGGCCGTGATACCCGGCTTCGGCCACCCTATCGAAAGTCTCTTCGGCCGGGCGCTCCGGAACCCCCGGGCGGCGCATCTCCATGGCCCAGAGGGATTGGAAGACCTCAAGCCTTGGCATGGCCGGTGGCGGCTCGGGTTCGATCGTCTGGGTCCAGGATCCAGGCCTGGTCCTGTGGATAATCGGACTCGCTTTTGCCGCCCAGGAGATGGCGGATCAGGGCCCGCTGAAAGCCCAGGTAGGTCATGCTGTGAGGCTCCTGCCCCGTGCGCGCCACGATCTCGCGGTGCAATTCAGGCAGGGCGTGGAAGGGCACCGCCGGATAAGTGTGGTGGGCGGTGTGGTATTGCATGTTCCAGGCCATCCAGCGCATCAGGGCGTTGGTGCGGGTGGTGCGGGTGTTCTCCAGGGTGTTGGCCTCGTGGGTCAGGCCCAGGTGCTCCATGGTGTTCTGCACCTGATGCAAGGCCTTGGTGGCCATCATGGGGGCCAGCCAGTAAATGACCGCGGCCCAGGACTGCATGGCCAGGGACGCGGCGGCGATGGTGCCGTAACCGGCCAGGAGCCAGCGAGATTCGGCGATCACCAAGGCGTGCTTGGCGGCGGGGATATAGGGCTCTGGCACCCGGCCGGCGGCGAAACGCAGGATCCGGGCGAAGCGCGAGGACCAGTAGGTAAAGCCCAGGAAATAAATCAGATAACCGCTTAAGGCATAGGGCGGGCGGTCGAGTTCGCCGTCCTTGGCCCAATCCTGGGTGTGGCGGTGATGGGCGAAATGCTGAATCTGATCGAAGTCGCGCGGATAAAACATCAGAAAACCGATAACCCGGCCCACGGCCTCGTTCAGCCAGCGGGTTTGGAACACGGTGGCATGACTTAACTCGTGCTGCCCGGCATAGAGGAAGTTCAGCAGCACGCCATGGGCGATAAAGACCGGCGCCGCCCACCAAGTGCCCCAGGTGGCCTGCAAGGCGAAACCGCTGGCCAGGATCGCGCCGAGGTGGCTGCCCAGTTGCACGAAGCCCTTAAGATTGGAACGCCGACTCAGGGCGCGCAGGCGCTGACCCTCGATCAGGCCGCGGCGGCCAACGAAGCCTTCCATGGATGCCTCCTCGAATGGGTTTAGATCAAAAAACAATCAACCCACAAATCGTCATCCCGGACTTGATCCGGGATCTTATTGGATATAACGCACCCGGTCTTACCCAAAGATCCCGGATCGTAGTCCGGGATGACGGCTTTACGGGTGTGCGCCTTATTACAAAAAGCAACGCCGCGCCCAAAGACATGCCGTTCCTGGGCGCGGCGCTTAGGATTACCCGGTTACGCGAACCACCAGCGTTCGCCGTTCTTGTGGCCGTCGAGTTCCCAGTTGCTGGCAATTTGCTCCGGCAGCCCGACCTTGGTGCTGGCCGCGTGGGTGTAGGCCAAGTAAAGCGGGATGACCGAACCGCCGTCGTTATGCACCAGAATCTGCATCTCGACGTAGAGTTCGCGCCGCTTGACCGGATCCAATTCCCCGCGTGCGATGACGAGGAGCTTGTTGAAGCGCTCGTTCTCCCAGTGGGATTCGTTCCAGTCGGCGCCGGAGGAATAGATCTGCGAGAAGACCCAGTCCTCGGTCGGACGGCCACCCCAGTAGCTGGCGGTCCAGGGCTTCTTGAGCCACACGTTCGACCAATAGCCGTCCTCGGGCTCGCGCACGACCTCGATGTTAATGCCCGCCTTCTTGGCCGATTCGGCGTACAACTGCGCCGCATCGACGGCGCCTTCGAAGGCTGAATTAGCGACATGGAACTGAACCGACAGGTTTTCCATGCCCGCTTTTTTCAGGTGGAACCTGGCCTTGTCGGGATCGTAGGGCCGTTGCGGCATTTCTTCCGCCGTCGCCCGGTAGATGTTGGCGGGCCCGACGGGTGAGTCGTTGCCGACCTCGCCCTGCCCCTTGAGAATCTTCTGCAACATCTCCTCGCGGTCGATGGCGAACTTGAGCGCCAAGCGCACATGGTTGTTATCGAAGGGTGCGATGTCGGTCAGCATCGGCAGGGTGGTGTGCTTGTTGCCGAAGGTCGGGAAGACCTTGATTTCCTTGTCCCGCTTCAAGAGATGAACTGTCTTGAGGTCCAGGTTGGGTATCGAGTCCACCTCGCCGGAACGCAGGGCGTTGGTGCGCGCCACCACGTCGCCGATAAAGAGATTCTCGATCGAATCGAAGTGGGCGCGGCCGGACTTCCAGTAGTTCGGATTGCGCTTGACCGTCGTGCGCACGCCCGGATCGAATTTGTCCAGGACGTAACCGCCGGTGCCGACACCCGATTGCCAGTCGATCCCGCCGTCGCTCTTGGCCGGGCAGATGGTCAGGTGATAGTCGCTGACGATAAAGGGGAAATCGGCGTTGCCCGACTTCATCTTGAAAACCACCGTATGCTTGCCGTCGGCCTTGATATCCTCAATCGGCGCGATAATGCCCTTGGCGGCGGATTTCGTATCCTCGCCCCGGTGGTGATTGAAGGACGCGATCACGTCGGCGGCCTCCAGGGACTTGCCGTTGTGGAATTCGACCCCCTTGCGCAGCTTGAAGGTCCAGGTCGAGGCATCGGCGCTGGCTTCCCAGCTTTCCGCCAGCTCGCTCCTAAGCTGATTGTCCGGCCCGATCTCGGTCAGGTTGTTGCGCAGCTGCCCCGAAGAGACGTTTATCATGTAGGAATCGAGGGTCTGCGCCGGGTCGAGAACGTCGCTGGTGGCGCCGCCGGTCAGAACCTGGCGGAAATTACCGCCCTTTTTCGGCGTCGCGGCCAGAGCCTGGTCGAAGACCGCGCTGGCCATGGCCACCGTGGCGCCGGCGGCCAGGGCGCCGCGCATGAAGCCGCGGCGGTCCATACTATGCTGCTTGAGAAGTTTCTTGAGTATCCTTGGGTTGCTCATTGTCGTCTCCCTAGCGGTTTATTGCTTTGTATCCTGGGTAGTAAAAGAACCGGATAGTAACCTGCCGGGCGGGTTTTGGCATCATTCTTTACGCACCTGCCCCCATGGCCCTCCCTTGCCAAGGCGCCCATGACCCGGGCCACCGCTTATGCTAGGGTCTGTGGACACTTAGGATGCCGCCGCGGTTGGGCCAGAATGACGCGAGGTTAGGAGCGAGGACGCAGGACATGCAGAGCATATTCAAGGACAAGCGACGCGGCCTCGCGTCATTCTGGCCCAATCCCGCTGGGACGGGTCGTATTATCCCACCCGCCGCGTCGCGAACGGCTTGTGGGGGGCCTGCCACACGGCGCCGTCCGCTCCTAACGGGTGGGATAATCCGATCCCGCC
>JAJFGL010000056.1 GCA_021776135.1 Kiloniellaceae bacterium
CAATCATGCCCTGTCGCTTAAGCGCCGCCCGGTTGAGAAGCTGTTTGGAACCCTGAAGAGGAGTTACCGCATGGACCGCATGCGCTACTTCAATCAGGCGCGCAACGCCACCGCGCTATCCCTGGCCTGCTTCGCCTACAATCTGAGGCGCTTACATACGCTGGCGGCACCATGAGTCCGTCTAAAATCAAGAAAACAGGCCGAAACGGGGTCAGGGCGGCGCCCCAAACATGAAACTCAGCCGCCGCAACCCCGCTCAATACAAATATCCATCGAATACCGGCCCTCAAGGCGCGCCGCGCAAAGGTCTCCAGGATGAGGAAGACCGTGTGTGGCATTAAGAAAACATCTCATGCTGAGCCTGTCGAAGCACGCACCGCGCTAATCCAAGCTTTCACTTAGCCGCGATACCGCCATAGGCGAAAAGCCCCGCATAAAGCGGGGCTCGTCGTCATCGATTCAAAAGCTAGGTTACGGCTATCCGCCCGGTTGCGGTTCCGGTTCCATGGCGCCGGGCGGTTCCTTGCCCTTGGCCGGTTTGCCGCTGGAGGGCACCGAGGCGCGCAGGCCGCTCGCACCCTTACCGCTACTACTTTCCGATTCGCTTCGGTCGATGGTTTCGCCGCGCAGGATGGCGCGGACCTCATCGCCCGAGAGAGTCTCGTATTCAAGCAGGGCCTTGGTCACCGCATGCAGATCGTCGAGGTGTTCTTCCAGGACGCCACGCGCGGTCGCTTCCGCTTCCTCGATGATCCGGCGAATCTCCTGATCGATCAATTTCGCGGTGTCGTTGGAAATGGTCTGACTGCGCGATACCGAATGACCGAGAAAGACTTCTTCCTGGTTATCGACGTAACGCAGACGGCCCAGTTTGTCGCTCATGCCCCATTCGGTGACCATTTGGCGGGCCAAGCCGGTCGCTTGCTGGATGTCGCTGCTGGCACCGGTCGAAACATTCTCGACGCCATAGATAATTTCTTCCGCAAGGCGGCCACCGTACATCATGGCCAGGCGTGCCTTGATTTCCTTGAACTTGAAGCCGTAGCGGTCGCGCTCCGGCAAATTCATGGTGACGCCCAGGGCCCGCCCGCGCGGAATGATGGTGACCTTGTGCAAGGGGTCGTTGCCGGGCACGAACAAGCCGACCAGGGCGTGACCGGCCTCATGATAAGCGGTCTCTTCCTTGTCCTGGTCGGTCATGACCATGGAGCGCCGCTCGGCCCCCATCATGACCTTATCCTTGGCGTATTCGAAATCGGCCATGGTCACGACCCGCTTGCCGCTACGCGCAGCGATTAGCGCCGCCTCATTGACCAGATTAGCCAGATCGGCACCGGAGAAGCCCGGCGTGCCGCGCGCGACGGTGCGCACATCGACATCCGGCGCCAGGGGCACCTTGCGCATGTGAACCTTGAGTATTTTTTCGCGCCCGAGAATATCCGGGTTCGAAACCACGACCTGCCGGTCGAAGCGGCCCGGACGCAGCAGCGCCGGATCGAGCACGTCGGGCCGGTTGGTCGCGGCGATCAGGATAACGCCCTCGTTGGCCTCGAAGCCGTCCATCTCGACCAGCAGTTGGTTCAAGGTCTGTTCGCGCTCGTCGTTACCGCCACCCAAGCCGGCGCCGCGATGGCGTCCAACCGCATCGATCTCGTCGATGAAGATGATGCAGGGGGCATTCTTCTTGCCCTGCTCGAACATGTCGCGCACCCGGCTGGCGCCGACGCCCACGAACATCTCGACGAAATCGGAGCCCGAGATGGTGAAGAAGGGCACGTTGGCCTCGCCCGCGATGGCGCGCGCCAACAGGGTCTTACCGGTGCCGGGCGGGCCAACCAGAAGGCAGCCCTTGGGAATCTTGCCGCCGAGGCGTTGAAATTTCTGCGGGTCGCGCAGGAAATCGACGACCTCTTCAAGCTCCTGCTTGGCTTCGTCGATACCGGCCACGTCGTCGAAGGTGACGCGCCCGGTTTTCTCGGTCAGCATGCGCGCCTTGCTCTTGCCGAAGCCCATGGCCTTGCCGCCGCCCGATTGCATCTGACGCATGAAGAAAATCCACACGCCGATCAGCAGCAACATGGGGAACCAGGAGATCAGGATAGACAGCAGCGGGCTTGCCTCTTCCGGCGGCGCCGCCGTGATGCCGACACTATTTTCGCGCAGACGATCGACCAGGCCGGGGTCTTCCGGCGCGAAGGTTTGAAATTCGCTGCCGTCGCGAAACTGGCCGGTGATTTCCTTGCCCTGGATCGTGACTTTCAGGATCCGGCCGTTTTCAACATGAGAGACGAAATCGGAATAGGCCAACGGCGCCTGCGGGCTCCGGGAAGCGGTACCCTGGAACAAATTGAACAGTGCGAAGAGCAACAGCACGATAACCAGCCAAAGCGCTGCATTGCGACTGAAATTCAAGCTGAAATCCCTTTCGTTACCATCCTGCCTCACAACCTTGGGGCAGACGAAAAACTGGGGCCAAACGGCCTGCTCCGCTCATTAACATAATGCGCCTTGCCGCCTAAGCAACTGTAAAGGCTCCGCCGGTCAGGCTGTTTTTGGGCCTAAAACGGCATTTGGATACAATTAAGCCCCGCGGACCGGTCCTCGAGTAGCCAAGATGAGGTACAGCCAAGAGCCCCGAGCGGTCCCAGAAGGCGGGTAACGACGGCCTGGCAAGGCCCGGAATCCCCATGGTTTCCGGGTCCGCCAGCCTGGGCCGCAGGGCGGTCCAGCCCGCCCGCCCCAAGGCCGAGACGAAGACCGGCCGGCCTTGGCCCCGCGCCGCCAGCGCAACCTCGAAACGCTGGTCCCAGAGGACCGTACTGCCTGGCTGCAGGGGCGTTTCCGGTACCCCCCGCTGCTCACGCACGACCAAAAGATGCGGCGGCGGCCCGGTCTGCGGCATAATCCGGCATCGGCCCAGGGTGCGGCCCTTGGCGGTACCGGCGCGCAAACCGTCCAGCAGGCGTTTCAAACGATCCAGCCGGGGTCCGTAGTCGAGCCCGCCCACGGCCATGAAGATGCGCGCCAAGGCGCGCAGGGCAACCTCTTCCGGCGCCTTCTTCAGAAGCGCCGCGTC
Organism: Kiloniellaceae bacterium; assembly: GCA_021776135.1. Taxonomy (GTDB): domain Bacteria; phylum Pseudomonadota; class Alphaproteobacteria; order Kiloniellales; family J153; genus JAJFGN01. The sequence goes on from JAJFGL010000056.1 coordinate 3,077, forward strand.
GAGGCGGGCGAAGCCGGCGGGATGAATCCAGACCGCGCGGGCCAAGAGTTCCGCCGTGTAGGTTTCGAGGGCGCGGCGCGCGCGGCTTAGATGCGCGGCGGTCGCGCCCAGGCGCTCAGCGCTCAAGCCCTCGGCCGCGAGCCTGGGCGCCAAGGCCCTTATGCGGACCCGGGCATGCTTGCTATCCCGGTTGGCCGGATCCTCGATCCAGCCGATATCCGCCGCGCACAGGAGCGAAACCAGGTGCGCCTTGGGCACCGCCAGCAAGGGCCGCAGCAAGCGGAGTTGCGCGCCCGCGCCGATGCCCGCCATGGCCGCCAGACCGTCGAGGCCGCTGCCCCGGCCCAGGCGCAGCAGGAAGGTTTCCGCCTGATCCTCCCGGTGATGGCCCAAAGCCAAGTGAAGAACCCCGTTACGCGCGCACCAGGCAGACAGAAGATCGTGCCTAATACGCCTGGCCTGGGCCTGGATGTTGGCCTTCGGGACCGGCCCCCGCCAGCGTAAAACGCGGTGCTCTATCCCCAGTGCGCCCAGGCTACGGCCCACGGACCTGGCCTCGGCGGCGGCGGCGGCGCGCAGGCCGTGATCCACGATCAAGGCCGTGAGCCGCCCGCCCCGCGCCCGCGTCCATTGGGACATCAGAACCGCCAGGGCCATGCTGTCGGCGCCCCCCGATACACCGGCGGCCATGTGAGGTTTGGATTCGAACGGCCCCAGCCGGTCCATGCACAGGGTGAAGTCGGCGGCGCCGAATCTGGGGCCCGGCGCGCCCGGCGCCGGCGTCACTCGCAGCCCAGGCGCTGGCGCTCCTGCTTGGCGCGCTTCTGTATGGTGGCGGCGGCATTGGGGTAGCGCTTGAGGAGTTCCGCGAAGGTGCCGCAAGCATCGGGCTTACTGCCCAGGGCGGACAGCGACATGCCAAGCTTCAGCAAATTATCCGGCGCTTTCGAGTTGTCGGGATACTGCTGGTAAGCCTCGGCGAAGGTAATGGCGGCCTGTTGAAAATCCTGCCGCACGTAGTAGGTCTCACCCAGCCAGTACTTCGCGTTCCCGGCCAGGGGGTTTTCCGGATTCTGCTCGACAAAGGCGCGCAGGGCCAATTCCGCCTCGCCGTAATTGGCCTGGCTCAAGAGTCCGAAGGCCCCCCGGTATTGCTCCTCCGCGGTTGCACCCGGTAAGACATAAGCCGTGGCGCTTTGGCTTTCCGGGGCCGGGGCCGCCGCCGGCGAGGCCGATTCCACCCGTCCCGCCTGCAAGGCCTTCAGGTCTTCGACGGGCACGGTACCCAAGGTGCGCGCCGCCCCGCCCCCGGCCAGAGACTGACCCGGGATGACGGCCTGGCCTTGATCCTGACCCATAGCCGCCGCTTGCCCAGGCGTAACCCCCGATGCCAGTCCTGCGCCGCCCTGCTCAAGCAGCTGCAGGCGCAGGTCCGTGTCCGCCGCCAGTTTGTCGATCATGCCTCGTAGCTGTGTCTGCCGGTAGGACGCTTCCTCGATCCGTCCGGTCAAGTCCCGCAACTGGGCCTCGATCTGGGAAAGCCGCAATTCGATCCGCGCGGCGACGGTGGTCGTCATGCCGCCGGCGCCGGACTCGTCCCGCCCCGCCGTGGCGGACTCGGCCTGCCCCGCCGTACCGGCTGAGGCCGGCGGTACTTCGCCGCGGTAAACTTCGCGCTGGAGGGTCTGCAACTCACGCTGCAAGCGCTCGACCCGGTCCACCAAGCCTTGAACTTGCGAATCCTGGGCGAAAACAACCGCCGGAGCGGTCAAAACGAGCGCCATGGCAATAATACAGGTCCGGCCCCAGGAACGGACGCCTAGAGCCTTTAGGGATGTAACTATGGGAAATCTCGGCGCGATCATTCGTCCGGCCATGTATGCGGTTCTAGGGCCTGTGGGATACCCTTTTCTTGACGGATATTCTTGACGGAAATAAGGCGCCGGGCCCGATCGGTCCTGGCCATCCGTCCACGCTCTTTATCCAAGGCAGTCCCGCCGCAAAGACGGCCGGCTCTTCCCCGATCGGAAAAGCCGGCCTTGTTCCTTGTCAGTCCGTTCGCGTCAATCGCTTGGGCGAAGGCTCAGTTGACGACGAAGACGCCGCGCCGGTTTTGGGCCCAGGCTTGTTCGTTCGACCCGAGAACCGCGGGACGCTCCTTGCCATAGCTGATGGTCCGCAAGCGGTTCGACTGAACGCCAAGCGCCAGCATGTAATCGTAAACCGCGTTCGCGCGCCGTTCGCCAAGCGCCAGGTTGTATTCCCGGGTGCCGCGCTCATCGGCGTGACCTTCGATGGTGAGCGTCACCGCCGGGTAATTATTCATCCAAGCCGCCAAGGCTTCAGCCGTGGACCGCCCATCGGCCTTGAGATCGCTCTTATCGAAATCGAAGAAAACGCGGTCGCCGACATTGACCACCAGATGCTCCTGGCTGCCGGGCGTCGGCCCCGGAATCGCGGTCGAGGTCGTCGCGGTGGACGTTGAGCCCGTGGACTGCGAAGTCGCCGCCGCCCCGGATCCTGTACCGGCCCCCGAATCCTCACCCGAGGTACCGCACGCGGTCAGAAAAAAAACAGCCGCGATGAACGTGAAAATCTTAGAACGCATATGGAAACCTCTCGAGAATTCCCCCCGGAATAGGGTGTTATGTTTAAGCGCCTCCGGCCATCGAATATGGCAGCCGACCCTTAATTCAAACATAACGCCCGACTCGCCCGCATCATGCGGATGAGGCGGGCAATTTATCCGACGGTTCCTAGGGAATCAAGGGGGACCACGCCGGATCGGAACCATCGATGGGGGTCACGATCTCTCTTTCGTTAAAACCCGTTAAATCTATGGTGAAAAGCTTCGAGCTGACAATGCCGGCCGCGTTGGCCGGTTCCTGCCGGTAAAACGACAGCACCCGTCCATTTGGCGCCCAAGTCGGTCCTTCGACCAAGAAACCCTTGGCCAGCATGCGTTCGCCGCTGCCGTCGGGGCGCATCACGCCGATATAGAATTCGCCCTGGTAAATCCGCGTAAAGGCTATCAAATCTCCGCGAGGAGACCATACGGGGGTCGCGTAACGGCCGGCGCTGAAGGTAATCCGGCGCACATTATCGCCATTTCCGGCCATCACGTAGATCTGTTGTGTCCCGCCACGGTCTGAATTGAACACGATCTCCCCGCCATCGGGGGAATAACTTGGCGAGGTGTCGATCGCCGGGTGATTGGTGAGGCGGATGACTTTCCGCGTCCGCAAATCCATGTCGTATATTTCGGAATTACCTTGGCGTGCCAGGCTCATGATCACGCTATTCCCGTTGGGGGAGAAACGGGGCGCGAAGGTCATGCCGGGAAAGTTGCCCAAGACCTCCTGCTGGCCGGTATTCAGGTTAAAAAGGAAGACCCGGGGCGTATCGCCGACATATGACAAATATGTGATTTCTTGGGTGGTGGGCGAAAATCTCGGCGTCAGCACCAGCACGCTGCCATCGGTCAGGAAGCGGTGGTTCTCGCCATCCTGATCCATGATCGACAGGCGTTTCACGCGCCGGTTCTGTGGCCCGCTTTCCGCGATATAGACGATCCGGGTATCGAAATAGCCCTCCTCGCCGGTCAGGCGCTTATAGATGGCATCGGCGATGATGTGCGCCACCCGGCGCCAGTTGGCCGGAGTCGTGAAATAGGCCAGCCCGGTGATCTGGGTCTCCGCGAAAACATCCCACAGGCGGAATTCGACTTTCAGGCGGCCGTCGGCCTGGAGTTCGGTGGCGCCGCTGACCAGGGCCTGAGCGTTGATTAGCCGCCAGTCGCCGAACTTGGGGGCAATGCGCAGGGTCGCCGGGTCTTGAATGAAGGCGCCCTGTTCGATCGGGCGGAACAGGCCGCTTCGTTCCAGATCATCCGCGATAACTTTGGAGATATCCTGTCCGAAGCGGATATCTCCGGGCGCCGCGCCGTCGAAGTCGGTGACCGCGACCGGCAAGGGCTCCACGAAGCCGCGGGTGATATCCACCACTAATTCGGCGCGCGCCGGATCGAAGGGTACGGCGGCAACGCCCAGCACCAGGGTAAAGGCAATAAGACGGAAAATCGATTTCTGCATCATGTTCCAAACATTTCTCGCGGGTTAAATCGCAGGGTAAGTTCACGCCAAACGTCGTACTTTTTAATCGGCAGTTTAAAGGGGCTGCATACATCGATCGCACGCTTGGCGTTCTCGGCCGCGCTACGAAAATAAGCGTCCTGAACCATGCGTACCGTGTCGATCACGGTCGCTTGGCGCACCGAACCGTCCGGGTTGAGACTGACCTGGATTTCGACCACCAGATCCTCGGCCTCCCGGGCGCCGGGGTCGAGCCGCCAGCACGCCCGCAGTTGCTGTTGAATAGCCTGACTCATCTGGTTCTGGGCGAAGGCGCTGACCCGCGGCTTGGCCGGGGCTTTTTCGGGTTCCTTGGCGGCCTGGTCTTGGGGCGCGGCGCGGGGCTGGTTTTTCCGCTTTAAGACGTCGCGCAGGATCGAGGCCAACTGGTCTTTTTTCTTTTTCGGCGGCGGTTTCTTTTTCGCCTCCGGCTTTTTATCGGCGGGCTTGCGCTTGGGCTTGGGCGGCGGCGCGGCCACGACCTTTTCCGGCTCGGGTATCGGTTCCGGTTTGGCCTTGGGCGTCTCGGGCACCGGTTCCGGTTTGACGGGTTCGGGCTCGGGTTCGGGCTCCGGTTCGGGCGGGGCGGGTTCCAGCTTCGCCTGCTGTTTTGGCGGCTCGGGTATCGGCGCTTTTTCCTCGGCCTTGGGCTCCGGCTCGGGCTCGGGCTGCTTTTCCACGGGTTTTTCGATCAGATCGTCGAGGGTAATGAACTCCACCGGAACGATGGTGGCGTTCTGCGGGGTGACGAAAGACGGCAAGCCGAAAACCAGGATCGCGAGAACCACGGCGTGCAGGATGCTTGAATATAATGCTCCGCTGCCCATGATCGGCGATCCGATGCTCCGTCCCGTTTCCTGGCGCTCTAGTTTTTGGTTTTGCCGCGCTTGGGCAATTCCGCGACCAGCGCGACCCGCGTGAAGCCGGCGATATTAACCGTGCCCATGACTTCCATGACCCGGCCGTAGTCGATGCTCCGGTCGCCGCGCAGGTAAATCCGGGTGTCGGCCTTGTTCTCGGTAATGGCGCGCAGGCGCGGCACCAGGTTTTCCATTTTCACTTCCGTATCCTGAACGAATATCAGGCCCTCGGCGTTGACCGAAATGACCAAGGGCTCCTCGGCTTCCGCGATTGCCTTGGCCTCGGTTTTCGGCAGATCGACCGGGACCCCCACGGTCAGCAGCGGCGCGGTCACCATGAACACGATCAGAAGCACCAGCATGACATCAACAAACGGCGTCACGTTGATCTCGCTCATCGGCTGATAGGTCCGGCGCCGGTGGCCGGGGCCGCAGGCGCGGCCCAAGAAATCGCACGACATGCACATATTTCTCGTCCAATTGCCGCGAAAGTATGGCGCCGAATTCGCCGGTGAAGGCTTCCAGCCGCCCGGCATAGCGGCCCAAGTCGTTGGCCAGCTTATTAAAACCGATAACCGCCGGGATTGCCGCGACCAGGCCCAGGGCGGTCGCGAACAAGGCTTCGGCGATGCCGGGCGCGACCACCGCGAGGCTGGTATTCTCCGAGGCGGCGATGGAGGTGAAGGCGTTGATGATCCCCCACACGGTGCCGAATAAGCCAACGAAAGGCGCCGCCGAGCCGACCGAGGCTAGAAACACCATGTGCCGTTCCAGGCGCTCCATCTCACGCCCCAGGGTAATCTGCATGACCCGGTCGACGCGCTGCTTCAGGCTGGACTTGGCGCTATCGTTGCCGGCCGCCCCTTTCGAGGCGGATCGCCGCCATTCGCGCATGGCCGAAACGAAGAGCGACGCCATGGGGTCCGGCGGCACCCGGTCCATGCGTTCGTAGAGATCCTCCAAGGAGCCGCCCGACCAGAAAGCCTCCTCGAATTCACCCGCCTGCGCGCGCAGGCGGCGCATCCGCAAAACCTTTTCGAAAATGATGGCCCAGGTCCAGAACGAGGCCAGCAAAAGAATCAGAAGAACCAATTTGACAACCGGGTCGGCCTGGAAGAATAGGCCCCAGACCGAAAAGTCGTAATTGACGGAACCACCGAGGGCGAGACTATCGACCGTATCGCTTTGCATGTCTTAAACTAACTCCCGCCCTAGGGCATAGGGTTGCAAGGTCGTGCGAATGGGCTCTGGAAATCGCGCCGGCCGCCCCCGCCGGTTCAGGCACACGATACGCAGGCGCAAATGCGCCACCTCCTCGTCTTGGCGCCAGATGCCTTGATCGACGCCGAGCGCGGCGGCGCGCAGATCGAACAGCCGGGAGCGCACCTCAAGCATATCGTCGAGCCGCGCCGCGCGCCGGTAATCGACCGCGCAGTCGCGCACCGCAAAGGCCAAGCCATAACGTTCCGCGGTTTCCGTGTGGTTAACGTTCAAGAGGCGCAGCATCTCCGTCCGCCCCCGCTCGGCGAATTTCAGGTAATTGGCGTAGTAAACGATCCCGCCGGCGTCGGTATCCTCGTAATAGACGCGCAGCGGAAAAATATGAGTTTCCGCTTCGATCCGCCCGCTCAGTCCATGGCCCCCGGCGCTCACCCGGCATCCTCTCCGCCGCCGGCCAAGAGGTCCAATTGGGCGATGGATCGCGGCGCCTCGCGCCCCAGGTAGGCGTAGGCCGAGCGGGTCAAGACCCGGCCGCGCGGCGTGCGCTGCAACAGGCCTTGCTGCATCAGATAGGGTTCGATCACGTCCTCGATGACATCGCGCTGTTCCGACAAGGCGGCGGCCAGGGTTTCGGCGCCGACCGGCCCGCCGTCGTAGTTATCCGCGATCACGCCCAGGTAGCGCCGGTCCATGGCGTCCAGGCCGCGCTCGTCCACGTCGAGACGGCGCAAGGCGGCATCGGCGGCGGCGGCGCCGATGGCGCCCGGCCCCTCCATGGCGGCGAAATCGCGCACCCGGCGCAACAGCCGCCCGGCGACCCGCGGCGTCCCCCGGGCCCGGCGCGCGACCTCGCGGGCGCCTTCGGGGGTTATATCGACCTTCAGAACCCTGGCGCCCCGGGTCACGATCTCCTGCAACTCCCCGGCGTCGTAGAACAACAAGCGCAAGGGAATCCCGAATCTTTCGCGCAAGGGCGTGGTGATGAGGCCCGAACGGGTGGTGGCGCCGACCAGGGTGAAGGGCGGCAGGTCGATGCGGACCGAACGGGCCGCCGGCCCCTCGCCGATGATGAGGTCGAGCTGAAAGTCCTCCATGGCCGGATAGAGGATTTCCTCCACAACCGGCGATAGCCGGTGAATTTCGTCGATAAAGAGCACATCGCGCTCTTGCAGGTTGGTCAGGATCGCCGCCAGGTCGCCGGCGCGCGCCAGCACCGGGCCGGAGGTGGCGCGGAATCCGACCCCCATCTCCCGCGCCACGATCTGCGCCAGGGTGGTCTTGCCCAGACCGGGAGGGCCGTGAAACAAAACGTGGTCCAGGGCCTCGCCCCGCGCCTTGGCGGCGGCGACGAAAACGCCCAGATTCTCGCGCAAGCTCCGTTGGCCGATAAATTCCCCCAGATGGCCCGGACGCATGGCCTGGTCGGCGCCGTCGCCGCCGGTGAAATTTGGCGCCACGACCCGGGCCTCGCTCACGACGCCAACTCCCGCAAGCCGGCGCGGATGACCGCCTCGACCGGCGCATCGCCGCCCAGATGGCGGGCCGCCTGGGCGACCGCGCCAAAGGCCTCGCCCCGGCCGTAACCCAGATTGACCAGGGCGGAAACCGCATCCTCGGGCACCGCCTCCGCGGACGGCCCGCCGCCTTCCATGGCGGCGGCGTGGGCGGCCTCGCCGAGCACGATACGCCCGGCCTTTTCCTTCAATTCGGAGACCACCCGCCCAGCCAGTTTGGGGCCGACCCCGTTGGCCCTGGTCAAGGCGGCCTTGTCTTGCGCCGCGATCGCCTGAACCAGTTGCGCCGGGGACAGGACCGAGAGAATCGCCAAGGCCATGCGCGCCCCGACCCCCTGGACAGTGGTCAGCAGGCGGAACCAATCGCGCTCCGCCACCTCGAGGAAACCGTAGAGGTGTATGTGATCCTCGCGGACATGGGTTTCGATCATCACTTGGACCGGCTCTCCCGGCCCCGGCAAATTGGTCAGGGTGCGGGTGGAGCAGAACGCCAGGTAGCCGACCCCGGCGACATCGATCACCGCCCAGCCCTCGCCCGCCGAATCCAGGCGCCCGCTCAGCTTCGCGATCATGGCCCGATCCCCGCCATGCCGGGCTTGACCGCGCCCGCTTCCCAGCGCCGGGCCGTTTGGCGGCTATGGGCATGGCAAATCGCGACCGCCAGGGCGTCGGCGGAATCGGGGCCGGAGATGGCGCAGCCCGGCAGGAGCCGGGCGACCATCATGGCGACCTGCTCCTTTTTCGCGTTCCCATTGCCGACCACCGCTTTCTTGACCCTGGTGGGCAGGTATTCGGCCGCCGGCAGGCCGGCCCGCGCGGCAGCCAATAACGCGGTGCCGCGCGCCATGCCAAGCTTCAGGGTCGAGCTCGCGTTACGATTGGCCAGGGTTTCCTCGACCGCCGCCTCGCCGGGCCGGTACTGGTCCAGCACCGCCGCGATCCCCTCGAACAGGTGCAGAAGGCGCAGCGCGATTTCGGCGTCCACCTTGGGCGCGACGACACCGTTGGCGATGTGGCGGAGGCGGTTATCCTCGACCTCCACGATTCCCCAACCGGTCCGGCGCAATCCCGGATCCAAACCTATAACGCGCATAGTCCCCCTTGCGCCCGCTTGACGGTTCCTTCTAGGCCGTCAGGCGGGTCATGATTTCGTCGGAAATGTCGTAGTTGGCGGCGACCCTTTGGACGTCGTCACTGTCGTCCAAGAGGTCGAGCAATTTGAACATGGTCGCGGCCTGATCCTCGTCGAGCGGCACCGTGGTCAGAGGTTTCCAGGCCAGGGAAGCCTCCTCAGGATCGCCGAAGCGGTCGGCCAGGGCATCGCGCACATTGGAAAAATCGTCCGGCGCGCAGGTGATTTCGTGCCCTTCGGGCGTGGTCTCGACATTGCCGGCGCCGGCCTCGGCCGCGGCCTCGAACATGACATCGGCGGTAGCGGCATCGGCCAAGTAGGCTATCAGCCCGACCCGGTCGAACATGAAGGACACGCTATTGGTTTCCCCCAGGCTGCCGCCCAGCTTGCTGAAGGCGGCCCGGACCTCGGACGCGGTCCGGTTCCGGTTATCGGTCAGGGCCTCGACAATGATCGCGACACCGCCGGGGCCATAACCCTCATAGCGGATTTCCTCATAATTGGCGTCGTCTTCGCCGCCCGAGGCCCGCTTGATGGCCCGGTCGACATTATCCTTGGGCATGTTCGCTTGGCGGGCGGCGGCGATGGCGGCGCGCAGGCGCGGGTTCTTGTCCGCTTCCGGCAGGCCGCTGCGGGCGGCGACCACGATCTCGCGTATCAGCTTGCCGAAGATCTTGGCGCGCTTTTTATCCTGCGCGCCCTTGCGGTGCATGATGTTCTTGAATTGAGAATGACCCGCCATGACCCAGCGTCCCCATATCCTGCCGGTGTATACGAAACTAATACCACATTTTGTGGCATGGCGCGCCCTAATCGGCCACGCGTCAAGGCGGAAGACACTGCCTCTGATAGTTGTCCAATATGGCGATATTGCGGCGCCTTTTAGCAGGTCTTGCCCGCCTTCAAAAGCCCCCGGCGGCAATATCGGCGCAAACCGGCTTTAACCCGGACTTAAGGCAAATAGCGGCAAAATCCCCTATCAAGATTCTTCGCCGAGGGGCATATCAGATGCCGCACAGTCATAAGACACCCTTGCTCCAGGTTCCCCTCCATGGGCCAGCCAACGCCGTGGAACAGGCCAAGTGCCTGTCCGACGCCGCCAAGCTGGTGGACGGTTACGCGCAAAAAAGCGCCCCCGAGTCCCTCGACGTCTTGCTGGCGGCGGGAAACGCAGAAACGCCGGGCCAAGCGGCCGAAATAGCCCGGGAAGCCGCCAAGTTGGCCACTTTGCAAGCCGAGACCTTGCTCGATGAGGTCGAGCGTTTTCTGGCCCTGGCCCAGGCGAAGCCAAGTAACTAAGGCCGCGCCTCGCTCAGCCGCCCGCCAAGGCGCAGGGGCGCGGCTTTCAGCGCCAAACCCGTTTTATCGTCGGTTTCCACATAGACAGCGCACAGGGTGCCCTCGCCCTTGGCGGCGCTCAGGCGTTCGGTCGGCAGCTTGCGGGTGAAACGCTGGATCGGCACCTTTTTGTCCATGCCGATCACCGAATCGTAGTCGCCGCACATGCCGGCATCGCTCTGATAGGCCGTGCCGCCGGACAGGATCATGGTGTCAGCGGTGGGGACATGGGTATGGGTCCCCACGCATAGCGAAACCCGGCCATCGGCGAAATGGCCCATGGCCATCTTTTCGCTGGTGGTCTCGGCATGGACGTCGAGGATTATGGCATCGACGGTTCCGCCCAGGCGCTGCTTGGCGAGTTCGCGCTCCACGCAGGCAAAGGGATCGTCGAGGGGGTCCATGAACAAGCGGCCCATGACGTTGAGAACCATGACCTTGCGCCCGCCGCGCGCCGCGAACACGGCCGCGCCCCGCCCCGGCGTGCCGGCCGGGTAGTTTTGCGGGCGCAGGAGGCGCGGCTCGCGCTCGATCACGGCCAGGGCCTCGCGCTGGTCCCAGGAATGATTGCCGCCGCTGATGGCGTCGATACCCGCCGCGAACAATTCATTGCAGATTTTTTCGGTAATGCCGAAACCCCCGGCCGCGTTCTCGCCATTGGCGACAACGAAGTCCAGGCCGAGTTCCGCGCGCAGACGCGGCACATTCGCGGTCACAACGTCGCGCCCGGAACGGCCGACGATATCGCCGCAAAACAAGAGTTTCATGCCCGTTGGTTCCTTATACCAAGGATCGCCCCGGTCTCGGTCACGATCCCGTCGAGGCCTTGGTCGAAGCCGCCGCGCGGCACCTCGGCTATCTCCTGCCCGGCATAAGCAAGCCCCAGGGCGCGCACCGCGCCCGCCGCCCGCAAGGCCGCCAGGGTCCGGTCGTAGAACCCGCCGCCGTAGCCAAGCCGGAAGCCGCGCCGGTCGAAGGCAAGAAGCGGGACCAGCAACACCTCGGGCCGGATCTCCGCCTGCTCCGGGCCGGGAATCCGGGTGCCGAAGCCCCCGGCGGTCAAGGCCAGGCCCGGCGCCCAGGTCCGGAATACCAAAGCCGCGCCCGGCCGGAGCACAACCGGCAGGCCGATCGCATGGCCGCGCCCGTGAAGCGCGCCGATCAGGGGCCGCGGATCGATCTCACTGCCCATGGGCCAATAGGCGGAGACGGCGCAAGCGGTGGGGAAATCGACGGCGCCGAGAACCCGGTCGCGTAGGGCCGCGCCGGCGGCGCCCCCGAGATCCGCGCGCGCGGCGGCATCGCGCCGTTCCCTAGACTCGGCCCGGGCCTCGTTCTTGCGCCGGTCCAGGGGAATTGCCGTCACGTCTTGGGAAGCGTCGGAAAGATGGGCGGTGCCGCGTTGGCCGTTGATCGCATATATTCCTCTGTGGCCTGCTTCAGCAGGTGGGCGCCATATACCGAGACCACGGCCCCGGCAGGGACAGCTCCCTAGAGGTAGTTATTGGCCCCAGGGAATGAAGGATCCGACGCACCACGCAGCACCGCCCGGATACAATGGAGTAATTGGCGTTAAGACTATCTAAGCATCCGCGAGGCGGGTGGCAATGGCTTCCAGCCGTTCGGCACAGGCGTTCAACGCGGCGGCGGCGTCTTGGCCGTCGCCTTCTTGGGCGCCAAGGCTATGAATCTGCCGGTAAGCCTCGAACAACTCGTCCGCGATCAAGAGGCTGGCCATGACCAGAACCCGGTTCTCGCCGGCCTGGCCGGCCGATTTGTCCAGGCCCTGGACCTTATCGTCGATGTATTCGGCCAATTTGGCCAGGTGCGCTTCCTGACCGTCGTCGCACGACATCTCATAACCGCGGCCGTTCACATTCAGGGTAATCAAGGTCATGGCGTCCGGCTTTCCTTCGTCAAGCCCGCAGGCCGTTTTTCAAGCGTTCGATCGTACCGTCGAGACGGTCCGCGACTTGGCGCGCCACATCTTGCAGAGCCGCGTTTTCGTTTTGCGCCGATTTCAGCGCTGCTTGCAAGTCGTCCGGGGCTTGGGCGGTTCCGTCGCGCTTTACAGCGCGCTCGATTCGCTCCAGGGCCGCCTGTAAACGCTCGGTCGCTTGGTGCAATTCCGTCATGCTCACTCCCCCTGGGCACTCGTTCGCCTGAAACGCCGTCCCTTTATGCCTTTTACAATACGCAAGGCCAAGCAGGGCGGTCAACTGCAGGGGAAATACGGATACTTGCCGGGCCGTCCTTGACGGCCAAGTCCAGCGGCGGCATGTTGCGCCCGCCGGCCCGGCCGGCCGAAACAACCGTGACGCCACAAGCTACGAAAAGGTGAGTTTTTCCATGGCCGCCCCGTCCCCCGCCAAGCGCCCGGAACCCGCGATCGCTTCCAAGGATATGGCCAATGCCATTCGCGCCCTGGCCATGGACGCGGTGCAAAAGGCGAAATCCGGCCACCCCGGCATGCCCATGGGCATGGCGGACGTGGCCACCGTCCTGTTCACCCAATTCCTGAAATACGACCCGGCGCAGCCCGATTGGCCGGATAGGGACCGCTTTATCCTCTCGGCCGGACACGGCTCCATGCTTCTCTACGCCTTGCTGCACCTGACCGGGTATCCGGGCATGAGCATGGAGGAAATACGGAATTTCCGCCAACTTGGCAGCATGACCCCCGGTCATCCCGAGCTAGGGCACACGCCGGGCGTGGAGACGACGACCGGGCCCCTGGGCCAAGGCATCGGCAATGCGGTCGGCATGGCCTTGGGCGAGCGCCTGATGAACGCTCAATTCGGCGACGCCCTGGTGGATCACACCACCTACGTCATCGCCAGCGATGGTTGCCTCATGGAAGGGATCTCTCACGAGGCCGCTTCCCTGGCCGGGCATTTGCGCCTCGGCAAGCTCATCGTGCTTTACGACGACAACGAAATATCCATCGACGGGCCGACCTCGCTGGCCTTGTCGGACGATGCCCTGCGCCGTTTCGGCGCCTACGGCTGGGCGACCCAACGCATCGACGGCCACGACCCGGCAGCCATCGCCACCGCCCTGGAAACGGCGCGGGGCGAGGACCGGCCCTCCCTGATCGCCTGCCGAACCGTGATCGGTTACGGCGCCCCGAACCTGGCCGGCACCGCCAAGAGCCATGGCGCGGCCTTGGGCGAAGCCGAGATCGAAGGCACGCGGGAAAGCCTGAACTGGCCCCACGCCGCCTTCGAGATACCCGGCGAGGTCTTGTCGGCGTGGCGCGCCGCCGGCGCCCGGGGCGCCTTTGCCTCGGAAAGCTGGACCGGGCGCCTGGGCGCTATCGACCCGGCGAAACGCGCGGACTTCGAGGCCCGGATCGCCGGGCGCCTGCCGGAGGGCTGGGGCGATAAGCTGGCGGCCTTCAAGCAGGAAATCCTGGCGGTAAAACCGGGCGACGCGACCCGCGTCTCCTCTCAAAAGACCCTGGAGGTCTTGAACGCCTGCATCCCGGCGCTGATCGGCGGCTCGGCCGACTTGACCGGGTCCAATAACACCAAGACCGGCGGCCTGGACCCAATCGGACCCAGCGAATTCGCGGGCCGCTACATCTATTACGGCGTGCGCGAACACGCCATGGCGGCGGCCATGAACGGGCTGGCCCTGCATGGAGGGCTGATCCCCTACGGCGGCACCTTCCTGGTTTTTTCCGATTACTGCCGGCCGTCGATCCGCTTGGCGGCCTTGATGCGCCAGCGCGCGATTTATGTTTTCACTCACGATTCGATCGGCCTGGGCGAAGACGGCCCGACCCATCAGCCGGTCGAACACCTGGCCGCCCTGCGCGCGATCCCCAACCTGCGGGTTTTCCGTCCCGCCGACGCGATCGAAACCGCCGAGTGCTGGGAGCTGGCCTTGCGTAGCGAGTCCGCGCCTTCGGTGCTGGCGCTGACCCGCCAGGGTCTGCCGCTCGCGCGCACGGACTGCAGCGAGAATTATTCGGCCCTTGGCGCCTATATCCTGGCCCCGGCGCCGCGCGCGCGCGAGGTCACCCTGATCGCCACCGGGTCCGAGGTGCAGATCGCGCTCGACGCGCAAAAGCGGCTCGACGAGGCCGGTATCGCCGCGGCTGTGGTCTCCATGCCGTGCTGGAAACTCTTCGAGGACCAGACCCCGCATTACCGCGAGGAAGTCCTGGGCCCCGGTTCCTTACGCATCGCCATCGAAGCCGGCGTTCAGCTGGGCTGGGAACGCTGGATCGGATCGGAAGGCGCTTTCATCGGCATGAGCGGTTTCGGCGCTTCGGCCCCCATCAAGGACTTGTATCCGCACTTCGGCATCACCGCCGAGGCGGTGGTGGATGCGGTCAAGATGCGGCTTTAGAACCCTCTGGAGGGAGGATCGGCAATGAACCAAGATAAACTTCACGCAACGGCATGCGCACTGGTCGCGGCAGGCAAGGGCATCCTGGCCGCCGACGAAAGCGCGCCGACCATCAAGAAGCGATTCGACAGCATCGCGACCGAATCGACCGAGGATAACCGGCGCGATTACCGCGAAATGCTGTTCACCGCCCCCGAGGCCGGACGCTACATCAGCGGCGTCATTTTGTTCGACGAAACAATCCGCCAGAACGGCGCCGGCGGCACGCCCTTGGTTAAGGTTCTAGAATCGGCAGGCATTATACCGGGCATCAAGGTCGACATGGGAGCCAAGGACCTGGCCGGGCATCCTGGCGAAAAGGTCACCGAGGGTCTGGACGGCCTGCGCGAACGCTTCGCCGAATACGCCAAGCTGGGCGCGCGATTCGCCAAGTGGCGCGCGGTTTACAGCGTCACCGACATGCTGCCGAGCGGCGCCTGCGTGGCCGTCAACGCCCACGCCCTGGCGCGCTATGCCGCCTTGGCGCAAGAAGCGGGCATTGTGCCTATCGTCGAGCCGGAAGTCCTCATGGACGGCGATCACACGGCCGATCAATGCGAAGAGGTGAGCGAGGCGGTGCTGCAATCCCTCTATGCCGAACTGGCGCTGCAAGAGGTCAATCTGGAAGGCACGCTGCTGAAGCCGAACATGGTGATATCGGGCACGGACTGCCCGGAACAGGCGAGCGTCGAGGAGGTCGCGCGGCGCACCGTGCGCTGTCTGCGCCGCTGCGTGCCGGCGGCGGTGCCCGGTATCGTGTTCCTCTCCGGCGGCCAAAGCGACGTACTGGCCACCCAGCACTTGAACGCCATGAACAAGCTGCCGGACTCGCGGCCCTGGAAGCTCAGTTTCTCCTACGGCCGCGCCCTGCAAGCCGCGCCGCTGAAAGCCTGGAGCGGCAAGGCCGCGAACCTCAAGGCCGGCCAGGACGCCTTCCTGGAGCGGGCCAAGGCCAATGGCCTGGCCACCACGGGCAGCTACGGATGAGATAGAGCGCGGCCGCGCGCGGTAGAAAAGTTTTTTGTCACCCTTGGGCTTGACCCGAGGGTCCATCGGCGAGCGAGACTCCAACCTCGATGGATTGCCGGATCAAGTCCGGCAATGACGAAGGGAGTCGGGAACGTATAAGAGGACAGAGAGAACCATGGCGCTTCGGGTTGGAATTAACGGGTTTGGGCGCATCGGCCGCCTGGTGTTTCGCGCGGCGATGGAATCGGGCCGCAAGGATATCGAGTTCGTGGCCATCAACGATCTGGGCTCGGCCAGCGATAACGCGCACCTGCTGAAATACGATTCGGTGCACGGCATCTACCCCGGCGCCGTTAGCGCCACCAAGTCCGCGATCAAGCTCGGCAAGAAGACCGTTCAGGTGCTTTCCGAACGCGATCCCGCCAAGCTGCCCTGGGGCGATCTGGGCGTCGATATCGTGTTGGAATGCACCGGCCTTTTCGCCAAGAAAGAAGCCGCCGCCAAGCACCTGGAGGGCGGGGCCAAGAAAGTGCTGGTATCAGCCCCCTGCACCGGCGCCGACCTGACCGTGGTCTACGGCATCAACAGCGACAAGCTGCGCAAGAGCCACACGGTCGTCTCCAACGCTTCCTGCACCACCAACTGCCTGGTCCCGGTCGCCCATGTGCTGGAGCAAAGCGTGGGCATCAAGCATGGCTTCATGACCACCATCCATTCCTTCACCGGCGATCAGCGCACGGTCGATACCCTGCATGGCGATTTGCACCGGGCGCGCGCCGCCTCGGTCTCCATGATCCCGACCTCGACCGGCGCCGCGCGCGCCGTTGGCCTGGTCCTGCCGCACCTGGAAGGCAAGCTGGACGGCACCTCGATCCGGGTGCCGACACCCAACGTCAGCCTCATCGACCTGACCATCGAAGCCAAACGCAAGACCGACGTCGAGGCCATCAACGCGGCCATGACCCAGGCCGCCAAGACCAAGGCCCTGAAAGGCATCCTGATGCTCAACAAGGCGCCGCTGGTGTCCTGCGACTTCAACCACAATCCCGCCAGCGCCACCTTCGACTTGGGCCAGACCCAGGTGCTGGACGGCACCTGCGTGCGGGTGCTGGCCTGGTACGACAACGAATGGGGCTTCTCCAACCGCATGAGCGACACCGCCGTCGCCATGGGGAAGCTGCTGTAGGTTCATAGCGTATCGTCACCCACGGGCTTGACCCGTGGGTGCCCGGTTTATTTTCGTCGGTGGGGCAAGCCCTCTGCGCCCTCGCCGTGTCATGCGCGGGCATGACGAGTAGGGAAGACCGGCCACTTAAAATTCTCCCGCGCAGTGATATTTCTGATAGCTTTGACCCATGTGGAAATTCCTATCCGCGCTCGTTCAACCAATTTCCGAATGGCTCAAGCACCGCGCAGCCGACAAGCCGCGCGAGCGAATATTGCGGGGACTGCTTGAAAATCCACCGCCTGGGAAAGAGTGGAGAACGATGGAAAAACTATCCGAGTCTATCGGTGCTGACAAAACAGAGACAACCCGTCTTCTTTTGAAGATAGGCGCGAGGCGATCCACTGGCGAAAAAAACGTGTGGGCAATGCAAAAAGAAAAACCGCTTTGAGGTGGGATGGCAATTCCCGCTAGATAGTAACTCCAACTTCAATGGCTTACCGGGCGTGGCCCGGAAATGTCGTAAAGAATGTCACCGCCCCCTACCCCGGCCGCTTGAAGCTTTCCCGCGCGGCTAGGGCCTCGGCGCGGCAGGCGCAGCCTTCGACGTGGTCGTTGACCAGGCCCATGGCCTGCATGAAGGCATAGACCGTGGTCGGGCCGACGAATTTCCAGCCGCGTTTTTTCAAGTCCTCGGAGAGGGCGATGGACTCGGGGGTGGTGGCCAGCTTGCTCAGGGCGGCGAAGTCCAGGCGCTTTGGGCGGGCCTCGGGCGCGGGCTCGAAGCGCCAGAAATAGGCGGCTAGGGAACCGAATTCCCCGGCCGTCTCGATGGCCCGCTTGGCGTTGTTCATGGTCGCTTCGATCTTGCCGCGATGGCGCACGATGCCGACGTCTTGCAACAGCCGCGCGATATCCTTATCGCCGAAGCGCGCGACCTTGACGAACTCGAAATTCGCGAAGGCGGCGCGGAAGTTCTCGCGCTTGCGCAAAATGGTCAGCCACGAGAGCCCGGCCTGAAAGCCCTCCAGGCAAATCTTTTCGAACAGGCGCCGGTCGTCGTCCACCGGCCAGCCCCATTCGCGGTCGTGATAGGCTTGGTAATCCTCGGCCCCGCCGTGCCACCAGCAGCGCGTCCGTCCATCGTCTCCTAGGATCAACCCCGTACCGTCGTGCCCGGCCATGTGCCCCCCAATTCCGATTGCCGCCATAGCTGGCTTAACGGCGGCCAAGAGGTCAAGGCTTTCTAGGCGCGCGGCCATGCCTATGATGGCGCCATGACCGCCCGCGCCATAATCGTGCATTCCCTGGACCAGGCCCGGACCGCCATGGCGGCGGCGGCGGCGCTGGGCGTGCCCCTGACCCTGGCCTCGGCGCCGGGGGCGGCGGCCTATCTGGGGCCGGGCTGGTTCCGCAAGATGACGGCGATCGCGGCCCAGGAATACCCGCAAGTGCCGCTAACGGCGGTGCTGGACTGTGGCGGCAAGGCTGGCCATGCCCTGGCGGCGTTGAGCGCCGGGGTGCTTTTTATCCGTTTCACCGGGCGCAAGGCGGTGGCGGCCAAGCTGGCTGAGATCGCGGCGGTCCAGGGCGGGGCGCTGATCACAGGACGCTTGCGGGCCCTCGACCTGCTGGACGAGCCGGACCCGGCGGCGGCTTGCCGTAAGTGGCTGGCGCGGCCATGACGCAAGCCTATCTTGTCATAGCCCCGGACACCGCGCCCGAGGTTCTGAGCGGCCTGCTCGGCGCGCTGGAGGCCGCCTGCCTGCTGATCCGGCGCGGCGGCCTGGACGCGGACGCCCTGCGCGCCAGGATCGGGGTCCTGCGCCCCCTGGCCCAGGCGCGCGGCGTGGCGGTGGTGTTGGAAGACGAGGCCGCCCTGGCGGCGGCCCTGGGCTGCGACGGGGTCCATTTGAGCGATCCGGCGGCCTATAAGGCCGCCCGTCAGGCCCTGGGACCGGACGCCATTATCGGCGTCGCCTGCGGAGACTCGCGCCATGACGCCATGGTGGCGGGGGAAAACGGCGCCGACTATGTCGCCTTCGGCGCCCTCGGCCCTCCCCAGGCGGCGGACGCCGATCTCGTGGCTTGGTGGCAGGCGGCCACGACCGTGCCTTGCGTGGCCCTGGGCGCGGAGAGCGCGGAGGCAGCCGGAACCCTGGCCCGCGCCGGGGTCGATTTTCTGGTCCTGGGCCCGGACCTCTGGGGCCCGGAAACCTGGGCCGCCGCAATTGCGCGCGCCGCGACTAACTGTTAGCTTCCGCGCGCTTTTCCCCGGCCCCCTCCAGACCATCAGAAGCGGCACCATGAGAATCCAAGGCAATGCCATTCGCCCCGGCAACATCATCGAGCACAAGAACCGCCTGTGGCGCGCGGTCAAGATTCAGCACACCCAGCCCGGCAAGGGCGGCGCTTACTTGCAGGTGGAGCTAAAAGACATCCGCGACGGCACCAAGCTGAACGAGCGCTTCCGTTCCGGCGAGAACGTCGAGAAGGTCCGCCTGGATCAAAAGGAACACCAGTTCCTCTATGCCGAGGGCACGGACACCTACACCTTCATGGACAATGAAAATTACGAGCAGGTCACCCTGCCCTCGGAATTCCTGGGCGAACAGGCCGCCTTCCTGCAGGAAGGCATGACCGTGACCATCGAATCCTACGAAGGCTCGCCGATCGGGGTCGCCCTGCCCGACACCGTGACCATGACCATTACCGAGGCCGACCCGGTGGTGAAGGGGCAGACCGCGTCGTCGTCCTACAAGCCGGCGGTCCTGGACAACGGCATGCGGGTCATGGTGCCGCCCCATATCGAATCGGGCACCCGCATCGTCATCAACACCGCCGATTCAAGCTACGTCGAGCGCGCCAAGTAAAAGGACTGGTTTTGGCATGGCCACGAGATCGGCCCACATCAACGTCATGATCCGGGCGGCCGACAAGGCCGCGCGCAAGCTGCGCCGCGACTACGGCGAGGTCGCGAACCTGCAGGTTTCACGCAAGGGCCCGGCCGATTTCGTCTCCGCCGCCGACTTGAAGGCGGAGCAGGTTCTGCGCGAGGAATTAGGCCGCGCCCGGCCCGGCTACGCCTTGCTCATGGAAGAATCGGGCGCCAGCGCCAACCGCGACACGGCGGAACGCTGCTGGATCGTCGATCCCCTGGACGGGACAACCAATTTCCTGCACGGCCTGCCCCACTTCGCCATTTCCATCGCCCTGGAGGAGCGCGGCGAGCTGATCGCCGGAGTCGTCTTCGATCCGATCAAGAACGAAATGTACTATGCCGAAAAGGGCCAGGGCGCCTATCTCAACGACCGGCGGATCCGGGTTTCCTCCCGCGAGCATCTGGCAGACGCCCTGGTCGCCACCGGCATTCCCTTCCTCGGCCATGGCGACGGCCCGGCCTTCATGGCGGAATTGGACGCGGTCAGCCCCAAGGTGGCGGGCGTGCGGCGCTGGGGCACGGCCTCGCTCGACCTGGCTTATGTCGCCGCCGGGCGCTTCGACGGCTTCTGGGAACGCGGCCTGGCGGCCTGGGATGTCGCCGCCGGAATCGTCCTGGTGCGCGAGGCCGGCGGCCATGTCAGCGAAATCGGCGGCAAGGCGATACGGCTCGACAGCCCCAGCATTCTGGCCACGAATGAGGTTCTGCACCGGTCCCTTAACCGTTTGTTACCCAAACCTGCGTCAAAGTCGGCCTGATACCGGACGCGCCCGCAAAACGGTTGTCGTTCGGCGAAGCAATGCCTAGTCTTACCCGCCGATTATACTGGCGGTTCGCGCCATGGAGGATCCATGCCATTCGATGCCACGCCTAAGCGTTTGGGATTCGCGGGCGTTTGTCTCGCAGCGGCCAGTTTTCTCGCACCGGCGGACGCCTTTTCCCAGCAAACCGTGATTATCGGCGGCGGCCCCAGCGCCCAGCCCTTGAGCCGTGCCCCAGCCCCCAGCACCGTGGGCAGCGGCGCCGGCGGCATTGTTGTGAATAATTCCGTCCTCGATTCCCTCGGCCCGGGCGCCACCGGCGGTTTGCCCCTGGCCGCGCCCCAGACCCCCGTTTACGGCGCCGGCATCGCCGCGCCGGGCGCTTCCGTTACGCCCGGCGGGGCTACCGGCGCCTATCGGGCGCCCGGCACCGGCCAATTGATGGTGACCCGGCCGGCGACCCTGCTCTATCCCCCCATGCAGACCCCGACAAGCCGCCTGGCCGTGGCGCCGGCGCGGCGCGCGGCGGCGCCCATACCGGTCCAGACCGGCCGTAGCGAACCGGCGGCATCGAGCGGCGGCAAATTGACCTCGCGCCTGATCGCCGCCCCGCCCAAGAAACGCCCGGCGGCCATGGCGGCGCCCAAGCTCGCCGCGAAACCGCCAAAAGCAGCACCAGCGGCCAAAGCCCCGGCAAGCACGGCCGCCAAGACCGCGATCGTCCCGGCCAAGCCGGCCATCCCGGCCCCGCCGCCGCCGAGTCTGCTGGCCCGGATCCAAAAAGATACCGAGGCGCAAACCTCGGCCAAAACGCCGCCGGCGGCAAAAGCCGCCACGGCGCCGCCAAAGCCGGTGGCACCGGCCTTGCCGCCCAAGGTTCAAGCCCCCGCCGCGCCCAAGGCGCCTAGCGTTCCAGCACCCAAGCTCGCCGCGCCTAAAGTCACGGCCCCGGCGGTTCCGGCCCCCAAGCCGGCGGAAACGGCGCTGGCATCCCTGCCGCCGGCCAAGAATCAAGCGGCCGCGCTTCCCAGCGGCGACCTGCGCCTGGCCTTCACGGCCGGTTCGGCGGAACTTTCGGACGCGGCCAAGAAACACCTCGCCGGCCTGGCGCAAAACCTCGAACAGCAGCCGTCCAAGCGGGTTCAATTGCTCGCCTTCGCCGCCGGCAGTGGCGGCGGGGCAAGCAAGGCGCGGCGGCTCTCGCTCTCGCGCGCGCTTGCGGTGCGGGCGTTTCTGATCGACAAGGGGGTGCGTTCCACGCGCATGGACGTGCGGGCGCTGGGCAGCAAGACGGGCGACGGACCGGCGGACCGGGTCGATATCCTGACACAGTAGGGTGGTGGGACAAACGGCGCGAATCCGTGTCATAGTGTTGCCGCAATGCAGGGCTAACAGAGCCTGAATTTTTGGGGGAACTCCGGACAACGGAGATCCGCGACAGAGCGGCGAACTTGAGCAAAACAGAACCGAATCTGCGCGGCATCACGCGCCCAGGGCGCTACATCTTCCGGATGTGCGTGTTCCTGATCATCGTCGCCTCGGCTTGCGCGGTGCTGGCGCCGCGCTTGAAGGATGCCTTCGTCGCCAATGCGGTCATGAACGGCATGATCCTAGGCGTCCTGCTGCTGGGTGTGATCTATATCTTCCGCCAGGTTTTGATCCTGCGTCCGGAAATCGCCTGGCTGGAGTTCCTGCGCCGCGAAACCCAAGGCGGCGTTGTCTTCGCGGGCAGCTTGTCGGGGCCAAAGCCGCCCCGGCTGCTAGGCCCCATAGCGACCATGCTGGGCGAAAAGCGCGGCCGCATTTCGCTGTCCACCATGTCCATGCGCTCCCTGCTCGACGGCATCCAAAGCCGGATCGAGGAATCCCACGAGATATCGCGCTATCTCATCAGCCTGCTGGTGTTTCTCGGCCTGCTGGGCACCTTCTGGGGCCTGCTGGGCACGGTCAGCGCGGTCGGTGAGACCATCGGACGCCTGAGCGGCAACGCCGATGATCCCGCGCGCGTGTTCGCGGACCTGCAGCAGGGCTTGACCGAACCCCTGTCCGGCATGGGCACGGCGTTTTCTTCGTCCCTCTTCGGTCTTGCCGGATCCCTGGTTCTGGGATTTCTGGAGCTCCAGGCCGGCCAGGCTCACAACACCTTCGTGAACGACCTGGAAGAATGGTTGTCGGGCGTCACCCGCCTGGGCGGCGCGGGCGCGGCCGGCGACGGCGATGCCAGCGTGCCCGCCTTCATCCAAGCCCTGCTGGAAAAAACCGCAGACAGCCTCGAACAACTCCAATCGGCCATCGCCCGCGGCGAGGGCGAGCGCGGCACCGTCAACCACAATCTGGCCCTACTGACCGAACAACTGGGCGCCATGACCGATCAGATGCGCGCCGATCAAGGGGTCATGAAGCGCCTGGGCGAGACTCAGGCGCAAATAGGCACCGCCTTCGTGCAGATGGCCGAACAAGGCCAGCAGCCAAACGGGCTGGACGAGGCGACGCGGACCCATATCCGCAACATGGATATCCGCATGGAGCAGCTGATCAAGGAATTGAACAGCGGGCGCGACTTCACGGTTCAGGAAATCCGCGGCGAAATCCGCCTTCTGACGCGCACCATCGCGGCCATGGCCGAAGAAGCCGAATAACCCGTCATGTATAGCGTCGGCCGCAGCGCATCACGCCGTACCGTCAATATCTGGCCGGGATTTGTCGATAGCCTGGCGACCCTTCTGCTGGTCGTCATTTTCGTGCTCATGGTCTTCATGGTCGCCCAGTATTTCCTGTCGGCCGCCCTCTCCGGCCGGGATGAGGCCCTGACCCGGCTGAACCGCGAGATCGACGGTCTGGCGAACCTCCTGGCCCTGGAGCGGGCCGCCAACGCCGACCTGCGCATCGACGTGTCGCAATTGTCGTCGGAGCTGCAAAGCTCGCTCTCGGAACGCGAAACCCTGAACACCCAACTGGCCGCCCTGGTATCCGCCAAGGACGACCTCGGGGCCGCCCTCGCCGCCGCGCAAGCCAAGAACGCGCTAAGCGCCAAGGAACTTGAAGACGCTTACAAGACCATCGAAGCCGATAAGGAAAAGGTCGAGGCGCAGCTAGCGCAACTGGCCCTGCTGCAAAGACTGCGCGACGAGATGACCGCGAAGTTGAGCGCCAGCGAGGCCAAGGCCGCGAAGGTCGGCAAGGAACTGGAAGACGCCTTCAAGGTCATCGACGCGGACAAGGAAAAGATCCGCACCCAGCTTCAGGACATCGCGATCCTGCAATCCCTGCGCGACGAGATGATGGCCAAGCTGGAGCAAAGCGAGGGCGCGCGCGCCGAGCAGGAAGAACTCACCAGCGAGGCGCAGCGGCAACTGGTGCTTCTCAACCGCCAGATCGCCGCCCTGCGCCAACAGCTATCGCGCCTGGCCGTGACCCTGGAAGCGACCGAGGCCGATATAGCCCAGCGCGACGTGCGCATCGCCGATCTTGGCCGGCGCCTCAACGTCGCCCTGGCCAGCAAGGTCCAGGAATTGGCCCGCTACCGCTCCGAATTCTTCGGCCGCCTGCGCGAGGTGCTGGGCCAGCGCCGGGACATCCGCATCGTCGGCGACCGTTTCATTTTCCAATCGGAAGTCCTCTTCGCCAGCGGCTCGGCGGAACTTGGCGAGGCCGGCAAGGGCCAGATGGCGCAACTGGCCGGAACTTTGAAAGAAATCGCCGCCAAGATTCCCAAGGACGTGCCCTGGATCCTGCGGGTCGACGGCCACACCGACAGCGCCCCCATCCACACCCCCCTGTTCCCCTCCAACTGGGAACTCTCGGCCGCGCGGGCCATTTCCGTGGTCCAGTTCCTGATCGCCCAAGGCATAGACGCCGACAACCTGGCCGCCACCGGCTTCGGCGAATTCCAACCCCTGGACAGTGGCCAAAGCCTGGACGCCTTTAGGCGGAACAGGCGGATAGAGTTGAAGCTGGATTCGCGGTGAGGGGGGTTGAACTGGCGGGCGTGAGCGTAGGGCGGGTTGAAGGAGCCAAGTTTGCCCTAGCCATACATCATTAGAACAGAATACTTCGAGAATGGACCGTTAGCGTTTTCGCTTTCTAGGCCCTTTCTTTTTGTTGATCTCTTTAGCAATACTACGGGCACTTCGTTTCTGCTGTGGAAAGACCACACCCAGCACCTCATCCATGATTTCGTACGCATCCATAACATCATCCTTCGTTATTGATTGCGTACTGTGACTCCCGGCATTCCCGAGCCACTTGATAGCAAGAAGGAGTTCTTGCAGATTCTCGTGTTTTTTTGGCAGAAGTTCTATTCTTTGGTGAAGGTTCAGATATAAACGCCGCTTCGCCTTGGTGTTGAATCTCTTGATCTTAAGTGCTGTCAGGAGATTCTCAAGACTAATCCGCACATGATTTGCAGCTGATGATGGACTGCAGAAGAACAACTCGAATGAGGCATCGAGTTCTTTGGCCACCTGCTCCGTGATGTCGGGTGGATATTGGAACAGTTTCAGATGAGGGAAAAAATATTTCGGCCGAAAGTATGTTTCCCACTCTTGCTCTGGTATCCCCTGCTCGTCGTAGTAATAATCCATAACGACAAAGCCCTCGCCCGAGCTGGACACCATTTCTTTGCAATTGTCGTTCGAACATATGAGCGAACAGGAGTATACATAATCAATCCATTCGGGATCCCAGGCTTCATGACTATGAGCCCGCTTTGAATCTCGAGTTTCCTCGAACCTGAAAGAGTCCGCCTCGATCTTAAGAACACCTTTTGAGCAGGTCGGACAAACCCATTGAGGGTTTGCAGACTTCCGAAACGGCAGCTTGAAGGCTTTTCGGTCAATCACTTTGATTTGGACGCATAACTGATGAGCCAGCAGGGAAATTTTGCCATGCTTCGCCGGGGAAAGCGAGTGTCCATTTAGAACTGATGTACGCTCGTTCTCCGCTAATTGCGCCAACCCCATGAATGAATGTTCCTGGCTATCAGCGGTGAACCGGGGCTGATGGGCGCACGACCAAATTACTCCGTATAACCGATCTGTCGTGGCAGCAAAGCCGAAGGGTTCGGAACCCAACTTGCGTCACGTCCAAATGCCCTTGATCATGGTGCGCGCCGTATAGACTGAAGATGAGACGTGATGGAAATGTGGGATTGGATTAATCAAAACAGCGGTGGTGTTCAGGCACTTGGGAGTGTGATCGCAATACTGATCGCGGTTGGTGTCGCCTGGTGGTCGCATCGCCTCGACCTGTGCCGGTCGGAAGAAGCGCAGCGCAAGGAAGATGCACGGGCTTTGGAGACGGTCGCGTCCATCGTAATCAATGCCATGAACTTGATCCAAGTCGCCAAGGAGAACCTTTGTGACGTCGGCGAAACCTCGATTGAGGGTTACTTCATGAAGATCCATGATGAAAGCGCGTTCAAAAACGCAGGGGAGGCCCTTCGGGAAGTGCCGATTGCGCAACTGCCGGATTTTGAGGTCGTCAAGCCAGTGCTAGAAATGCGCGACCTGATACTTAAGGCTAATGAATTGCTTGTTCAGATTCATAGAGACTACCTTACTAATGAAGGCGACTGGCGGGAGGAGTTAAAATATTTCAGCAAACTGCACTATCGTGCGAACAAGCACACCAGTACTATTGAAGATGCCGTTAGAAGAGTGAGAGACGGCGACTAATTTATTCGTTGTCACGATGGCAAAGCAGAAGCGCCTCGGAACTTGGATAGCGCGCTATCCCCACCCCCCTCAAGAATACCCCTCCGCGCCTTTCCATTGCAGGACCGAGTAGCGGTCGCCGTGGGCGAAGCCTGGCGGCAAGATGCGGTCGATCTCGGCCAAATCCGCCGGTGTCAGGGTGAGCGCGGCGGCCTTGGCGTCGTCTTCCAGGTGCGCGACCGAGCGGGTGCCGGGGATGGGGATGAGGTGATCGCCTTGGTGCAGCACCCAGGCGAGCGCGAGCTGCGCCGCCGTGGCGCCCTTGCTGGCGGCAAATTCCCGGAAGGGTTCCAGCGCTTTTAAGTTGGCGCTGAAGTGCGGTTCCTGGAACCTGGGCGTGTTGGCGCGAAAGCCGACCTGGGCATAGGCATGCGGGTCGGCGGGGTCTTCCGCGAAGATACCCCGGCCCAGGGGCGAAAAAGGCACGAAGGCGGCGCCCAGGGCCTTGCACGCCTGGACCATCCCCAGGTCCGGCAGGCGGGTCCAGAGGGAATACTCGCTTTGCACCGCCATGACCGGATGCACGGCGCAGGCGCGGCGCAGCGTAAACGGCGCGATCTCGGAAAAGCCGATACCGCCGATCTTGCCTTCCTCTTTGAAGCGCACCAGGGTTTCCATGACGTCTTCTACGGGCCGCGCCTGTTCCCGGCGGTGAATGTAATACAGCGCCACATGATCGATTCCGAGATCGCGCAGCGAGGTCTCCAAGGCCGCGCGCAGATGCTCGGGGCTGTTGTTGAAGCCGCGCACGTTGTTTTCGTCGCGCCAGATGCCGCCCTTGGTGGCGATGGTGAAGCGGCCCGGATGATCCTTGATAAAGGCGCCGACGACCTGTTCCGACACGCCGTTGCCATAGACGTTGGCGATATCGAGAAAATCGATTCCCAGGTCGAGCGCCTTGGCCAGAGTAGCGTGACTTTCGGCCACGTCCGTGGGCCCGTAAGAGCCGGCGAAGCTCCAACACCCAAGGCCCATGGCGCTGACCAGGGGGCCGTCCTTACCGAGTTGCCGTTTTTGCATGATCTCTCCTATTCATTCAGGCCGACCGAAGTCGAGGGGTTAGCGAAAAGCGCGGTCAGTTCCGGCCAATCGGTGAGGCATTTTTCCGTTTGGGGGAAGTCTTCCGGTTTCAAACGCCCGTCTTGCCAGAGATACTTACCGTCCAGGCTAACGCTCGGGTTCTGCAGCATCCAGCAGATTTCCCCCGGCGCGTAAGAACCGCAAGTGTGGAAATGCAGATAGCGTGGGTTGGTGAAGACCGTGTTGGACCAACGGTCCGGGTCTTCGGCCATTGGGCGATCGTAAGCGCAGCCGGGGTGAATCCCCGCGTGCCAGGAATGTATGGCGTGCTTGTCGATACCGAAAAGCCCGGCCACCCGGCCGTAGTGCGCCTCGATGCGCGCGACCTGTCCGGCATCGCCCTCGAATCCGGTTATGCGGCCGGAAGTAAACTGCGCGAAGACGGTGCCCTGGATTTTTAGCGAAGACGGCTCGTAGGCTTGCGAGCCCGTGGGGGTCAGATAGCCGGCGAGCGCCACCCGGCCGGAGAATTCCGAGGCCTCCATTGGCAGGGGCACACCCAGGGGAAAGCGGGAGAGAGCGACGTCCTCCCGCAACGCGCGCATGGCGTCGCTGGCCCGGCCCCGGCACGCGCTGCCCAGGGGGCAGGAAATCTCGATAACCTCCGCCGCCAGCAGGGCCGCGTTCACCGCTTCCTTCAGGGCCAGGAAAGCGCCGTGGGAGGCGCGGCCATAGGCCGAAGCAAGCATGGCCCCGGTGCGCGCGTAAGACATGACCGAGCGGGTGCCCTGGGGCGGCGCGTCGAAGCGCACCTGATCGCCGATGCGGGCGAAAAAGATCGTGCAGTCATGGCGCGCGATGGCGTCCTCGACCGCCTTGGGCTGGCGCGCCGCCGGGCCCTCCACGCGCAGAAGGGTCGCGTCGATACCCAGACTTTTCGCCACCCCCGCCACCGCCGCCGGGGCCGCGCCGTCGTACCAGCCAAGCTTGGGGTCTTCGCAAATCAGCAACAGGCTTTCGCCGCGCCTCAGTCGCGCGCAGTTGAGCGCCAAGTTGCGGGCGCCTTCGGCTAAGCTGTCATCGGCCATGACTAACGCCGCTCCGCTTGAACGGTAAGAAACACGAAGCTGTCGCTTAGAACCTCGACGAAGCCGTGGCTGAGTTCGGCGTCCAGGCTCAAACTATCCCCGGCCCTCAAGGCGATTTCCGTTTTGCCGTAGCGGTACAGCGCGTCCCCTTCCATGGCGTGAATAAACACCACGCCATGGCCGACATAACGCGGCGGGCGCGCGTCCTGGCGCAGCAAGGTCACCCTGCGCGCCTCGAATTGCAAATCGCGCCGGGTGTGAAAGGCCAGATTGACGAAGTCGTGGCTGTGGTCCTCGACGATGCGGGTCGATTTCAGGCCCCTGCCCTTTTTCACATGGGTGAAATCGGCGTGATCGGACGCGGTTTCGCGAAACAGGGAAACCAGCGGCACCTCCAGGGCCTTGCTCAGGGCGCTGAGAGTCGCGATCGAGGGCGAAACCTGGCCGTTCTCGATCCGGCTGATCATGGCGGCTGAGACGCGGGATTTTTCGGCCAGCCGCCGGGCCGGCAAGCCGCGGCTTTCGCGCAAACCGCGCAGGGCCGCGCCGATGGCCCGGTCAAGAGCGCCTTCTTGCGCCGGCTTTTTCTTAGCGTCCATGGCTTATTTCTTTCGGTAGGAAAAAGCCTTGGCGAAGCGCCAGACCAGGTAATCCCCGCAGGTGACCGGCGCTTCCTTGGCCGGATAATCGGCGCCGTAGATGTCGCGCGCGTCGATCATGGTCTCGGGATCGGGATCGAAGGCCAGAACCAGGGACAGCCGCTCGCGCCCCGAGGTGTTCACCACCCGGTGCGGCGTGGAGATATAGGCGCCATCGGTCCAGCGCGACAGTAAATCGGCGACATTGACGATCAGGGTGCCCGGAATCGGCGGCGCTTCCAACCACTCGCCATGAACGTCTTGAACCTGCAGGCCGCCCACGCCGTCCTGACATAAAACCGTCAAGACCCCGAAGTCGGTGTGCGGCCCGACGCCGAATTGATCGGCGCCCATATCAGGGGGTTGCCGCGGGTAATACACGAAGGAGGCCCGGCTAAGCGGGTGCGAGCAGGAGCGAAGGAAAAAATCTTCTTCAAGATCCAGCCCGAGGGCGAAGCCGCGCATGAGATGATGGGCGAGGTCATGGGTCCGGTGAAAGTAGTCCATGGCCTGGCGCCGCATGTCCGGCATAGAACCGGGCCAGAGATTCGGGCCGCGCAAAGGATGGTCTTGGGGCGTGTGGCCAGCCTCATCCTCGAAGCCCCAAATGAAACTTTCCTTCAAGTCCGGCTTGGCGCCATCGTCCATGACGGCGCCGCTGTAACCAAGCCAGCCGCGATGCTTGTCAGAAATTTTGACTTGCGCCTTGTCGGTTTCCGGGCGGCGAAAAAACTCCAGCGCGCAACGCCGGGCCACCTCGATCGTGGTTTCGGGAATGCCATGTCCGGTGATGTAGATAAAGCCCAGACTCCGGCTGGCAAGGTGGAGCGCCTTGGCGACTTGTCCGGGATCGCTTCCGTCTCGCAGTGGCCCGATATCGATCACGGGAATAGCGCCCGCGCCGATCCGCTTCGCCTGCGCGTAAGCCATGGGTTGTTTGTTATGACTTGCCATAGAACCCAACGATATCACCCTGGGTGGAAACGCCCAGGCCGTTCAAGCAGCGGTTGACATAATTAAAATAACAAACGATCTGATTGGCTTCGAGAATTTCGCCGTCATCCAAACCACACGCCCTTAATTCTTGGACATCGGATTCGATCATATCTTGCGGTCTTAAGGTCAGTTTCTCCGCGTATTTCAGCAGCGCCAATTCCGCGCCTTGGAAAACGTCTTCCGGCCGGCGGCCATGCAGGGCTTTTTCAATTGCGCCGGCCCGTTTCTCATCGCCGATCAGGTGACGCGCATTGGCCCAGTGATTGGCCAGGGAATAGGCGCAGCCGTTCAGAATAGACACATAGGCGCTCAGGGTTTCCTGCAACCAGGGTGGCAAGGTGTTGGCGTCGTCGTGCAAGGCGGCGCGGTAAAGGACGACGTGGCCGCGCATGGTACCGGGGCGCAGGGAATGGACGCGCATGACATTATCCACCGTGCCATGGGGCGTGCGCGCGAGCTTTAAAACCTCCAGGAGTTCCTCCCCAGCCTCTTTGTCCGAAACCATTTCTATCCAAGCGGCCATGCGTCTTCGTCTCCGTCAGTTTCTTTGATCGGTCTGGAAGCGCCGTTCCAGCCAACGCACGCCGGCCGAGACAACCAGTATGAGCACCAGATACTCCAGAACCAGGATCGTATAAATCTCCAAGGGCCGGTACTCGGAGACGACCAATTCATTGGCCTTGCGCGTCAGCTCCTGCATCCCGATCACCGATACCAGGGATGACATCTTCAGCATATAGACAAGCTGGTTTCCAAGCGCCGGCAGAATACGCCGTATGGCCTGGGGCAGAATCACGAAGCGCATGGTGTCGCTATAGTTGAGCGAAACCGAATGGGCGGCCTCGTATTGGCCCTTGTCGATGGATTGAATTCCGGCCCGGAAAATCTCCGCCTCGAAGGCGCTGTCGGACAAGGCCAGGGCTATAACCCCGGCGGCGAAAACGCCGATGGAAATATCGGCCACCTGAGGCAGCCCGTAATAGACCCACAAAATGAGAACCAGGATCGGGACCGCGCGCACCCCCTCGACATAAATCCGGTTGAAACGGCGCAGAACGGGCTTAGCCGACAAACCGGGCAAGGCGATCAGTAAGCCAACAACGATGGAAATCACGATGGCGCTGAGCGATAAAAGTATCGTGTAGTAAAGGCCGCTCAAGAGGAACCGCAGGTTGGACCAACCGGACGGCAAGCTCGGATCGACCACGTACCAGCCCCACTTGTCGGAACAAGCTGACAGGAAAAGGAGCGGCGCGACGATAAATATTTTCTTCATGGCCGCTGTCTCAGTGATGAAGAATTTTTTGCAAAAATTCCCGGCACCGCTCGCTCTCCGGCGCGCCAAAGAATTTTTCCGGTTCCGACATCTCGACGATTTCACCGTGGTCCATGAAGACCATGACATCCGCCACCTTGCGCGCGAATCCCATTTCATGGGTGACCACGATCATGGTCATGCCGCTGGCCGCCAGTTCGGCCATGACCTCCAGAACCTCGCTGATCATTTCCGGGTCCAGCGCCGAGGTCGGCTCGTCGAACAGCAGGATGCGCGGCTCCATGCACAGGGACCGGGCGATGGCGACCCGCTGCTGCTGACCGCCGGAAAGCTGGCGCGGGTATTTATCGGCCTGTTCGGGAATGCGCACCCGCGCCAGATATCTCAAGGCCAGATCGCGCGCCTCGGCCTTGGGAAGTTTCTTCGCCCTGACGGGGCCGAGGGTTAGGTTCTCCAAAACCGTCAGATGGGGAAACAAATTGAACTGCTGAAACACCATGCCGACATTGGCGCGTATGGCATGAAGGCTTTCCTTGCCTTCGTTCAGTTCCACGCCATCGATGGTAATGGAGCCTTGTTCATGCTTTTCCAGGCGGTTGATACATCGGATCAGAGTCGATTTACCCGACCCCGATGGGCCGCAAACCACGATCCGTTCGCCCAAACGCACGTCCAGGGAAACCTCTTTCAAGGCCTGGAACCCGCCGAAGAATTTCGATACGCCCCGGACGGAGATGATCGTTTGCGCGTCGTTCGCCGGCATGAACTCTCCCACATTCGATTTGCGTATCTTGTGCATAGAGTTTAACCTCATGCAAATAAATCGTGATTCCGCAACGCTTTCGCCTTTGCGCTTGGCGAACGGAACGCCTGCAACTGGGAGGAAAAGAGATGGGTTTCTTAAAAATACTCGCCGCCGCGTTTTTGTTGTTCGCGGGCGTATCGCAAGCCAGCGCGCAAAGCGCGCTTAAAGACATTCTGCAAGGCGGCGTTTTGAAGGTGGGAACCACCGGCGACTGGAATCCCATGACCATGAAGGAACCTGCCACCAACAGCTATAAGGGCTACGACATCGACGTCATGGCCGAACTGGCCAAGGACCTTGGCGTCGCGGTGGAGTTCGTGCCGGCGGATTGGAAAACCCTGGTTAACGGCGTCACCTCGGGCAAGTACCACATGACCGGCTCGGCCTCCATCTCGCCAAGCCGGGCGAAAGTCGCCGGTTATTCCACCAGTTATTTCTCCCTGGCGACGGTGCCGCTGATCCTGTCGAAAAACGCCGGTAAATATAAGGACTGGGGCGATCTCGACAAAGCCGGGGTCACGGTGGCCGCGACCCTGGGCACCACCCAGGAAAAACAGGTCAAACAATTTTTCCCCAATGCCATTCATAAGAATGTCGAGGCCCCGGCGCGCGATTTTCAGGAAGTCCTGGCCGGGCGCGCGGATGCGCACATCACCTCGAACGTGGAAGCCTACAAGCTGGTCGAGAAATATCCGCAAATGATGATCGTGCCCGTCTCGGCGCCCAAGGCCCCGACCCCCATCGCCATGTTGCTGCCCCAAGGCGATCAGGTCTGGATCAATTACGTGAACACCTGGATCGCCCTGAAAAACGAACGCGGTTTCTTCGCCACCCTGGGCAGAAAGTGGCGGCTCTCGAACTAGGCGAGCGGTTACTGTGCCGCCGCTTGGGCGCCCTGGTCGAATTGCAGGGCGGCGAGGCGGGCGTAGAGGCCGCCCTTGGCGGTGAGCTCGCCGTGGGTGCCGGTCTCGACGATGCGGCCCCGGTCGATGACCAGGATACGGTCGGCCTTGAGCACGGTCGCCAGGCGGTGGGCGATCACCAGGGTGGTGCGCCCGGCCATGAGGCGGTCGAGCGCCTGCTGCACCGCCCGTTCGCTTTCAGCGTCCAGGGCGCTGGTCGCCTCGTCCAGCAGCAGCACGGCGGGGTCGCGCAGGATCGCCCGGGCGATGGCCAGGCGCTGACGCTGGCCGCCGGATAGGCGCACCCCCTTTTCGCCCAGAAAGGTGCTCAGGCCCTCGGGCAACTCCTCGAGAAACTCCAGGGCCGCCGCCGCGCGGGCGGCCTCGCGGACCTCCTCGTCGCTGGCCTCTGGGCGGCCGTAGCGGATGTTTTCCCAGGCATTGGCGGAAAATATAACCGGCTCCTGGGGCACCAGGGCGATGCGGGCGCGGGCTTGAACCGGATCGGCCTCGCGCAAGTCCACCCCGTCGAGCAGAACCTGTCCGCCTTGCGGGTCGTAGAAGCGCAGCAGAAGCTGAAAGACGGTGGTCTTGCCGGCGCCCGAGGGGCCGACAATGGCGATCTTCTCGCCCGGCGCGGCGCTGAAACTAAGATCGTCCAAGGCCGACACCTCGGGCCGGGCCGGATAACGGAAGCCGACCCCTTGAAACGCGAGTGCGCCGCGCGCCGGTTCGGGCAGGGCAACGGGCTCGGCCGGGGGCGCGATTTCGCTCTCGGTCGCCAGCAGTTCCATGAGCCGTTCCGTGGCCCCGGCGGCGCGCTGCAAATCGCCGATCACCTCGCTGATGGCCCCGGCGGCGCTGGCCACGACCACGGCATAGAACACGAAGGCCGACAGCTCCCCGGCGCTGATCCGCCCGCTCAAGACGTCGTGACCGCCGATCCACAAAATGACTGCGACCGCCCCGAAGACCATGACGATCACAATGGAGGTCAGCCAAGCGCGGGCGCGAATCCGGCGCACCGCCGTGGCGAAGGCGGTTTCCGTCCGCGCGCCGAAACGCGCGCGGTCTATGCCCTCATGGCCGAAGGCCTGGACCGTGCGGATCGCGCCCAGGGATTCCTCGGCATAGGCGCCGATATCGGCGACCCGGTCCTGGCTGTCCCGACTAAGGCTACGCACCTTGCGCCCGAACACCAGGATCGGCACCAGAACCAAAGGCACGACCAGAACCACAAGCCCGGTAAGCTTGGCGCTGGTCACGACCAGGAGCACCAGGCCGCCTATTAACAAAAGAATATTGCGCAGGGCGAAGGAGGCCGAGGTGCCGATGACCAGTTGCAGGATGCTGGTATCCGCGGTCAGGCGCGACAATATCTCGCCGGTCCGGGTGACTTCGAAATAGGCCGGGGAGAGGGCGATGACCCGGGCATAAACCGCGCGGCGGATGTCGGCCACGATCCGCTCCCCCAACCAGGAAACCAGGTAAAAGCGCGCGTAGCTGGAAGCGGCGAGCACCACGATCACGCCGAAGAGGATCAGAACCGCCTGGTCCAGCAGGTCCGCGTTGCCGCTGGAAAAACCATCGTCCACCAGGCGCCGCAGGCCCATGCCCATGGCCAGAACCGTGGCCGCCGCGACCGTCAGGGCAACCCCCGCCGCCGCCACTTGGCGCCGGTAGGGCCGTACGAAGCCCCAAATCCGGCGCAACTGGCCCAGATCGCGGCTGCCCGGCCGCTCGCCGCCGGTATCCGGCGCCGTCTTGTTCCGGCCCCTGGCCATTAGGGTCGCCGGGTGTTTTTAGTCCTGGTCATGGGGCTATCCCTAGCCCAATCGCGGGAGGCTCACAACCGGACCGGCGCGGCGCCGCCACCCCTTGCCCCGGCCCGCCGCTTCGGCTATAGAACCGCCCTTCCAGGAGGTTCCAGACCATGAAGAAAGACATCCATCCCGACTACCACGAGATTACCGTGGTGATGACCGACGGGTCGGAATACAAAACCCGCTCCACCTACGGCAAGGCGGGCGCTTCCATGCGTCTGGACATCGACCCCAAGACCCATCCGGCCTGGACCGGCGAACACCGCCTGGTCGATTCCGCCGGTCAGGTCGCGAAGTTCAACAAGCGCTTCGCGGGCCTGGGCGTGAAGGAATAAGCGCCGGGCCTCCCCCGTAGCGCCCCCAGGGCATCCGCGCGGCGGGTGCCCTTTTCCATGTCCCGGTGTCATCCAGATCTTACCTCCGGCCCCCACACCCACAGCGTCATACGCGGACTTGATCCGCGTATCCATGGCCCCGGCAGGCGCGAAACTACGCCTAGATTCGACACCGTCGCCGGTCTCTGAAATATAAGCCTTGTTGAGCGTGTCGATGCGGATAGGCGCAGCTATTTGTAAGTTCATGCGACCACAAACATGGATACGCGGATCAAGTCCGCGTATGACGCCGTTGGGATGGTGGCAATTGTTTCCGCCAATTTGGCGCCCTCGGGTCAAGCCCAAGGGTGACTGAAGATGATGGCGAAGGCGCTAATGCAGCACCGGATCGCCCAGCATGGCGTCCAGGCGTTCGATGCGGGTGTAGAGGCTGTGGCTGCGCTCCAGAAGCTCCGCCAGGCGTAGAGGAATCTTCTCGTCGGCGATCAGTTCATTGACGGCGCAAACCTTGCGGCCGGCCAGGCGGTAAGGCTCTCCGGCCGCCGCATCGCGGCTCAACTCCCCCGCATGAACCGCCTTTTGCACCAGCAGCCAAGCGATGATTTGCCCGAGCCGGGCGGTGACGCGCATGGATTCGCATGACGCCACCAGGCGCTCCGCCGGGTCCAGCTTGGCCGCCTCCACGGCGTCTTGATAGACGACGTAGTTGCGCGTTTCGCGGGCGAGCGCGAGCGCCTCCTCAAAGGTATTGTCGAAGTACGCGACGCTGGGGTTCGTGGACTCGGTCACATCTACCTTCGGCCAGTATGAATCGGGGCCCGCACGGTCTCTCGGTTTAGCCTAAACGCAGCCGCTTAATATTTAGTTGGTTCCAGGCCATCTTGAAGGCCGCTAAAAGCTTACCATATTCAAGGTGCCGCCGGGGATGCCTTAAGTTTTGGGTCCCGAACGGCGGCGGGCATAGACGGGTTCGACCATGGTGGTGAGCCCTGCCGTTAACCATGTTGCTCATGAGAGGATATGGCTATGCGTAGCAACGATCTGACTCCCCTACTGCGTGCCACGGTCGGCTTCGACCGGATGATGAACCTGCTCGATTCCGCGTCCAGGACCGATGAAGGCGCGCTGTCTTACCCCCCTTATAACATCGAGAAGACCGGCGGCGACGACTACCGTATCGTCATGGCTGTCGCGGGCTTCGCCGAGGACGAGCTCGACATCTCGGTCAAGGAGAACAGCCTCACGATCGCCGGCAAAAAGAACAAGACGGAAGACGGCGTCAAGTACCTGCATCGCGGCATCGCGACCCGGGGCTTCGAGCGGCGTTTCGACCTGGCCGACCACATCAAGGTGACCGGCGCGAAGCTGGAAAACGGCCAGCTCTATATCGACCTGGTGCGCGAAATCCCCGAGGCCATGAAGCCGCGCAGCATCAAGATCGATGCGGCAGAACCGGCCAAACGCGAGATCCTCGAAGGCAAGGCGGCCTAACGCCTAACCTCACGACCTCTCTCACTAGCACCGGCCGGGTGGGCAACCATCCGGCCGGTTTGCGTTTTGGAATAGGTGTAAGCGGCGGCCGTTGTGTGACTTGGACGGCGATGCCTTTGGATAGAAAAAATCAAAGGGGGGCTCGGCGGATTTAAAATTACGAGATCAGCAAGTGATACCGGGCCAGCTAGAACTATGCCCCAAAGATTTTAACATTCAAGTTCATAACTATGAATGCAGTTTCTAGAGAATAAACCGTGCTTTCGAAAAAAAAAAACTATTTTAAAAAATCCCCCTGTATTGTTTTTTTAAAAATTTTAACAACCTCGTATGATTATCATATAGGTCCTTCTGAATTTTTGCTGAAGTGACATTCTCTAGAGTATTGGTCACGGTCGCCTTAATTATATCGTTGTCGTAATTCCAGTGCGGACTCCCTAACATGGTCGCGTAAGCCTCAATCTGATCGCTAGATAATGCAAGCCTATCACAGGCATCTAGGCATTCTCCGTACCCATCAAAACCCAACACTTGACCCTTGATGGACAATGATTTCATGCGGGTTTTTGGAAGTTTTACTTTATCGAGATACTCATTCATTTTTTTCGAATTATCTTTCCCTTGAACTTCTACGAATTTCTGGATTCCCGCATACCATTCTTTGCTACCTAAAAGAGCTGCCGATTCTGAATATGACTGAATACCTATCTCAAAAAATGTTAAAAGAGACACCAGTGGACTAATTTCATTCATGTAATCAAAAGCTGCATCTGCAATTTCATCTAAGAATTTCGACTTTATTTTGGCTCTTTCTTGTTTCTTCCAAGAGCTTAAACCAACCCAGGCTGCTACTGCTATTGCAAGCGTTGATACGCCAGAAATAAGGCTGCCAACGGCAGATAAGCAACTAACCTCACTCATTTCTTAGCCACTCAGTCTGCTCCAAATTTCACTGTAGGCATTCAAAATCGTCCATTTTCAATATAGGTATCCCAAGCTATCAAGCCAGGCCAATGTTCCCGGTCAGACTCTGAAATCCTTCGATACCGAATCAACCGCTCCAACACCGCGTGGATGCCTTCGGGGTAAACACCGTCTTCATGGTCGCGCGGCGAACAAAGACATGGACAAAACGCCCGTCGGCGGCGGATCGTTGCGCGCCTTGGGCGGCGGTGCTATCCGATGACGAAACATGGGAGGCACCGACATGCTCAAGCTATATTACGCGCCCGGCACAATCGCACTCGCGACCCACATCGCCTTGGTGGAGGCCGGGGCGGAGTACGAGGCCGTGCGGCTCGATTTTTCCAAGAAGGAACAGCTCGAAGCGGACTACCTGGCCATCAATCCCAAGGGCCGAGTGCCGACCCTGGTGACCGAGCGGGGAATCATCACCGAAACGCCGGCGGTCCTGGCCTATATCGCACAGAGTTTTCCCGAGGCCGGGCTCGCGCCCCTGGACGATCCCTTCGCCTTAGCGCGCATTCAGGAATTCAACTGCTACCTCTGCGCGACCCTGCATGTCGCCCATGCCCACCGAATGCGCGGCCACCGCTGGGCCGACGATCCGCTTGCCATCGCGGACATGAAACGCAAGGTGCCCGAGGCCGTGGGCGCGTGTTTCGAGATGATCGAGAACGGCTTCTTCCAAGGCCCCTGGGTCATGGGCGAGGCTTACAGTATTTGCGATCCCTACCTCTTCACCGTGGCCACATGGATGGACTCCGACGGCCTCGACCCGGCCAGCTTTCCAAAAATACTGGCTCATCAAGATCGTATGAAGGAGCGCCCCGGCGTGCAAAAGACCCTGGCCGAACACTTCGGCTAGCTTATCTTCGCCAGCGCCGCGCGTATGCCTTCGGGAATCGGCACCGCCTTCATGGCCGCGCGCTCCACAAACACATGGACGAAATGTCCGTCTGCGGCGGCTTCGGGCGCGCCGGCTTGGAACAATCCGATTTCGTAACGGGCGCTGCGCCGGCCCAGATGGCCGACACGTAAACCCGCCTCGATAACTTCGGGAAAGGCGAAGGCGGCGCGGTAGCGGCACGACGATTCGGCGCACACCCCGATCACCGCCGCGTTGTGAATGTCCAGGCCCCCGGCGTGAATCAGGTAATCGGCGATGACCGTATCGAAGTAGGAATAATAGATCACGTTGTTGACGTGGCCGTAGATGTCGTTGTCCATCCAGCGGGTCGGGATGGTCAGAAAATGAGGGAAATCGGCGCGGCCGGTCTTGGGGCTTTCGGGGCTCATAGAACTTCCTTTAGGGCATCCAGGGTCTCGTCGGGTTTTTCCAGCATGGTCATGTGCCCGCAGCCCGCGATACGTATCGTCTCGGCGCCCGGGATCGCCGCCGCCAGCTTGGCCCCGGCCTTGGCCGGGGTCATGAGATCGGCCTCCCCGGAAATCACGCGACACGGGCAAGATAGCTTGGCGGCCGTCTCCAGCGCCCCGGTGTAGGCGTCGCAGGCGGCCAGGCCGTTATGGAGCACCCCCGGCGCGGCGCGCTCCAGCACCCGCTCCGCCCCGCCCATGAGCCACAATCCCGGCGCCCGGTTGCCGCCCAGGTGCCCGGCCCGGCCATGGCCCCAGGAGGTGACCAGCTCGACCGCCAGGTGTTGGTTTTCTTTCGCGGCGGCGAGCAGGTCGGGATGCACCGCCATACGCGGCGCGGCGCCGAGCAGGGCCAGGGCCCGCACCCGCCCCTCAAGCCGCGCGGCGGCG
This sequence comes from Kiloniellaceae bacterium, assembly GCA_021776135.1. Lineage (GTDB taxonomy): Bacteria > Pseudomonadota > Alphaproteobacteria > Kiloniellales > J153 > JAJFGN01. The sequence goes on from JAJFGL010000056.1 coordinate 42,321, forward strand.
TCCAGCGCCACCAGCGCGCCCATGGAATGCCCGGCCAGGGCTGCCTCCCGCAAGCCGGCGGCGCCCAGGAAACGCCCGGTCCAGGCGGCCATGTCCTCTATGCTCGATAAAGGCGGTCCGCCGGAGCGGCCATGGTCCGGCAGATCGAGCGCCAAAACCGTGCGCCCGTGATGGGCGAAATAGCGGGTTTGAAGGGCCCAAACCGTATGATCCATGCCCGCCCCATGAATGAAAACGACGGCAGGCAAATTAGGATCGAAAGGCCGCCCCCCGGTCGCGGCGAAAACCTCGCTGCCATCGACGCTGAACATCATGGCTGGAAGATTTCGGCTAGGGCCGAGTCACTGGCAAAATCACCTGTGCGTCCTTCGACAGGCTCAGGATGAGGAAGATCGACAGGCTCAGGATGAGGAAGATCGACAGGCTCAGGATGAGGAAGATCGACAGGCTCAGGATGAGGATTATCGTGCATGGCGGAAAGAAATATCCTCATCCTGAGCCTGTCGAAGGACGCACCGCGCCAATCCAAGCCTCGTGCCGCTAGAGATATTTCCATAGGCGATTGCCCTCCCGAGGGGGAGGGTTAGGGTCGGGGGGCCTTTCTTGCCGCGCGTCACGACGGTTCAAACCTTCTGCGAGGCGCGGATGGCTTGGCGCAGGTCGGCCAGGATGTCGTCCGGATCCTCGATGCCGACCGAGAGGCGCACCATGTCCTCGCCCACGCCGGCGGCGGCGAGTTGCTCGGCGGTCATCTGCTGGTGGGTGGTGCTGGCGGGGTGCAGGACCAGGGTCTTGGCATCGCCGACATTGGCCAGGTGGGAAGCAAGCCGACAAGCCTCGATAAAGCCCGCGCCGGCCGCCCGGCCGCCCTTGAGCCCGAAGCTGACGATGGAGCCCGCGCCCTTGGGCAGAAGGCGCCGCGCCAGATCATGGTCGGGATGGCCCGGCAAGGAAGGATGCAAGACCCAGGCAACGGCGTCGTTGGATTCCAGGAATTCCAAAACCTTGGCCGTGTTGCTCATGTGCCGGTCCATACGCAGGGGCAGGGTCTCAACCCCTTGCAGGATGTAGAAGGCGTTTTGCGGGCTCATGCAGGCGCCGAAATCGCGCAGTCCCTCCATGCGGGCGCGCATGGAGAAAGCCTGGGGACCGAACTCCTCGGCGAAATTCATGCCGTGATAGCCGGCGTAGGGCGCGCTCAGGGTCGGGAACTTGCCGCTCTTTTCCCAATCGAAACGCCCGCCGTCGACCAGGATGCCGCCCAGGGCCAGGCCGTGACCGCCCAGCCACTTGGTGGCCGAGTGCAGGACGATATCGGCGCCTTGCTCGACCGGCTTACACAAGTAGGGGGTGGTGAAGGTGCTATCGACCATGAGCGGTAGGCCGGCCTCGTGGGCGATTTCCGCCAGGGCCGGGATATCCATCACCTCCAGACCGGGGTTGCCCAGGGTCTCGGCGTAAACCAGGCGGGTCTCGGGCCGGATCGCAGCCCGGAAACCGTCCAGATCGCGCGGCTTCACGAAAGAGGTCTCGATCCCGAAGCGTGGCAGGGTCAGGGCGAAGAGATTAACGCTGCCGCCATACAAGGAGGCCGAGGAGACGATGTGCCCGCCCTGCCCCATCAAGGTGGCCACCGCCAGGTGCAGGGCCGCGTGGCCCGAGGCGGTGGCGACCGCGCCGACGCCGTGGTCCAGGGCCGCGATTCGCTCCTCCAAGACCGCCACGGTCGGATTGGAGATACGGCTATAGATGTGCCCGGCGCGCTCCAGATTGAACAGAGAGGCCGCGTGCTCGCTGTCGCGAAAGACATAGGAGGTGGTCTGATAGATCGGCACCGCGCGCGCGCCGGTTTCCGAATCGGGTTGCTGCCCCGCGTGCAGGGCCAGGGTATCGAACTTGAAGAACTTGGGATCGGCCATGAGTGCGCTACCCCAGTGCGGCGGTCCAAAAAAATTGGGGGCCGCGGACCCCTTGCCGGGTCGCGGCCCCTCAAATTTTTTATAACGCCTCAGCCTGTCAACTTGCCGGATCGAGACACTAAGCGGGGTCGCGTCCGCAGTCAAGAAGGGAATAGTTAACAACGCCTTGGCATTAAAGTCTCCAAGGCAGCTACAACCCTTGGTAGGTGTCAAGCCGGCCAAACACTAGAAGTGGGGGTAATAGGCGCCCAGAAAAATGCCGCCGGACGAACCGGCGGCAAGTTAACAGGGAGGCATTACAAGGAACGGAACCTAATCCGTTCAACGACCTGAGACCCAGGGCGGGCCCCGAAGATCGCCTATGGGACAATTTAAGCATAGACTCCTAAGAAATAGTTAACAAAAAACGAAAGATTGTTGCGTTTGTTAATTTTCCACCCACAAACAGTTCACAGGCTTCCACGCCCAGGCTCTACTGCGCCAGGTAGCCGCCGTCGATGGGAATCGGGACTCCGGTCATCTGCGCCGCCGCGTCAGAGCACAGGAAGCAGGTCAAACCGCCGATTTGCTCCACGGTCACGAATTGCTTGCTGGGCTGCTTTTCCAGCATGTTGGCAATGGCCCCGGCCTCATCGAGGCCGAGGCGGGCCATGCGGTCCTCAATTTGCCATTGCGCCAGGGGGGTCAGCACCCAACCGGGGCAGATGGCATTGCAGGTGATGCCGCTGCCGGCGGTTTCCAGGGCGGTCACCTTGGTCAAGCCGACAATGCCGTGCTTGGCCGCCACATAGGCGGCCTTTTCAACCTGGGCGATCAGGCCGTTGGCCGAAGCGGTGTTGATTATCCGGCCCCAACCGCGGGCACGCATCTTGGGCAGGGCCGCGCGGGTGGCATGAAAGGCGGCCGACAGGTTGATGGCGATGACGGCATCCCACTTATCGAGCGGGAAGTCCTCGATGACCGCGGTGTGTTGGATGCCGGCGTTGTTGACCAGGATATCGACGGCGCCGAAGCGCGCCTCGGCCTCCGCGATCATGGCCGCGATCTCATCCGGCTTGGCCATATCGGCGCCGGAATAGAGAACCTCGACCCCGTGGTCCTTGGCCATGGCGGCGCGGATCGCCTCGATCTCCCCGGCCTCGCCAAGACCGTTCAAAATCAGATTGGCGCCCTCGCCCGCCAAGGCGCGGGCCATGCCCAAACCTATGCCGCTGGTCGAGCCGGTCACCAGCGCCGTCTTACCCTTCAACATGATACCATTCCTTCGCGAGATAAAATTTCGGGCGTCCCCGTTCCTAGACTATGATGGCGGTCATGTCCGCTCAATATGCCGCTTGGCTGATTTTAATTCTGGGCTTCGTTCTGCCCCTCTGCCACGTCGCCTTCTCGGCGCGCGGCGGTCCCTGGACCCCGCCGCCGGGATCGCGCTGTCCCCTGGGGCCCCGGATCGGCTGGCTGGTTCTGGTTCTGCTGCTCGGCCCTCTCGGCTGGCTGCTCTACTGGCGGGCGCGTCCTTCGGCAGGCTCAGGATGAGGCGTATCGATAACTTGGTCCTCATCCTGAGCCTGTCGAAGGATTGGCGCTGCAATTCCCAAATAACTCAGCAGCCTGTTAGCTTTTAAAAAACGACTCGGCACCGGTGAGGTAGGACTTCTTGCCTTCGATCTTGGCCCTGACCCGCGCGGCCTCGGCTTCCAGCGCCACCAGATAGGCATCCAGTTCCTCGACCCCCATGGCGTCCAAATCCTTGGGCTTGGCCGCTTTTTTACGCGGTTCCAGATCTTCCAATTCCATGGCGCGCCTCTTATCCCCCGTGTCTTACAGGTCCCGCCGGGTCATACTAGCCGATCGTATCCAAGATTGGGAGACAGCGCATGACCGGCACCTTGCCAGAGACCATGACCGCGATCGAGATCAAGGCGCCGGGCGGACCCGAGGTCCTGGTTACGGCGAACCGTCCGCTGCCCAAGCCCGGCGCGGGCGAGGTTCTGATCGAAGTCGCGGCCGCCGGGGTTAACCGGCCCGACGTGCTGCAACGCCTGGGCGGTTATCCGCCGCCGCCCGGCGCCTCGGACATACCGGGGCTGGAAATCGCCGGGCGGATCGTGGCCCTGGGCGAAAACCCCGGCGATTTGAAACTGGGCGGCGAGGTCACGGCCCTGGTGACCGGCGGCGGCTACGCCGAGTACTGCGCGGCCCCGGCGGCCCAATGCCTAGCTATCCCCAAGGGACTGAGTCTGACCGAGGCCGCCGCGCTGCCCGAGACCTTCTTCACGGTCTGGAGCAACGTCTTCGACCGCGGGCGCTTGCAAGCCGGCGAGAGCTTTCTGGTCCACGGCGGATCCTCGGGCATCGGCACGACCGCCATTCAAGTTGCCAAGGCCATGGGCGCGCGGGTTTTCGCGACCGCCGGCACGGCTGAAAAGTGCCGGGCGTGCGAGGAACTGGGCGCCGAGCGCGCCATCGACTACCGTCAGGAAGACTTCGCCGCCATCGTGAAGGAAGCGACCGGCGCGGGCGTGGACGTGATCCTGGACATGGTCGGCGGCGATTACATTCAACGCAATCTCAAGGCCCTGGCACCGGATGGGCGGCTCTGCTTCATCGCCTTCCTGGGCGGCGTCAAGGCCGAGGTGGATTTCCTGCCCATCATGTTAAAGCGCCTGACCGTCACCGGCTCGACCCTGCGGGCGCGCGATGTCGCCTTCAAGAGCGCGATAGCGGAGAACTTACGCGAAAATATTTGGCCCTCGATCGAGACCGGCACGATCAAACCCGTGATCCACGAGACTTTCCCCCTGGCCCAAGCGGCCGCGGCCCACCGCCTGATGGAATCCAGCGGCCACATCGGCAAGATCGTCCTGACGGTGGAAGCGGGTTAGCCCCGCTGAAGTTGGATACGAGAGCGTTTCAGGAGGCCGGAATAGCGAAAATTCCTCTGGAAGTAGATAATTTTAGCAATAAACAACCATAAGTAATTGTAGCGCGAGCGATGAACCCACGCGAACACTTTACTTGGTGAAAACCGCCCTGGTTCGAAACCGGCCTTTTTCGGCTTGGCCCCTGCCCATATTCGGGGTATCCAACGGCATCCCTGATATCGCGTCCCAGGATTGAAAGCGGCGCGGCGCCGGTGTTTGACCACCCGGCGCACGGAAGGAGGACTTATGGTTCAACCCCTAATGCCCAAGGCGACCGCCGTCTGGCTGGTCGATAATACGACCTTGAGTTTCAGTCAGATCGCCGACTTTTGCGGCCTGCATGCGCTTGAGGTTCAGGGTATCGCCGATGAGGAGGTGGCGATCGGCATTCAGGGCATCGATCCAACCAGCAACTCTCAATTGACCCAGGAAGAGATCGAACGCTGCCAGAAAGACCCCAAGGCCAGCCTAAAGGCGGCCAAGCGGGAACTGCCGCCGCCGAAGAAACGCACCGGGGGGCCGCGCTATACCCCCGTCGCCAAGCGCCAGGATAAGCCCGATGGCATCGCTTGGCTGGCGCGTCATCATCCGGAATTGAAAGATTCGCAGATCGCCAAACTGATCGGCACGACCAAGAACACGATCCAGAACGTGCGCGACCGCAGCCACTGGAATTCCCAAAACATCCGCCCCCGGGATCCGGTGCTGCTGGGCCTGTGCAGTCAGGGCGATCTCAACGCGGCGATCGTCAAGGCGCGCCGGGCCGCCGAACGCGCCGGGATCACGCTTCCCACGCCGCCGGAGATCGAAACCGCACCGGCGCCGGAGCCGGAACCGACGATGGAAAAGGATCCTTACGGCCTGCTTCGTTGATGCCCGTGGAGATTTAGACACCGCGCCCCGGCTTGTCCGGGGCGTTTTTTTATCGCGCCAAGCCACCGCCGGGCGCCGGGATCGCCACTGCCTCACTGTCCTGGCGCGCGAGCGTCGATAAACCAAAATCGTGCAAGATGGCATACAACGCCGGAATCACGATCAGGATCAGCACCGTCGAGGCCAAAAGCCCAAAGGCCAGCGATGCGACCAGCGGCACCAATATTTGCGCCTGAAGGCTTTGCTCGAAAAGCAGGGGCGCCAAGCCGGCGATGGTCGTAAGCGAGGTCAGGAGAACCGGCCGGAAGCGGTCGCGGCCGGCTTGGCGCGCCGCGTCATGGACCGCCATGCCCTGACCCGCCCGGAACTTCACGAAGGTCACCAGAAGGATCGAATCGTTCACGACGATTCCGGCCAGAGATGCATAGCCCAGCATGCTCGGCATGGAAAAATCGAGGCCAAGGAGCAGGTGCCCCCCGATGACGCCGATCAGGGCGAGCGGAATCGCCAGCATCACGATAAGCGGTTCGACATAATCCCGGAATTGGAAGCTGAGCAGGACAAAGACCCCCACCAGCCCGAGAAGGAAACCGCGTATCATCGAGGCTTGTGTCGCGCTCTGTTCCGCCGTCTCGCCTTCGAGCGACACTACGACCCCAGGATAGCGGGCGGCGAAACCGGGCAGGAAACGGGCGCGGGTGTCGGCCAGGATCTCGTTCAGATTCCCGCTTTGGGTATCGATGTCACCGCGCACGCTGACCGTCCGGCGGCCGTCGATCCGAACGATCCGGGCGAAACCCTGGCCGGCTTCAAGGGTCACCACCGCGGAGAGCGGCACCTGCGCGCCACCCGGCAAGGTCACCGCGAAATATTCCAGATCGCCCAGGCTGTCTTGATCGCCCGGCGCCAATTGAACATCGATCTCGAAACTCTCCGCGCCAACCTGAATCTCGGACGCCGTCGTACCGTGAAAGGCGGCGCGAAGCTGTCCCGCGACTGCCGCAGCATCCAGCCCGAGGGCGGTGGCGCCTTCGCGCAGTTTCAAGCGCAGTTCCGGCTTGCCGGGGCGCAGATCGTCACTGATATCGAGCACACCGGCATAACGGCCAAGCCAGTCTCCGACTTCGGCCGCCGCCGCCTTTAGCACCCCCAGGTCACTGCCTTGCAAGCGCACATCGATGGGCACGCCGCTGGGGCCGAATTGCGGCTCCTTGAAGGCCAGCGAGACAACATCGGGGATGGTTCCGGCCTCCGCGCGCCAGGCATTCAGGATATCGTCGATGCGTAAATTCCGCGCCGGTCCGGGCAGTAAATCCGCGGTCACGGTCGCGACATGCGGACCCGATTCGAAGGCGTCGGCATTGAGGTTGTATTGGACCAGGGTGCTGCGCACCAAGCGCGCCCCTTCGGGCAGGTCCGCGGACAGCGCCTCGTCGACCCGTTCGAGCGCGCCCACGATCCGGGCCACGACTTCGCGGGTGCGGGCCAAGGGCGTCCCCTGGGGCAATAGCAGGCGCGCTTCGATCACGTCGCCGTCAAGATCAGGGAAGGCGCGGAACTTCAGGTGCCCGCCGGCGGCGATACCCAAGGCGGCAAGAAAGCTGAATATGACCAGACCGACGGTGAGATAGCGCCAGCGCACGGCGAGATCGATCAACCGCCCTAGGCCGGCTTCCCTGAAGCGCTCGAAGCCGGCGTCAAAGCTTTCGCGAAACCGGCCCCCCCGCGTCTTGGCGGTGGCATGCAGCATATGATGCGGCAATATCAGGAAAGCTTCGATCAGGCTGACCATTAAGGTAATAATCATGACGATCGGCACGACCCGCAGAACCTTGCCGATATCGCCTTCGATGAAGGACAGAGGCAGGAACACGCAGACCGTGGTGGCGAAAGACGACAGCACGCCGGCGGCGACCTGGCCGGTTCCCTCGACCGCCGCGCCGAGTGGCGGGCGCCCGTCCCGTAACCGGTTGACGATGTTCTCCGCGATAACGATCGCATCGTCCATGATCACGCCGATGGCGATCAGCAAGGCCACCATGGTCAGCATGTTTATGGACAAGCCGAACAGGGTCATCACGAAGATCGTCCCCATGAAGGATACCGGCAGGCCCATGGCGACCCAGAACGAGGTCCGGAAAGAGAAGAACAACCACATGGTCAGAAACACCAGGAGCAATCCTTGCCAAGCGTTCTTGCCCAGCATCCGCAAGCGGTCCTCGACCACCGAGGCCGTATCGCGGGTCAGGGCCAGAACCACGGAAGGCGGCGCGCGCCGGCGCTCTTGCGCGACAAAGGTTTCCACCGCCTGCTTGACCGTCAGCGTATCCTGCGCCTTGGTCTTGTTGACCTGTAGAAGCACCGCGCGCACGCCATCGCGGTAAAAGCGCTCCTCGTCCAATTCGAAGCGATCGGTGATGACCGCGATCTGCCCAAGGCGGACCTCGGCGCCGGCCTCACCGCCGCGCACCACCAGGCTGCCATAGGCACGCGGGTCGCGGCGCTCGTCAGCAAAGCGGACGGTCACATCGCGCTCGCCGGTTTCAATGGTTCCCGCTGGGCGATCGACGTTTTGCCGCTCGACGATCTCGGCCACGCCGGAAACGCTCATGCCCAATTTCCGCAAGGCCGTGGTATCCAAGGCAATACGGATTTGGCGTTCCGAAAAACCCTGAATCTCGACCAAGGAAACGCCGTCCACGGCGGTCAGGCGGGTTTTCAGGTTCTCGGCATAAATCTTGAGGTCCGATTCCGACATAGGCCCGCTCACGGCGATCGAAATTACTTTGTCGGTCCGGTTGAGTTCGCGCACCGTCGGCGCTTCGGCCAGATCGGGAAAATCGTCTATGGCGTCGATCTCGGTTTTGGCCTCGGCGATGAAGCGCTCCAGGTTGCCGCCTTCGATCATCTCGATGGTCGCCGAACCCAGTCCCTCACGCGCTTCGCAACGAAGCTCTTTCATATCGGCGATGCCCTCAAGCGCGTCTTCGATACGCTGACAGATTGCCTCTTCGACATCTTCCGCGCTGGCCCCGGGATAGATCACCCGCGCTTGCAACTCATTGGCGGCGAAATCGGGAAAGGTCTCGCGCTTGAGGGCGGGCAGGGAAACCGCGCCCAAAATCAGCAGGAGTAGCATCAGCAAGTTGGCGGCGGTCGGATGCCCGGCGAAAAAGCGGATCATCGCAAGCTGGTCTTTCCCGCCGCTTGATCCCTTAGACGCGTGGCCAGGGTGTCGTCGCGTCGCGGCGCCAGCAACATGCCTTGGATAGCCGGCGCCAGATCGGAGACGATCAGCCGGTCGCCCGGCGCCAGCCCCTCGCGAACCACGATGAAATCGCTCTGGGCCGCGCCGGTCGCGACCGGGCGAATCTCCAGGCGGTTATCGGCCGTGGCCAGGTAAACCGCCGGCCCGCCCTGTGGCCCGTCATGCAGCGCCGCCCGCGGCGCCACGATGGTGCCGGGGCGCGCCGGGGTACGCAGCTCGACTTCCACGAACATGTTCTTTATTAAAGGCGGCCGGATGCCGGGAATAATTTTCCGGTAGGGATCGTCAACCGCGACAATGAAACCGATGGTGCGGGTCTGGGTCTCGACCGCATCGCTGACCCGCTCGAAACGCGCTTCCCAGGCCGCGCTCAAGCCGCCGGTCCGCAGCCGCACCGAGGCGCTCAAACCCCAGTGCCGGGGCAGGCCCGACAGGCCCGGCGCATTCAAGGCCCCCAATTCTTGGCCCGGCGGCACCAGGGACCGGACGTGGTCGAAGGCCATCTGCGCCGAAATTTCCGCGACGTCCACCGAATCGGCCAAGACAAGTGTCTGATTGACGGCGGCGAACTGTGTTTCCTCAGTCGTGACCTCCGCTATGCGGGCATCGAAGGGCAGGTGAATCGCGGTCCGCGCGAGGTCGAGCTTGGCCTGCGCCAACTCCACCTCCTTAAGCGCCCGGTCGGCTTCCAGAACCCGCCGTTCAGCCGGGTTCAGGGCCAAGAGATTTTGAAGATCCTGAACCCCCTGGCGTCGCGCCAGGAGGGTGCTTTCGGAGAGATCCACGCTCGCTTGGCTCGCGTTCCCCTTGGCCATGAGCTTTTTCTTGCGGTCCAGGTCCGCCTCGGCGAGGGCCAGGGCGCGCCGTTGAATGCCCAGTAGGGCCGTGGTATTGGCGTCGCGGACCGCGATCTCATTGAGCCGCGCGGCGACCCCCTCCAGGCCGGCCTTGGCGCGCGTCACCGCCAGTTCGTAATCGGTCGGATCGATCCGCAGTATAACCGTTCCGGCGTTTAGCCGGCGGCCGCGTTCCAAATCCGGGTGCCGGTAGACGATCTTGCCGGCAACCTCGGCGACCGCCTCCCAAACCTTACCCGGCTTCACGTAGCCGTAGCCCAGAGCGCGCGGAACATAGTCCCCGGCGGCGGCCACGATGAAGCGTATCGGGCGCGCGGTCTCGCTTGGCTGAGATTGTTCCGGCGCCGGCCGGCCGGAGATTTGCCAAGCGATCAGCATCGCGCCCGCCAGGATCGGCGGTAAAATCAACAGGCGTTTGAAAATTGTCCGGGTGATCACAGATGCCCCTCTTCCACCCCGTTGCAAGCGGGATAGAATACTCTTGCCGCACTGGGAGCCAAGACCTGGAATTCGACTCTTTCAGGCCAGCGATGCGGGTCATCGGCAAGTCTTTCGACGCGCCTGGAAAACCTAATTCTCGCAAGCGCCAGAATCAATCGCCCATACCAAGGGTAAATCACTGATTTGACTATTAATTTAATTGCTTGTTAAAATGCCGCCGCCACTATGCTAAGAAGCCACCAATGGCTACGCCGTCAGCGGCACGCTGGTGCCGGAAAGTCCTTGGACGTGAAGCCCTTGGACGTGAAGCCAACTAAACCGCGTTGCAGCCTTTTTTGAATCGATCGAGATGTACACTGAATTCTACAATCTCACCGCCCGGCCGTTTCAAATTAGCCCCGATCCGGCGTTTTTCTTCGAGGCGAAGCCGCACAAGAAAGCACTGGCCTATCTCACCTATGGCATTTCGCAAAGCGAAGGCTTCATTGTCATCACGGGCGAGATCGGCGCCGGCAAAACCATCCTGGTCGAACACATCCTGTCCACCTTCGTGGGCAAGAACCTGGTTGCCGCGAAAGTCATCTCCACGCAATTGAACGCGGACGATCTTTTGCGCATGGTCGCCGCCGCCTTCGATATCCCCCAGGAAGGCGCGGACAAGGCCACCATTTTACGGCGCATGGAAGCCTTCCTTACCGATTGCGGCCGCACCGGAAAGTCCGTCCTGTTGTTCGTCGACGAATCCCAGAATTTGCCGCACAGCGCCCTGGAAGAACTGCGCATGTTGTCGAACATGCAGCTGGGCGGACGCTCGCTATTGCAGATATATCTTCTGGGCCAGCCTGAGTTCCGCCGCACGATCGCGCGTAAGAGTCTCGAGCAACTGCGCCAGCGCGTGATCACCTCCTATCACTTGACAGCCTTGGACGCCGAGGAGACGCGGGACTACATCGAACACCGCCTGCACCACGTCGGCTGGCAGGACGATCCGCACTTCACCGACGAAGCGTTTCAGATGATCTTCGAGGCCTCCGGCGGCGTGCCGCGTAAGATCAACCTGCTTTGCGACCGGATGCTGTTGCTGGGATTTCTAGAGGAAAAGCACGAGATCGGCGCCGAGACCGTGAAGGAAGTCGTGCTCGACATGCACACCGAAGGATCGGCGCCCGCGCTCTCGGCCTAGAACACTCTACTGGCCATGAGAACCGTCTATCCGCCTGTCCGGGATAGTGTTTGTTTACATCTGAATATTTGAAAAGTTTTATTGCCGACTTACGAGCCTAGAGAATCTCGCTTCGGACACGTATTCTTATTTATCTAATTGTTCATTAATATTAACAATTATATTACAAGTTATCTAAAGATATTAACAAATTATAACTAGATAAACACCATCTCATGTGTTATCGTTTTGTTAAGGAATGGCACTGGGTTGGGGATTGTCCTCGGGGCATCGAACCTAGGCGGAGAGCCGGAAAAGATTGGATGGGGCGTAGGGCCTCACCATCGAAACCTCAGCAGGGAGACATCAGGAAGATGTCCATGACACCAAGCTTTACCAAGACTGCCCCGCTAGGCGGGGGTCTGGAAAATGGCCCGGCGGCCACCTCAAGTAAATTTCAGGATCTGGGGCTGCATAAGAAATTGCGCGGCCTGCTCGCTTTGGGGTTTCTCGCCCTTTCAACCGCGATCGGCTATGGGGCGGTATTAATCCTGATTGACCAGTGGTACCTGGGCGGAAGCCTGGGGATTTTTTAGCCGCGCCTCCGCCCGCGTCGGCGCTGTCCAAGCATATTGATAATTAAGCCTTCCGGAAGGTAGATTCAGCTAGAGTCCCACCAAGGCGACCTCCGGCAAGCTTGGTGTTTCCTTCATGTCAGAGCTAACGACAGATCTCGACCCGCGTTTGAACGCTTTTCGCCCCGATCTGGCGGCCAGCGCCCTGAAGGGCCGGGTCCAGGCCGCCCGTTACGTGGAGGGGCGCCCGGCCCTGGTGGCGCGCGGGCTCGTCGATCTGCGCCGGCGGCCGGAGGCCGCGGCACCCCTGGATACCCAGCTCCTGTTCGGCGAGACCGTGCATGTTTTCGAGCAAGAGCATGGCTGGGCCTGGGTCCAGAACGCCACCGACGGCTATGTCGGTTATATGGAGGCGGCGGCCCTGGGCGCTGCGGCCCAGAGCGCGCCCAGCCATAACCTGAAGGTCCTGCGCAGCTTTCTTTATCCCGAACCCGATATGAAGGCGCCGCTCCTCGATGCCATTAGCTTCCTATCGCCCCTGCGCGTTGTCGGAGAGCATGAAAAATTCAGCGCCGCCGCCCTGCCCGGCGGCGGCGCGGGCTGGATCTATTCCAGCCATCTTTGCCCGATCGGCGAAACCGATCCCGATTTCACCGCCACCGCGCATATGTTCCTGGGCGTGCCCTACCTCTGGGGCGGGCGCTCGGGCCTGGGCCTGGATTGCTCGGCCCTGGTGCAGCTATGCCTGGCCCGCGCCGGACTCGCCTGCACCCGCGACAGCGGCGCCCAGGGCGCCAGCCTGGGCCACGCCACGGACTGGCCGGATACGCCCTTGCGACGCGGCGACATCGTCTATTTTCCCGGCCACTGCGCCATCGCCCTCAACGAAACCGAGGTCATCCACGCCAACGCCGGCGCCATGCTCACCGCCATCGAAGCCCTGGACGAGGTGGTGAAACGGGTCGAAGCCGAAAGCGGCGGCCAAGGCGTAACAGGGGTGCGCCGGATAGGATGAGGGGCGGGTGAAGAAAACAGGATTTACCACGAAGGCGCGAAGACACGAAGAAGCGCGAAGCAAAAAAATATTACTATCTTCTCTTCTTCGTGCCTTCGCGCCTTCGTGGTAATCTCTTTTTCTTAGCTTCCTGGGCCAAAGCACCACGGTCGATTCCCTGTAAGTACCTCCCCCCATGCGCGCCTTCTTTTTCGATCTCGACGGCACCTTGACCGACTCCCAGGCGGGGATCGTGATGTGTTACCGGGCCGCGCTTAAGGCCATCGGCGCGCCCGGGGCGAGCGATGAGGACTTGATGGGGCAGGTCGGCGCGCCCTTGCCTCTCATGCTCAGGGCGCACAAGCCGGGCATGGCGGAGGCGGAGATCGAACAGGGGATCGCCGCCTACCGCGCCGCCTATGAGCGCGCGGGCATCTTCGAGAACCGGCTCTATCCCGGCGTCCGCGTCATGCTCGAGGTGCTTCGCGAGTCGGGCCGTCCTGGGTGGATCGTCACCTCGAAACCGGCCCACTACGCGGAGCAGGTCGTGGATATCCTGGGCATACGCGGCCTAGTGGCCGGCGTGACCGGCCCCGGCCTCGACGAACACGGCGGCAAGTGCGATTTGATTTGCCAGACCCTGAAGGCCGCCGAACTGAAGCCGGCCCAGGTCGTCATGCTGGGCGACCGTCACTACGACGTGACCGGGGCGCTGGAAGCCGGCGCCGCCACGGTCGGCGCCCTTTGGGGCTATGGCGCCCAGGCGGAGTTAAGCGAAGCCGGTTGCCGCGACTTCGCCGCCTCGGCCGAAGACTTCACCCGGCGCTACCTGGCTTAGCTTAAGTACAAAGGAAGCTGTCATCCCGGACTACGATCCGGGATCTTTGGGTAGGTGCGAGCCCGGTCTCACGCGAAGATCCCGGATCGTAGTCCGGGATGACGCCGCATCTAGCCCCCGCCCTCCTGGGCGATACACAAGGCCTCGGCCCGGCTTTTGAACAAGGCCGCCCGATCCTGCCCGATAACCCCCTCGGCCACCATGGTATCGATATCCCCGGCCCGCGCGGCCAGGCACAGGGCCACCGGATCGTCCGCTGCCGCTTCGGGCGGGCCGGAATCGCCGCCGTGATACCAGGCCAGGGCCAGGGCGGCGCCAAGGAACACGGCCAAGGCCGCGAGCCGCGCCCCTGGCCGGTCGAGGGCTGAAGGCTTTATAGTCATGGCGGAAACGCTAACCGAGACCCATATCCATGCCAAGCCGCGCAATAGGCGCTAATCCCGTAAAAAACCAAGGGTGGAATGGCCGCGTGAGGCCGCTATACTGAGGCTTCACCATAAGCAAACGGTCTGGGTAAAAGACCGTTAGGGGTGCATACAATGGCGCAGATGATCGATCCCTTCGGCCGGGCGATTTCTTATCTCAGGGTGTCGGTCACCGACCGCTGCGATTTCCGTTGCGTCTATTGCATGTCCGAAGACATGACCTTTCTGCCCAAGGCGGACATTCTCTCGCTTGAGGAGTTGGAGCGGGTGTGCGGCGCCTTCGTGCGCCAGGGCGTGCGCAAGCTGCGCATGACCGGCGGCGAACCCCTGGTGCGGCGTAACATCATGAGCCTGTTCCGCAATCTTTCCCGGCACCTGGAAAGCGGCGCCCTGGACGAGTTGACCCTGACCACCAACGGCAGCCAGCTTCACCGCTTCGCCCAGGATCTGGCGGACCTGGGTATGCGCCGGATCAATGTCTCCCTCGATACCCTGAACGCGGACAAGTTCGCGGCCATCACCCGCTGGGGCAAGCTGGAAAAAGTCATGGCCGGGCTGGAAGCCGCCAAGGCCGCCGGTCTGCAAATCAAGATCAACACGGTCGCCCTCAAGGGCGTCAACGACGACGAGTTCGACCGCATGATCGCCTGGTGCGGCGAGGAAGGCTTCGATTTGACCTTTATCGAGGTCATGCCCATGGGCGACATCGGCGGCGAAGACCGGGTCGATCAGTACCTGCCGCTTTCGGTCCTGGAGAAGCGCTTGGACAAGACCTGGAGCCTGGAAAAAATCGACTACAAAACCGGCGGACCGGCGCGCTATGTGCGCGTGGCCGAAACCGGCGGGCGCATCGGCTTCATCACTCCCATGACCCATAACTTCTGCGAAAGCTGCAACCGGGTGCGCCTGACCTGCACCGGCACGCTTTACATGTGCCTGGGCCAGGAAGACGCCGCCGATTTACGCGCCCCCTTGCGCGCCAGCGACGACGACGGCCTGCTGGAAGACGCCATGCGCGCGGCCATCGCGCGCAAGCCCAAGGGCCACGACTTCATCATCGACCGCGACCACCGGGGCCCGGCGGTCGGCCGCCACATGAGCGTCACCGGCGGCTGAACCGGTACAGACGAAGCGCGGACACTATCGTTCGTACTATACGTCAAAGTCTGCTAGAATGACCGCTCCACGCTTGCGACCTGGAGTAGACGATCATGAAGGCGACGATGTTCGAGCGCTATGGCGGCTTCGGCAGCGTGCATCGCCTGGTTTTGGCCTTCTACGATAAAATGCTCGACTCCGACACCATGGCCCCCTATTTCGACCACATCGACATGCCGGCGCTCGTCGATCATCAGACCAAATTTATTTCCCAGATTATGGGCGGTCCGGCTCACTATACCAATCAGGTGCTGGAACAGATCCACCGCAATCTCGACATCACCCAGGAAGCCTTCGACGAAATGAATGCGATCCTGAAAGAGACCCTCGAGGATTTCAATTTCGAAACCGGCGATGTGCAATTGATCATGGCCGACATCAAGAGCCGCCAACCCTATATCGTAAATACCAACTAACCTGCGCCCGGCGATGACAATGAAGCTCGATGCCTTCAACGAATTGCTGTTGGAAACGGTTGGCGTCGGGTTGATCATCGCCACCTTTCCCGGGTTGAAGATCATGTTCCACAACCACCGTGTGCTGGAATGGCTGCCCGCTTTCGATAACAGCGATGAGTCACTCGGCGAGCGGCTAACTGGACTTGACCAAGCGGCGCTGAGCGCATCGCTTGAAGAGGGTAAACCTTACCGGACGATAATCGAAGCCAAGGTCAAGCGGCGTACACACACGCTATCTTTAATCGCCACCCGAACCAATTTGAGCGACGATTCATGGATGGTTATCGAGTTGAATAACGAAACCAAGTTGCGCCAGCTCGAGGCGATGATCGCCTCATATTCCAAGATCGTCGAACAGCAAAACCGCACCCTTAAAAAAGAGAAGGAACGGGCCGAGAAGCTGCTGCTCAACATCATGCCGGAATCGGTTTACAAGGAGCTCAAGACCTTCGGCGTGACCACGCCGCAGCGTTTCGACGAAGCCTCGATCCTGATGCTCGACTTCGTCGGCTTCACCCAGCTATCGGTCGAGCACGACCCCGCGACCATCGTTACCGAACTGAACGACATTTTCACCGCCTTCGACCGCATCGCCGAACAGCAGGGCTGCGAGCGGATCAAGACCATGGGCGACGCCTATGTCGCGGTCTCGGGCCTGCCCGAACCTTCCAACGACCATGCCCAATCGATCGCCCGCCTGGCGCTCATGTGCGTGCGCTATCTCAAGCGCCGCAACGCCAACCATAAAATCGCTTGGAATTGCCGGATCGGATTGGCGCCGGGGCCGGTGGTCGGCTCGGTCATCGGCATTCAAAAATACGTTTACGATATTTTCGGGCCGGGGATAAACCTCGCCGCCCGGCTCGAGACCCACGCCGGGCCCATGACCATCCTCATGAGCGAAGAGATGTACGAGCGTCTGCGTTCCTATTTCCACATCGAGGACCGCGGCGAGGCGGAGATACGCGGCTTCGGGATCAAGCGGATCTACGAATTGCTGGGCGCCGACGACTTCTCGCTCGACATCCAGCCGCCGGTCATCTTGGGCTGAATCCCGCGCCTATTCGATATCCACCCGGTGGGCGAAGTCGCGGCCGTTGCTGATGGTGATCTGCTGAAAGCCCAGCATCTTGGCCAAATCGAAAAAGGTGAAGGAATCCTGCACCCCCATCTGGGCGAAGGCCGGCAGTTGGCGCGCCGCCGCGGTCATGTTGGCGAAGATCGCCCGGGCCCGGAACAGGGTATCCAGACGGCCATCGACCAGGGCGACGATAATGAGTTTTTCCGCCTCGGCCCCCTTGGCGAAAATAGCGACCTGGGGCGGATAGGCTTTCTCGAACTGCTGGATCGCCGTGCCGGTCACGAAACCGATACGCAGGGCCCGGTTGGCCTCCGGCAGGGTTCGCGAGCGGGCGGTGTAAACCTCCTGGGTTTCAGGCTCCGGATAATAGTAACCGGCATGGCGGTCGGCGGCCCCGGCGGCGGGGCCGGAAACGAGGGCAAGGGCCAGGCAAGCCGCCAGGGCCGGGCGCGTGAAAATTCCACCCATGCGATAAATTTCCTCTATACCTATGATCCCGAAACAACATTCTTCATCCAAGGGTATAGCATGGATCCCGGATCGTGACCGGCCCCAAGTTCGCTTTCGTGGCCAGCGAGTCAGACGAGGCCCGCGCCGCCCAGGCCCGCCTGTGCGCCCGCTACGGCGAGATCGCGGCGGAGGACGCCGATATCATCGTCGCCCTGGGCGGCGACGGTTTCATGCTGGAAACCCTGCACCGCTACCTGCACCGCGAGGCGCCGATCTACGGCATGAACCGGGGCACCGTCGGCTTCCTGATGAATGCTTTCGGCGAGGACGATTTGCCGGCGCGCCTGGCGCGGGCCGAAAAGGTGACCCTCCATCCGCTTAGCATGACCGCCCACGGCGCCGGGAACGGCCCGGTCGCCGCCCTGGCGATCAACGAAGTCTCGCTGCTGCGCCAAAGCCGCCAGGCGGCCAAGCTGCGCATCAGCATCGACGGCGTGGTGCGCCTGGAGGAGCTGGTCTGCGACGGCCTGCTGCTATCGACCCCGGCGGGCAGCACAGCCTACAATCTTTCCGCCCACGGCCCCATCGTGCCCATGGGCTCGGCCCTGCTGCCCTTGACCCCGATCAGCGCCTTCCGGCCCCGGCGCTGGCGCGGCGCCCTGCTTCCCAACACCGCCCAGGTGACCGTCGAGGTGCTGGACCCCGCCAAGCGCCCGGTCAGCGCCACCGCCGATTTCACCGAGGTCCGCGGTGTCTCCAGGGTCGAAATCCGCGAGGACGCCGCGATCTCCCTGCACCTGCTGTTCGACCCCGAACACAACCTGGAAGAACGCATCGTCAAGGAACAGTTCCAGCCTTAGAGCATGTTCCCAGCACCGCCCCCCCACCCCGGCCCTCCCCCTCAAGGGGGGAGGGGGAAAAAGACGGTGCGCTTCCCCTTACCCCCTCCCCCTTTGACGGGGGAGGGTTGGGGTGGGGGTGACAACCTCACCAAGCTTTCACGGTTTTCAGGGACGAGCGGCTTTCCTGTCCGAATTACCGTGTCGGCAAATATTCAGTACGCCCTAAACAAGGAAAGGGCCGCGCACAGGCAAGTGGCGCGGCCCCTTGGCGGGGGGGGAGCCCCGCCCGGCGAAGTCGAGTCGTGTCTTAGGCGGTGTGCCTTAGGAGACGCGCCAGAAGGGGAGCGCGGTCTCGCGGATCATGGACGCCCGGTCCATGCCAATGTCGTCAAGCAGACGGTCGCCCAGGAGGCGCAGCCGCTGACGATCGGCCGCCCGCTGCTGCCAGACATAGAGAACCTTGAACAGGCTCACCGGCAGGCGGACCAGGCGGGTGACGAAGCCGCTGGCGCCCTGGGCGCCGATCGCCGTGCCCTGGGCCAAGGCGGTCGCCATGGCGACGCCGTAGGGCGCTTGGGGTGCGTAGTTCATCTCAAATCTCCTTATCCGACCCTGGGCGCCGGATTCTGGCGTTACCCAAAGGTTTATAAAAAATTAACGGGGCAATATCGCCCTTGTTAAGTTAAAAGATAAAGCCGCTTGCCTGGAATTTCAAACGATGATAATTCATGTTTCGGATTAGATTATCTAATGAGAGTCCCCCATGGCCCGGCGCCTGCCCCCCATGAAAGCCCTGCGCGCCTTCGAGGCCGCCGCACGCCACCTCAGCTTCACCAAGGCGGCCGAGGAACTGAACGTGACCCAGGCCGCCATCAGCCATCAGGTCAAGGCCCTGGAGGAGGTTCTGGGGATCGCCCTGTTCCGGCGCTTCAACCGGCGGCTCATGCTGACCGACGCCGGCCAGACCTATCAGCCGGCCCTGGGCGAGGCCTTCGACATCGTCGAGGCCGCGACCCGCAAGCTGCGCCTGGAGGAGCAGACCGGGCCGCTTAAGGTTACGGTCGCCAATTCCTTCGCCGCCAAGTGGCTGCTGCCGCGCCTGCCCAGCTTCCGCGCCCGCGAGCCGGACATCGACGTCATGGTCGCGGCCTCCGATACCATCGTCGATTTCACCCGCGACGACTTCGACATGGGGGTCCGCTTCGGCCTCGGCCGCTATGCCGGCCTGCGCATCGACCTGCTGTTCGAGGACGAGGTGTTCCCGGTGTGCAGCCCCCGGCTTCTGGAAGGCCTCCATCCCCTGGGCGCCCCCGCCGACCTGATCCATCACACCCTGCTGCACGATGACGTGGGGCATTCCGAGGTGCCCGATTGGCGCCGCTGGCTGAAACTGACCGGGGTGCGCGGCGTGCGCCTGGAGCGCGGCCAGCGCTTCAGCCATTCCAGCCTCGCCATCCAGGCCGCCATCGACGCCCAGGGCGTCGCCCTGGTGCGCGCCTCCCTGGTCGGCCTCGACCTGGAAGCCGGCCGCCTGATCCGCCCCTTCGGCCCGGCGATGAAATCCAACTACGCCTGCTACGTCGTTGCCCCCGAAGGCAGCGCCGAAAAACCCAAAATCAAAGCCTTCCGCGACTGGCTGTTCGACGAAGCGGGCAAGGGCGGGGTTGGGTAGGGGGGGTATCATAGGGCGGGGTTGGCGCTGGCGTAACCCACCCCCGACCCAGGGTCGCGACAAGACATACGCGCCCAAGGCGCTATACGGATCAGATCACTTAACCAGCAAGCATTCAAACATTCTTCGAAATATGATACGAGCGAACTAGCAGGTTATTGGTCTTGAAATAGCGGAAATACAACACTCGCTGGATGGTGCCTCTCCAAACGCAAAGGCACGGACTCTCTCCACTTTCTAGTTCTATGCCTCCAAGGATTGCCATAATTGGTTCACTGATTTGAGCTTCAGCATGTCTGGCTATTCGCCCCAACTCACGGCGATCCAACCAACTCATTGCCGGAACGGCCTGACCTGGATGGGTGTGCCAATCACCTAAATAGGTTTCTCGTCCGCCAGTATTCCTGAAATGATCCTCGATTATTGCCGTACGGTATTCACCATCAGGTCGAAATCGATACCGGCTATGTTCAGCTTTCGGTCCCGGGCCAACCATTGTTGTTACCACATATTCGGTGCCGTTCATCCAGCCGATCAGTGATCCGCCCGTTTCATAAGGATGGGCTTCCTTAGCCTCTGCCCTGAGATTCCAGAGCGCCGAGTCAGAAATCCAAGCTATGTACGACAATGTAGGCAGTCATCGTATCTGGGAACCGGAAAACTCTCCCATCTAGGCAACTGAAGGGCCCCGTCAAATTCCATACTAACAAAGGCGCTCTTCACATTGGCATTGAACGCCTGCACCGTCATTCGTAAAGCTTGTAGGCTTACCTCGGTAAGATCGAAACTCGCGCCGGTGAAAGTTGGATGGTTGCAGCCGGGCGGCAACACATGTCCGTCGATATCTTTCTTTGGTTCAGGAATCACTCCTTCATGGTAGATAGCTCGCTGTAGGCAAAACCAGCAGCCTTGCATGTCACCAGGGATAAAGCGTCCGACCATCCCGCCAACTGCGCCAGGGGTAGCAGATGCGAAAATATATGGGATATTCCCGTGAGCCGCTTGCGCAGACAGATACTGTTGTACTCCGACCTCGGCCGACGCATCCACGATCAGGTCTGCCCCTGCTAGGGCCTGCGCCAATTTCTTCCGATGCTTCTTTGATTGCTCGTATTTGCCAAGTTCGGCGGTATCTCCGATGCGGACATTGAAAGGCTCAACACTGGCGTACGGGTAGTTGTCACGAAGAAATAACATCAGTTCGTCGCTCTTCCCAAAACCATAGCTGGGGAGTCCTAGGGGCCACCGGATAGTGGGGCCAGGGTCCACAGTATCGCAATCGAGCAACCGCATATTTGCCCCGCAGCGCGTAAGATCAATAGCTATCGGCGCGCCCACCGCGCCACATCCGACCAGCAGAATTTTTTTCGCACGTAATGTGTTAACCGCAGGAACCCGTGCGCCGAAGTCGTTTAGTCCAGCACGATAACTGCGGATACGTTGAACTGTCTCTTTTCCGGTATTCGCGTTTTTGCGAATCAAGAAAAACATCCATCCTGAGCCAGACTGGTTAGCCGCAATTTCCTCCGAGAAGGTGATTGCAACGACAGCACATTTACCAACGCGTTCATGAGTAATCCAAATGCGTTTCCTGAGTCGCGGGCGCAGGATGCTGACAGCGGCCAGCTGCTCGCCTGGATCGTGGATAAACTCCAGTCTTCCAATATGCTCAAAGGGCACCGTCAATCGCGTACTGAATCTGTTAGGACGATTGCCATGCCACTGAAAGGAAGTATTACCGCCGCCACCGTGAACCTTAAGAACCATGCCGCTCAGAACGATGGATCCGGCGATCGGTCTGAATTCTACTGCTACATCAAGCTTGCCCCCACTGGCACTCACGCTCCATGCGCCATCGA
This sequence comes from Kiloniellaceae bacterium, assembly GCA_021776135.1. GTDB lineage: Bacteria > Pseudomonadota > Alphaproteobacteria > Kiloniellales > J153 > JAJFGN01. Next base: position 64,114 of record JAJFGL010000056.1, read on the forward strand.
CAAGCACATTTGACGTAGGCGCATACTGGAAAAAGCTCGAATCTGGAGCGGCTTGCTCTTCCCAGCCTTGAGCAGTTTGCGTGCCTTGGTCCGCAAACACCATCGGTAACCGCTTGTCCAAATATGAAGCTAAAGTATCCTCTGGCTCCCATTCCTCGGTTCTGCCACCGATCAAACAAAGCTCTTTGGTAAGCGGATTCATGTGCCGTTTGAGATCGAGGTTTGAGGCGTATACAGCTGGACGAAAGTACGGAAACTCATCCGGGTAGACGGCAACTAACTCTAGCGTCTGTTCTTGCCAAGGATATACCAGGTGGAGAACGAGGACGCCTTTCTTCAAGGCGTCCTCGTCTTCATTGAACTTTATCCCCGCACCCTTAAGTGCCCGATGTTCTTCCTCACGGTACTGCGGGCTGCGCTCCCACTAAGGCCTCACCCAACCTGTCCAGGGGTCGGTGGCTTCGGCGGGTTCTTTGGCCGGGGCACATTGTCTGGCGGCCCCGGTGGAACGTTTGGATGATCGGGGGGATTAGCCCCCCCTGGGTTTTCAGGCTTACCATTCATGTTCGGTTACTCCTTTTATCTTGAACATGGATTAGTTTACCATAATTTTTCACATGAAACAAGCTTTTGGTTTACATATCCATGATATAATATGTCTTTTGTAAACTCATGAATTAGAGGATTTTTATATGATAAGTCAACGACTTAAATTAGCTCGCAAAGCTGCTGGACTCTCTTTGCGCGATTTAGAAGCCAGAATTGGAAACCTCGTGACGGCGCAAGCCATCGGCAAGTATGAGCGTAATGAGTCCACGCCTAGCTCTGGCGTCCTCATTGCTCTTGCAAAGGCACTCGGCGTGTCAGTCGACTATTTGGCAGGCGAACAAGAGATGGTGCTCGATGGAGTCGAGTTCCGCAAAAAACAAATAACGAGCAAGCGCGAGGAAGCCCAAATAGAAGCACAAGTTCTTCACTTAGTGGAAAGGTACCTAGCGGTGGAAGAATTGCTGGGCCTTTCTAGTGTCGAATGGGATAAGCCACGCGAAGCACCATACCCGGTGACTGGCGATGTAAATGAGGCTGACCGCGCAGCACGTAGCATGCGAGTGCATTGGGGATTGGGGCTCGACCCGATTCCGAATTTGGTGGAATTGATGGAGGAACGGGGCATCAAAGTTCTCTCCACCGGGGCAGAAAAAATTGACGGCCTTACGGCCTCTGTCCTGCGAGGAGGTAAAGCGCCATTGCCTGTGGTTGTAATTAATCGAGGTGATTGGGCAGAGCGCAAGCGGTTCAACCTTGCTCACGAACTAGGGCATATGGTGTTGGAAATTGGGCCGAAGATAAATGGAGAGAAAGCGGCACACAGATTTGCCGGAGCATTTCTTATGCCGGCCGAAGCGCTGTGGACAGAAATTGGAAAACATCGTACGTCGATTAGCCTAGGTGAGCTACGACGCCTCAAGAAGTTATTTGGCGCAAGCATCCAGGCAATTACGTATCGGTGTAAGGATGTTGGTATATTCGGTGAACCACTTTTCCGCCGCTTGTTTCATGTCTTCAAGCAGCGTGGCTGGAGATCGCCTCCTTATGAAGAAATGGGGGCCTTGCCGCCAGAGTTGGAGGAATCTACGCGGTTAGAGAGATTATGTTTTCGTGCGCTAGCGGAGAACATTGTTTCGGAAGCTAGGGCTGCTGAATTGCTTGGCATATCTGTACGGGAACTCAACCGGCGCATGGAAGAACCCGAGACCTGTTAGCAACATGGCGGTTCTCGTATCTGATACCTCAGTAATAATCGACCTGGAGCGCGGTGCTTTCCTTAACGCTGCATTTTCCCTCTCCTACCGTTTGGCAGTTCCGGATTTACTGTATGAGCGTGAGTTAAGGGGAGAGTGGGGAGATGAGCTCATAAAACTTGGGCTCTCTGTGGAAGAATTGGACGGCGAAGGTGTGGCACTTGCACTTCGTTTTCGTGAATCGACGCCATCACTCTCTCTTCCCGATAGCTTCGCTCTGGTTTTAGCGAAACAGCGTCAATGGACCTTGCTGACAGGTGACAAGGTACTCCGCCAACTTGCGATCCAAGAACATACTGCCTGCTACGGCGTACTGTGGTTAATCGATCAGTTGAATGACCAATCCATCGTTACTCCAGCCGCACTATTAGAAGGCCTGCAAGCCATCGCGCGTCATCCGCGTTGCCGTCTTCCTTTGGCGGAAATCAGGGTTCGTTTGATACGGTTTGAAGCCTTGATTAGCAAAGGGCATCCTGAAGACCCAGGGAAGCGAGGCACATAATGTGTATAAAGACCATATCACCTACCAGCCGCGCCCTCCCGGCCCCGCGCGCTTCCCGGCCTCATGCTTTCACTCTACGCGCCTGTGCGGGCATCATGCCGGTGTCATGCGCAAGGCCGGAAAAATTATACGAAAAGCATACAATCCATGATGGAATTATACGCCAATCGCACGGATATGGAGACTGGGCCATGGGGGACTGGCAAAGCCTTGGCCGCTCTGCCATGCTCCGGTCCCGCACCGCGTTAGCCGATTCCCGATCGTAGGAGACCTTGGGTGAGCGAGACCGCCAGCGTCAGCGAGGAGGTGCGCGCCATGATCGCGCGCCTGATCGCCTTCGACACCACCAGCCGTAATTCCAACCTGGATTTCATCCACTACGTGCGCGATTACCTGGGCGATCTGGGGGTTAAATCGCACCTGAGCTTCGACGACGGCGGCGGCAAGGCCAACCTCTACGCCACCCTGGGCCCCACCGACCGGGGCGGCATCGCGCTATCGGGCCACAGCGATGTAGTGCCCGTGGACGGCCAGGACTGGGCCAGCGACCCCTTTGACGTGAGCGAGCGCCAAGGCCGGCTGCACGGCCGCGGCGCCTGCGACATGAAGGCCTTCATCGCCATCGCCCTGGTCTATGCCCCGAAATTCCTGGAAAAGGGCCTGAAGACGCCGATCCATTATTGCATTTCCTACGACGAGGAAGTCGGCTGTATCGGCGTGCCCCGGCTGCTCGACTTCCTGGCCGCGCAATACGTGCGCCCCCTGGGCTGCATCGTCGGTGAACCCACGGACATGAAGGTCGTCGTCGGCCACAAGGGCAAGCTGTCGTGCCACTGCCATGTGCGCGGCTCCGAGGCGCATTCGTCCCTCGCCCCCAAGGCGGTCAACGCCATACAGGCCGCCGCCCGCGCCATCGCCTACCTGGACGGCATGGCCAAGCACAAGGCCGCCGAGGGGCCCTTCGACGAGGGCTACGACATACCCCACTCCACGGTCCATGTCGGGCTGGTGGCGGGCGGGACCGCGACCAATATCGTGCCCGCCGATTGCACCTTCGATTTCGAATTCCGCTGCCTGCCAAGCGACGACCCCATGGCCATGCTGGACGAGCTGCGCGACTATGTGGGCGCGGAGATCGAACCGGCCATGCAGGCCATCGTCCCGGGCACCGGCTTCACCTGGACCCCTTCCCTGAGCCATCCGGGCCTGGATACGGCCCCGAATTCCGATCTCGTCACCCTGGTCAAGGCCCTGGCCGGCGCCAACGATACCGGCAAGGTCGCCTTCGGCACCGAGGCGAGCTTGTTCAGCGACAGCGGCATTCCCTCCGTGGTCTGCGGCCCCGGCTCCATCGAACAGGCCCATAAGCCCGACGAGTACGTCTCCCTGGAGCAGGTCGCGCTCTGCGTGCGCTTCATGGACCGCCTGCTCGAGCGGGTCGCCGAATCCTGAACAGCCAAGATCCCATGCTCGCGCCGCGCTGGGACCGGGTTGTCCTGGCGCTGGCCATGGGGGCCGGCGGCGGCTGGGGCGCCAGTCTGCTGCAGGTGCCCCTGCCCTGGATGATCGGCGCCATGCTGGCGGCGACCGCTGGCTCGGTCGGGGGCTTGAACCTGGCCATGTCTATGCGCGCCCGCGCGGTCATGGTGGCGGTTCTGGGGGTCATGCTGGGCAGCGGCTTCACCCCGGAAATCCTGGACCGCATGGCGCTCTGGTCGCTCAGCCTGGCCGGACTGGTCCTGTATTCCGCCGCCGCCGGGGGCGCCGCCTGGCTCTACCTGCACAAGCTATGCGGTTACGACCGGGTGACCTCCTACTTCGCCGCCATGCCCGGCGGCCTGTCGGAGATGATCCTGGTGGGCACCGAAATGGGCGGCGACGCGCGTATCATCTCCCTGTCCCAGTCCTCGCGCCTGCTGCTCGTGGTCCTGATCCTGCCCTTCGGGTTTCAGTTCTTCCTGGGCTACGATCCCGGCGCCCGGCCGGCGATCGGCGTGCCCCTGGCGCAAACGCCCCTGAGCGACATGGCGGTCCTGGCCGCTTGCGGCATCGCCGGGTATTTCGCCGCCAAGGCCATCAGGATGCCGGCCGCCGCCATTGTCGGCCCCATGATTCTCAGCGCCATCGTCCATCTGGCCGGCTGGTCCGAGGCGCGCCCGCCCTTTGAATTGGTCGCCGCCGCCCAGGTCGTGATCGGGACCGCCATCGGCTGCCGCTTCGCCGGCACCACCCTGCGCACGATCCGCAAGGCGGTCGCCGCCGCCCTGGGCTCCACGGCCATCTTATTGGCGATCAACGTCGCCTTCGCCCTCGCCCTGCACGCCGCGCTGGAGCTGCCGACCGCCGCCCTGATGCTGGCCTACGCCCCCGGCGGCCTGGCGGAGATGAGCCTGATCGCCATCGCCATCGGCACCGACGCCGCCTTCGTCGCCACCCACCACATCGTGCGTATTTTCCTGATCGTGGTTCTGGCGCCCCTGACCTTCAAGCTATTGGCGCGGTCACGCGGACGCGCCGCGCCGCCGCCCGCTCGCGAGTGAAGACGAAGAGCCCGGCGCCGATCACCACCGCGCACCCGGCCCAGGTCAAGGCATCCGGGAAATCCCCAAACCAGACATAGCCGATCGCCGTCGCGGTCACGATTTCCAGGTAGGTCAAGGGCGCCAGGGCCGAGGCCTCGATATGATCGAGAGCGCGGATAATGAACAGGTGGCCGAGCGCCATGACCGCGCCGATCCCGAACATCATCAACCAGGCGCTCAGGTCGGGCGTGCGCCAGGCCATGATGGCGAGCGGCGTCGATGCCGCCGTTCCCACGACCGCCATGAACCACAGGGTGACCACCGCCGGCGTGCGCCCGGCCAGCTTGCGCGTGAGCAGGAAATAACAGGAGAAGGCGAAGGTGGCGACCAGGGCCAGGACCGACCCCCAGGATGCCGCGCCCAGCCCGGGACGGACGATCAACAGCATGCCGAGCAGGCCCAGGATCACCGCGAACCAGCGCCGGGGTCCGACGCGCTCCCCCAAGACCAGGCCGGACAGGGCGGTCACCAGCAACGGCGCGCAAAATAGGATCGCCGCCGCATTGGCCAGGGGGATAAAGCGCAGCGAGAAAAAATAGGCCACCGTCGCCGCCACCATGACCAAACCGCGCAGGGTGTGCAGGCCGGCGCGTTCGGGAATCCATATCCGCCGCCCGCGCCGCAAAACCATGAAGGGGGTCAAGATAATCACATGTGCCATCCAGCGGCCCCAGGCGATCTGGAAGGCGCTGTAGTCCAAACTACCCAGATGCTTGGCGATGGCATCCCCAATCGGCAGGATCAAGGCCCCGAAGGCCGCCAGGGCGAAACCGATTAAGAGTTTTCTTTCCATCCGTACCCGATATCTTCAAAAGCCCGTAAGGCCGATTCAGCAAACGAAAAGAGTTTTCACACGCAGGTGGCGATCAGACCGCCATCGACCGCGAGCTCGACCGCGTTGACGTATTTCGCCTCGTCCGAGGCCAGGAACAGGGCCGCGTGGGCCACATCCCAGGCATCGCCCATGGCGCCCGTGGGGCACTGCGCGTGGCGGGCGGCTTTCATCTTTTCGATGTCGCCATCGTAATGGCCCTTCAAGGGCTCGATATACATGGGCGTGTCCATAAAGCCGGGCAGGATGGAATTGGCGCGTATGCCCTTGGCGGCGTACTGCAAGGCCACCGCCTTGGTAAAGTGGATAACCCCCGCCTTGCTGGCATGATAGGAAATATAGGGCACGCCAAGCCAGCGCACCCCGGCGATCGAGGCGATATTGACGATAGACCCGCCGCCTTGTTTTTCCATCACCGGCAGGATGTGCTTGCAGGTCAGAAACATGGACTTGAGGTTCGTGTCCACGACCTTGTCCCACTCGGCCTCGCTCTGTTCGACCGGACCGCCGATCGATACGATACCGACATTGTTTTCCAGAACGTCGATGCGCCCCCAAAGATCCAGGCAACGCTTGGTCAGGGCCGCGACCTCGGCCGTCTGAGTCACGTCGGCGTGCTGAACCTCCGCCGTCCCGCCTTCCTGGGCGATGATACCCGCTGTTTCCTCGGCCGCCGCCACATTGATATCGACGCACAAAACCTTGGCCCCTTCGCGCGCGAACAACACCGCCGCCGCCTTGCCATTGCCCCAACCGGCCCCGACCGAACCCGCGCCGATCACGATCGCCACCTTGTCCTTCAACCGCCCCGCCATGTCCGCCTCCCGTTGTTAACCGACGGTAAATCTGCCCCAGTTGCGGCCCGGCGGCAAATAAGACAAAAAGGGCGCGGAGAAGCGGGCGTGGCGGAACTGGTAGACGCAACGGACTTAAAATTACAAGATTTTTATATTCTGTAAAATATAAAATATAATAATTACAAGCAGATAAGACATTATTTGACCCCAAAAATAGCCTATGATATCCTTACACAGTCGTTACACACTTACACAGTTTCGACGAGATTTTTACCGAGGATATCGCCATGGCGCACCACACATTGATGGGAGGAAAACTCCACCTCTACAAACGCGACAACAGCGGCTTCTGGCAGTGCTCGACCTATCTATCGGGCAAGAACCGCCGCCTCAGCACCAAGGAAGAAAGCCTCTCCCAGGCCAAGGATTTTGCCGAGGACTGGTATCTCGAACTGCGCGGTAAACACCGGCGCGGCGAGATCAAGAACGAGAAGACTTTCCGCGAGGCAGCGACCCAATTCACCCGCGAATACGAGATCATCACCGAGGGCCAACGCAACCCGATCTATGTCGAAGGCCACAGCACGAGACTCCGCATCCACCTACTGCCGTTCTTCGGCGATATGGGCTTGTCGGAGATCACACCCGGCCAGGTCCAGGAGTACCGCATCCACCGGCGGGAAAAGGCGATGGACCAACACGGCAAGCCGCCCGCCCGCAATACAATGCATCAGGAGATCGTCACGCTCCGGCAGACGCTAAAGACGGCCCTGAGGCATGGCTGGCTGCAATATCTGCCCGACCTGTCCGAGCCCTATAAGAGCTCCGGCAAAATCTCACACCGCGCATGGTTTTCGCCGGAGGAATACAAGCAGCTTTACGAAGCAACCCGAAAGCGCGCGCAGAAACCCATGCGCAAGCGCTACAAATGGGAGAGCGAACAACTTCACGACTTCGTGCTGTTCATGGCCAACACTGGCCTTCGGCCCGATGAGGCATGGCGGCTCGAATATCGCGACGTGAAGATCGTCGATGACGATGCAACCGATGAAACGATTCTGGTAATCGAGGTGCGCGGTAAGCGCGGCGTCGGTTACTGCAAAAGCACAGCCGGGGCCGTTCGGCCGTTCGAAAGACTGAAAAAACGGAACAAGCCGGAGGGTCGAGACGATCCGGAACCGACCGATCCGATCTTTCCGAAAACGCACCGGCAGCTTTTCAATACGATCCTGGACGAGGAAAACCTTAAATTCGACCGCGAAGGCAACAGGCGCACCGCCTATAGCCTGCGGCACACCTACATATGCCTGCGTCTCATGGAAGGCGCTGACATCTATCAAATCGCAAAAAATTGTCGCACCAGCGTCGAAATGATTGAGAAATATTACGCCTCCCATATCAGTACTACGATCGATGCCGCCGCTATTAATGTTCGGCGCCCAAGACCAAATAAAAATAAGGACAGAAATGAATAAGAACTCTACTGTCTCGTAAATTCTTCTTGGCCGTTTTCTGTTAGGCGGCTATAGATGAAAGGGTCACGCGGGCGTGGCGGAATCGGTAGACGCAACGGACTTGGGTCAAAACTTGAGTGCTCTTCCGGGAAACCGGAGATGTAGAACTGCTCAAATTCGGGGAAACCTGTGAAATGGCAATCCCGAGCCAAGCCTTCGACGGCACGTGCCGGAGAAGGAAGGTGTAGAGACTAGACGGGCAGCGCCTAAGCCCCGGCCCATGGCCGGGGTACGGTGAAGGGATAGTCCAGACCACAAAGGCACTCCCCTGCTAAGGGAGTGCGGCGGCGAAAGCCGTAGATGGTACGAAAATCCGTTGGGCGTAAGCCCGTGGGGGTTCGAGTCCCTCCGCCCGCACCAAACTTTCCTGCCAGTGATCACCGCGTCCTAATCTCACACCCCGATCTCCTGACACGGCCCCTGGCCAGGCCCGGCCTTTGGAACGCACAAGCACCGGCGCGGCCGAGTGAGTGTTCCGTCTTTCATCATCGTGCATCACTCTGTTGCAACTGAAAGCCGAATCGTGTAGCGTGAACAAAAAGGGAACACAAGGGCCTTCCGCCATGAAGCGAAAACCCAAGAAATTCGGACCTCGGCTTACGGTCAGTCTGACCGCAGGCGACTACGATGCGCTCAACGTGCTCGCCCAGAAGGATGAGGTCTCCATATCCTGGGTAATGCGCCGCGCCATTGAAGAATATCTGCGCAGCCACCGGCAAGAGAGAGCGCGGACGCTGCCGCAGCGCGTTCTTCGGAAGCCAGAGGGACCGGTTGCCGGGCGCGCACAGGAAAGATAAGTGAAGCAGGGGGACGACATGCAAAAGCAACAGGTAAATGGCACAAAAAGAAAGATGCCATCCAAAACCAGGGCGCTCGATGCTCTTTACGAAAAAGCGCTTCCAGCAAGTCGTACAGGCCATCTGTACAACGCGTTTCCATATCCGACCAAGATTTCCCCTGAAGCAATTGCCTTGTTCATCGCTGCCCACACCAAGCCGGGTGACACAGTGTTCGACGGCTTTGCCGGAAGCGGTACCACAGGGCTTGCCGCATTGCTGTGCGAAGACCCGCCCGAAGAGCTCCGCGAAGAAGCGAGGCGATTGGGCCTCAATGTGAATTGGGGTGCACGAAACGCGGTTCTGTATGAGCTCGGTGCGCTCGGCGCGTTTGTCGGTCAGACCCTGACCAACCCTCCCGTGCCCAAAACCTTTCGCAAGGCGGCTGAAGAGATTTTAGTCGCTTCCGAAGAAGCTGATGGCTGGATGTATCGTGCCACGGACCCAGAAGGGGGCGACGGTGCAATCCGCTATATGATCTGGTCCGACATACTCTGCTGTCCTGCCTGCGGCAGCGAAGCCACGCTATGGGATGCCTGCGTCTCGCTTGGTCCGGCGCATATCGCATCGCGTTTCACCTGTCCTTCTTGTGCTCACGAAGCACCGCTGGATGCTGCCAAGCGCCTGACAGAAACCGTTTTGGATGACGTTACTAATGAAGACAGAGAACTCAGGAAGCGCTGTCCGGTCCGCATGTACGGGGTCAGCGGAAAAAAGACCTGGTCGCGTCCGGCCACCGCAGACGATGCGGAGCTGCTGAAACGCATCGCCGCTGAGCCGATCCCGGCCTCGGTTCCGCGCGTGGCCATTCCCTGGGGCGATCTATACCGGCGCGGCTACCATCAAGGCGTCACCCATCTGCACCACTTTTACACCCGCCGAAATCTGATTGTTTTCGCACGGCTTTGGGAACGCGCCGGTCAATATGACAGCCACCTTCGGGACGCATTGCGTTTCTGGCTGCTGAGCTATAACGCCTCTCACGCTACGATCATGACGCGCGTGGTCGCCAAATCCGCTCAGAAGGATCTGGTTGTGACAAGCGCCCAGCCGGGTGTGCTTTATATCAGCGGCCTTCCCGTCGAGAAGAACCTCTTTGCCGGATTACGGCGCAAGCTCTCGACCATTACCAAGGCCTTCGCTGTCATTCACGGACGCAAGGGCAGGGTCGAGGTGCAACAGAAATCAAGCTGCCACGTCGATCTGCCTGATCGCAGTATTGATTATGTGTTCACCGATCCGCCGTTCGGCGGCAACATCCCATATGCAGAAATAAGCTTCCTCAATGAAGCCTGGCTTGGGCATTATACAGACCGCAATGACGAGATTATCGTCAGTAACAGCCAGGACAAAACGGTCACTGACTACCAGGAGCTTCTAAAGACAGCGCTGAGTGAGGTGCACAGAATTCTGAAACGCGATGGTAAGGCAACTCTCGTGTTCCATTCCGCGTCCGCAAATATATGGAACGCACTTCAGACTGCTTACACGGGCGCAGGTCTTGCTGTCGAATGTGCGGGTGTTCTCGACAAAACACAGGGCAGCTTCAAGCAGGTAACGACGACAGGGGCCGTCCGAGGCGATCCCGTATTGCTCCTTGGCAAGCGCCCAATGGAGGCGGAGCAATCTATCGAATGTGTCTGGACGGTTGCCCAGCAACTTCGCCAGGAAGCCACATTGACGCTCGACCCCACAGAACAGACAGCACAAAGACTCTATTCGCGCCTGATCAGCCACTTCCTCGCCAATCATCAGCAGGTACCGCTCAATGCCGACGCCTTTTACAGGTGGCACAACGAGCAGTATTTGGCGGAGGCAGCCGATGGCGCAAGGCTCTGAAGCCAGAGATGCCATGCGAGAAGAGGCACGCGCCTATGAAGCAGCGTTGCCCGCGGACCAGCGCAAACAGCTAGGACAGTTCTTTACCGGCGTTCGCCTCGGCAAGCTTCTCGCCCACCTGTCGCTTCAGTCTGATACGCGCACCGTTCTTGACCCGATGGCAGGTCATGGCGACCTTCTTGACGCAACCTGGGAGGCGGCAGGTGAATGTGGCATCACGCTTGACCGGCTTGACGGCATTGAGATCGACATAGCCACAGCTTCCATGTGCCGGGACCGGCTTTCAGCGATTCGCGCAGAGCATGGAACGTCTGACCAGAAAATCGTGACGGGAAGCGCCTTTGATCCCGAATCGCTTAAGGAATCACCAGAACGCGGCTACGATCTGGTCATCACCAATCCGCCATTTGTGCGCTATCAGACGCGCAATGGAAATGGTACCCAGGCCGAAGCAACGCGCTCCGGGCTCTTGGACATCGCAGGCAGCCAGCTCTCCGGCGATAAAAGCGACATCTGGAAAACTTTGATCAAGGGCTATTCCGGCCTCGCGGACCTTTCTGTCCCGTCATGGCTCCTGGCGGGCCTTATGGTGCGATCCGGAGGACGGCTTGCGCTTGTTGTGCCCGCTACCTGGCGCTCGCGTGATTATGCCGACGTGATCCGTTACCTTCTCCTGCGTTGCTTTTCGCTGGAAGCGATTGTCGAGGACACCCAGCCCGGCTGGTTTTCCGATGCACTTGTCCGAACCCATCTCATTGTTGCCAGACGCTTGCCGCCGGAAGAGGCCCTTAAGCCGCTTTGCGCCAGAGATCGCTGGCCACAGGCGCGATGGCTTCAGGTTGCACCGGACGCAGCGAATGATCAGTCCCTGGTTGGCGCGGCATTTGAAGGTCGGCACCCTGAGGCAGCTTTCGCTACGTGGTTCCGCGCCATGAATGCGACAGCGCCGCGTGGCATCAAAGTTCGGGACTTCGACCTCCGCCATGAATGGGCTACGCTGCAATCCCGCATTGGCAGGCGGCGTTGGTATCGGAAGCTTGAATGCGGCGGCGAAGAGCTGCCGCTATTTGCTGACCAGAGCGGTCCCGCGCCTGTTACGATTCCCGATACACTGCGGCATATGCTGCCGCCGCATGCGGAACCTGTTTCACTTGTCTCTCTTGAAGAGGCCGGTATCCGGGTAGGCCAGGGCCTGCGCACCGGATGCAACCAGTTTTTTTATGTGACCGTATGCAGCTCTTCAGCAGGAGGTACGGAACGCGTCAAGACATCTCCCGCTTTCGGAGGCCGCGAATTCACCATTCCTTCCGGCGCGCTGCGGTCTGTGCTCCGTCGCCAGTCAGAGATGAGTTATCTCGAAGGCAACATGATGCCGCCAGGGTGTGTTCTCGACCTGCGCGGCTGGGTGCTACCCGAAGACGCCAAACTCGTGGCAGACGCACAAGACGCCTACACAGCACGGGGCGAGACACCGCCCAGGATCATGCCTGATGAACTGGCCGCATTTGTGCGGCACGCGGCGGCGCACGTTCTGACCCAGTCAGACAAGCTCATTCCCAGTCTGACGGCGGTACGCACCAATGTGCGGGTACCTCGCAACGGCAAGGTCACGCCACGCTTCTGGTACATGCTGCCGGACTTCGCACCCCGTCATCTGCCCGCCGCTTTTGTGGCACGCATCAATCACGGCGTGCCCTGGGTTGAGGCCAACTGCGACCCATCCCTGCTGATTGATGCTAATTTCTCGACAATCTGGGCACGGGAGAGGGGCTGGACGCGATATGCCCTTAAGGCCCTTCTGAATAGTGTCTGGTGCCGCGCTTTCATGGAGGCTCTTGGCACGCCGCTCGGCGGCGGCGCGCTCAAGCTTGAAGCCACCCATCTGCGGCAGATGCTTGTACCCCGCCTTACAGATGGAGCGAAGGCTGCACTTGATGCCGCCGGGGAAAACCTAAGCAGAAACTCTGCTGCCATCCAGACGCAAATCGATGCCGTCGTTTTACAGGCCATTCTCCCGGAGAAGATGGCAGCAAGCGGTTTGCCCGAACTCGCCGCAGATATGGCGGCACGGGCGGATATCATGCGCGGTTTGCGTCAGAGGGTAGCCTCATGAGCGTTGATCTCGCGCAGGCCAGAGAAGCCATCAGGAGATGTCGGGAATTTCGCGATTCCGGCAAAGTCGAAGCCGTCCTGCGCGGTGAGTTCCAGTCGCGGTTGCGCCTGATCTTTCCGGCTCCCGACGATGAATCCTGGATCAATCATTACAGCGAAGGCACAGAGGCTCATACCAAGGTGGGACAGGCCGGTGGCGGGATTGCCAGCCGGTTCATCGATAATCTCATCGGCTCGACCACAATCGAATACGAGGCGGACTTGCGCGTTCCAGCAAAGCGCGATGAAGGCTTTGCGCAGGTACACGATCACGCAGCCGGTCTGATCCGGGGCGGTGTCCCGTTATCCCAGGTGCGCGGCGTTCTTGCCGATACGGTGGACTGGTATGCCTATGACGTAGAGCTTGCGCCGGGTGTCGATCCGGCAGGCTGCACTGTCGATGACATCACTCTGGTTCAGGTTGACACGCTGGAGCTGATCGCAGATGACGAGCCGTCAGCCGTTCGTCTTATCGCGTTTGTCCGCAAACACCTTGCGCGCCAGCAGTCCCGCCCGCTCAGGGCCGGTTTTCTCACGCTTGATCTTGGGCTGGAGAGCGGCCCTTACAAACGAAGTGCCGATCCTCTGCGCGAACTCGTTGACGAAGGACGAGAGGCTGATCCGTCCATTGAGCTGGCAACAGAATTGTGGTCGCGGTTCGTCGATTACCTGGAAGGCGAAGCCGGAGCTTTTCGCTCAGCAGCTTATGTCGATGAAGCTTATCTCTGCATTCTTGCCCGCCTGCTGAGCGCCAACGTTCTCGCTGGCCAAGCGGCGTCCAGCGATGATGCAGAGCTTAAGGCGATACTGGACGGGACGTATTTTCGCGACCATTACCAACTCGGCAACATGGTCGAGCAGGATTATTTCGGCTGGCTCACCAGTCCTGCCCATATCGACGGGCTGGTGCCCATCGCCAGAGAAATCCAGCGTGACCTCTACGCTTATGATTTTGGCTGGAAATCTGAGGAAGATCTCTTTGGCCGCCTCATGGCGCAGCTTGCGCGCCGCAGCCAGCGCAAGTTGCTGGGACAGGAATGGACCCCCGGCTGGCTGGGCCGCCACCTCGCGGAGCGCTGCCTGGATAATCTTCCCGAAGGGGAGAAGCCGCGCATCGTCGATATGTGCTGCGGCTCAGGCTCGATCCTGGCCGAGGTTCTGAAAGCTGCCAGGGACCGCTTCGGTCTTTCCGAGATCGAAACGCTGCATGACGTGGCAACAGGTTTTGACATTGACCCGCTTGCGGTCAGTCTGTCCAAGACGACCTGGGTTGTCACCCTGGCCGATGAAATCAAGGCGGCTACAAGCCCGATTGTCATTCCGGTTTATCACGCCGACTCCCTCTTTGCGGTCACTCCGGTTACGCCCGTCCTTCCGTTCTTCGGTGAGAGCGATACAATTGACGTGTCTTTGGACGGGACAACGATCAAACTGCCCGATGCCGTGATTCAGCCTGAATACCGCGAGCTGTTCGACCGGATTATCGACTGGGCTTATGACGAGGCGATCGATGCCCAGGCAAGGGGCAACGCCGCCCACCTGAACGAAGAGGCCACGGGGCAGTTCCTGGACGGCGCGGCAGGCGCTTCCGGTATCACTCTTCCCGCAGAACTCATAGAGGTGTTGACGCCCGCCGTCTTTGCGCTGGTGCACCGCATGGCTGAACTAGCGGTTGCGGGGCGCAATGGTATCTGGGCGTTCATCCTGCGCAACACCTACCGGCCAGGACTTCTCAGCGGACAATTCAACGGCCTCGTATCCAATCCGCCCTGGCTTGCCATGAGTCGTCTTGCGGATAATCCCTATCGGAACGTCCTTACAAACCGGGCGAAGCTCTATGGCGTCCGTCCTACGGGTCAGTCTTTTTTGCACCTGGAACTCGGCACAACCCATCTTCTCCATGCCATTGATCGTTATCTTTCTCCTGATGCGGCAGTCGCCTGTCTGGTGCCGGGTACGGTGTTCAACGGCCATCATCACGAACCCTTCCGCCAGCGTGAGTTCCTGACCAGCAAACGCCCTGTGTCGCTTGAGATCAGTGAAGTGTGGCAGGTCCAGCCGGGAACATTCAAGTATCCCGGTGCCGCTATCATCGGCCATAAGCGCACCGCGTCCGGCGGACTCAAGACGAAAGCGATCAGCGGATTTCTCGTTCGGGAGTCCGGCGTTGAGGCCGCAGACTTTTCGACCCGTGCCATCGGAACGAAGCGCACAGCCTGGGTGCTTGAAAAAGAGGGGCTGCCAATTGCCGCTTCCGCTGCTACCACTTTGCCTCAGCAGGGGGCCGATCTTATGCCGCGAACAGCGGTTTGCATCGAGGTTCTTAATGCAAACGGCGCGGAATACAGGGTGGATACGCCGTCGCGCGATTCAGCATGGGGCTTTACGGTCAAGGCGGCAAAGGAACTCAAGGAAGAGCGTTTTCCCGGCCATGTCGCACCCCGTTTTATTCATCGCATGGCACAATCCGAAAATCTCCTTCCTTTCGTTCTTGGTGAACATTGCGCGCCTATCGCTATTCCCGCTTTACGGGATAGCCATGGCGTCTGGCAGACTTACGATGAGGCTGACATTCGCCGCATGGGGTTTACGGAGACGGCAAGGCGGTTTCGCGCCATCAATGGCCGGCTGAAACAAATCGGGCAGGGTAAGTCCCTTCAGGAACGTATAGACGAACGCGGAAAACTGACAAAACAGGTTCTCGGCGATACCGGCCATCTCATCGTCGCCGGTGCCGGCGGGAAACATATTTGCGCGGCCTGTATTCCGCTTGCCGGTGGGAGTGATCTGGCCGTAGATCAGACTCTTTACTGGCAGGTTATTCAGAGCGAAGAGGAAGCCTGGTTTCGCGTCGGCATGCTGAACAGTCATGCCATGACCGAAGCAATTACGCCCTTTAACCCCAAGGGCGCATTCGGCGAGCGCCACATTCATGCTCTGCCTTACCGTCTTATGCCCGCCTACGATCCGTCTAACGAGGACCACGAGCGAATTGCCATACTTGCACAGCAGATGGCAGGGCAGGCGCGGGCTATGGTTGTCGCGGATGCCTATCTGGGCGATCCGAACAGGGCTCTGACCGCTCGTCGCAGCAGACTTCGCGAAGCTCTTCGGGGAACCGCCGAACTTCAGGAGCTGGAACAGCTCTGCGCTGCTGCGCTTGGTACGACGGTTTTTGAAGAAGAAGCAGGCGATACCGCAAGTGGTGGCCCGGCATGATCGATCTTGAGAAAGCAGGAAAGATTCTCGAACGCGCCCGGGAGGCAGCGATTGACTATTACGACCTCACCGGTAAACCGCTCGGAATCACGGGTGAAATTGGCGAATATATGACGGCCAGGCTTCTTGGACTCGAACTCGCCGATGCCAGGGCGGCCGGCTATGATGCGACAGATAAGAAGGGCCGAAAGATTCAGATCAAGGCCCGCAGCATTCCAAGTAAAAAGAAACTTTCCGGCCAGATCGGCTCTATCAGTCTCGATCATGAGTGGGATTGCGTCATGTTTATCCTACTTGATGAGCGGTTTGAGCCGCAGGCTATCTTTGAGGCTGATCGCGGTGCGCTGGAAGCTGCACTCGCGAAACCAGGAAGCAAGGCGCGCAACGAACGGGGTGCTCTTTCAATCAGCAAATTCAGGAGTGTTGGAATGCAGATTTGGAGCGCTGATAGCGCATAGGTACTGGAGAAATCATCATACCAAGGTAAATCACGGGTTTTTTTTGAATGCTTACGGAGGTCAAATTCATACAGAGTATCGGGCGGTTTGAAACGGCCAAACCGACCCGTGGTGCGACTTTCGGCCCCCGCACCCTGATCTTCGGCGAAAACGGGTGGGGAAAATCCACCCTTGCCGATATTCTGCGCTCTCTTACCACGAATAATCCCGCCATTCTCGCAGGGCGCGCGACGCTTGCCGCCGACGCGCCGCCAAAAGCAGTGCTTGCCTTTGGCACGCAGAACGCCGTTTTTGAAAATGGTGCATGGTCCGGTCCCCGTCCGCGCATCGCCGTTTATGACAGCGCCTTTGTCAATGATAACGTGTTCTCGGGCGATATCGTTTCCGCCGAGCATCTGAAGAACCAGTACGGCCTTGTCGTCGGCGAGGAAGGCGTGCGCTTTGTCCGGCGTATCGTCGAACTTGATGATGCTAACCGCGAAAACAACAAGGCCATCACGGCGGCAGAATCCGGGCTGAAAGCTGTTATGCGCACCATCGCCCCTCCGGCGATGAAGCTGGATGACTTTCTTGCCCTTGAAGCGCGCGCCGATATTGATGAGGCAATCACCAGGCAGGACGCACAAGTCCAGCAGGTGCGGCGCGCAGGCGAACTCAAAGCCGCCGCTGAACCGGCGCTGTTTCCGGTCCCGACCGAGACTGCAACGTTTCGCGATCTTCTGGGCAAAACCATTGATGATATCGCAGAAGAAGCACTCGCCAGGGTACGTGCTCATATTGCTGCGCATGAGTGTGCGCCGCAGAAAGGCGATACGGCGCATGAAAGCTGGCTTGAAACAGGCATGGCCTTCGTGCAAACGGACAATTGCCCGTTTTGCGGCCAGCCCCTTACCGACCGAAATCTTGTCGATGCTTACCGGGATTTCTTTAGCGAGGCATATAAAACGCTTGGCGCATCGCTCAAGAAGGTTCGCGATACTTTCGCCCGCTATGAAAGCGGCGACTTTCGCCAAACAGTTTCACGCCTTTCAGAGCAAAATGCCGGGCACTTCACGTATTGGCACGAGGCCGGAAAGATCAGCCCGCCCGATACGGGAGACACGGACGCCATCATCACGCAGATGGAAGGCGCAGCCGCCGGGCTTAACGCCCTGTTCGCACAGAAGCAGGCAAATCTGACAGAGGCGATTTCAGGCGCGGAGACGGGCGCGGCTTTACCTGCGTGGGAGGCCGGGCGCGATCAGCTCGCAGCGCTCAACACAAAAATCGAAGCCTTTCTTGCTGCGATCAAGGTGCTTAAGGAGTCCATCAATCCCGCCGCGTTGCCCGGCCTTGAAAGCGAACTCAAAATTTTGCAGGCCACAAAGCGCAGACATGAGGCTGATATCATTGCGCAGGCCACAACGCTTGGTGAATGCCACGTCATGAGAGATGCCATAGCCAAAGAAAAAGCGGCAGTGCGCACTGCGCTGAGTGATCACGGGCGCGTTATCACCACCGA
Organism: Kiloniellaceae bacterium; assembly: GCA_021776135.1. Classification (GTDB taxonomy): domain Bacteria; phylum Pseudomonadota; class Alphaproteobacteria; order Kiloniellales; family J153; genus JAJFGN01. The sequence goes on from JAJFGL010000056.1 coordinate 82,147, forward strand.
TCTTGGCACAGCGATCAACACCTACCTGAAACGGCTAGCCGCAGGATTCAGGATCGATTACCAGGAACCCAACTACCAAACAAAAGAGCCGTCGGCGAGCTACAACATCCTCATCAAGGAGGTGCCGGTATCACCGCGCAGCAATGCCGGAGAACTCGACAAGCCGAGTTTTCGGAACACACTCAGCGGCGGTGACAAGTCCACTCTCGCTCTTGCGCTGTTTCTGGCTAAAGTCAATGCTGATCCAAAGCTTGATGAAACAATTGTCGTTCTCGACGATCCCTTTACCAGTCTGGATAACTTTCGCCGTCAGTTCACTGCCATAGAGATCAGGAAACTTTGCGGGCGCGCTCTGCAAACAATCGTGCTTTCGCACGAGAAGAGTTTCCTGCGCCTGCTTTGGGACAAGATCGACCAGAGCACGATTTCATCGCTTGCCCTGCAATCGGGGGCACCGGGGATCACGACAATAGCGCCATATGATATCGAAGCGGCGACACAACCGCGCTATATCACCGAGCGCATGCAGATTGAGGAATTCGTGGAAGGCGAACAGCACGAGCTGAATTACATCAGGACACGGCTGCGCACCGTTTGTGAAGATTATTACCGCAAGGGCGAACCGGCCCTGTTTCGGGAAGCTGCCAGTCTAGAAGAGATCATTCGCGGTCTTGAACAGGCGCCGGATGATCATCCCTACAAAGGCGCGCTTGAAGATTTACGCGACATCAACGAATACTCCCGTGGCGACAGCCATGCTGCCGTGCCAGGCAGTCCTATCGAAGAAACAAGTGTTGAGGAACTAAAGGAATTTTGCCGCAGGGTACTCGATCTTACCCGTGGCATGTGACTATGCTCTAAACCCTGCACTTGGGTGTGCCTTGCCACTCGCGAGTGATCAGGCCCGGTTTGGCTCAACGTCTTAAGATTACAGATTCTCTAATTTGATATAACTGCCCGCGAACGTGTTTTTGACCGGGCTGACTCTTCTCCGAGCGGATTCCAGGACGTTCGATTCAGGGAATGAATCCTGCGAGTCGGTTGCTGTTTCGTCCGACACGGAAGACCAAACCAGCTCTTCGCGACGCTTCAAGACGTGCCCGCGCGGAATCCGAGTCCCAAGGATGGACCCGAAGCTCGAATGTGTTTGGCGCTATTCGCCGAAACAGGATCAACGAATTTTCATATCTGAATCCCCCCATCGCAAGCGATGGCAGGTTGATTCGCTCCATGGCATTATCGCCATGCCAGGTCAAAGGACGGTCGCGCCACTCGCTAAGGCCTGACACCAACACGGGCTCGGCGATGTGATCCACCCGATCGAATTCATAACCTTCGAAGGCTGCACCGAAAAAACGATGAGCGCCCCGTGGTAATTCAAGCTGGGTTCTCGCGCCGCCCTGAAGGCCATGTGACTGAACCCACATTTGGCTATGTGCGCCGAGGTCGATTTCCGCGTCTCCGAAGGGTGTGTATTGGCCTAACCTGCCTACTTCCGGCTCTGGAATCGGGTCCAGTTCTTCGGTCGGATGCTCAGGGGCGGCGCGCTCCCGAAGAGCCCTATACCTCTCAAGTATTGCGGCCGTAAGAGGGATTGCCGGTCCTATGGCAGCGTCCCATGCCTCGTTCACGTGCTCCGGTTGGTTATGCTCCTGCTCCAGCCATGCCACTTCGGCATTTATCGTCAGGCCCCGGTTCGTGAGATTTGCCGAGCCGACGAGACTTCCTAGGGTTCCGTCTGGTCTATCGAACAGATAGAGCTTTGGGTGGAAGGCCGCGCGTGGTGTGAGATTTTCTTGCTCCAATAGAGACGCGCCTGCAACCAGGACGTTGCAGTTTTGCGCCTCATCCCAAAATTGCAGCGCTGACGGTTCAGTTAAACCAAAATCCAGAGATGTGACAATTGTCTTCCTTACTCTCTCGTGATTGCCGTTCGGGGCCGACCTGCAAAGCCCATCAAACAAAATCTCACTGCCGGACATTGACATGTAGGCGCTGCACACGCGAACATTGTCGATGCCGATACGCATGAGATCGAACAGTGCGTTCTGCATTGCTCCGGGACGAGCGTCATTCTGGACTATGAACATTCTGTGCTCCCTGGCCTTGCCTACGCTGCCTTCGTTCCGCTAGCGCCCTTTGAGCCGGCCACCTGCAAGCGTGCCCTTTCGCCGGGATGCGCTGCACTTTCCTTGAGCCGCCACATGAAGCCGATTTCGACCGCGATGCCGAGCCCCTGCGCCGCCGTCACCACGGCCCGGCAAGCCCCATTCGAGTCCTGGCCCTGCACCGAAACGTCGATATCGGATAGATAGCTAAAGCCTTCGTCCTCCTTCCGGCCTTTCACCATGTTCACCGGGCAGAGTTTCCGGAGCTTTTCGAAGGTGCCAACACGCTTCATCGCGCGACGCAGTATCGCTTCCAACAGAAGGTTCCAGTTTGCCCTTGCCATCGGCTCTCCATCGATGGAGGCATCCAGAACCTTGGTGTGTGTCAACTCAGGCAGTACGCGCGGATCGATCCGGCGCTCCGCCTCTCCCGAGCCTTCACTACTAAGGGCGGGATGTCCCTCAATCTGTTCAAGCACGTCCAACCCCCGGTTGATCACCGTGTCTGTCGTGTCAACAAGCGGCTTTGCATGGCGCTGAAGCCGCTCAAAGGTCGAGTCCTTAATCATAATCTCTGGCATGAGTCTCTCCTATACCAATATACGAGAATACGGTAAAATACGATAATACACACAATACGTCAAGGTCAGATTTTGGCCAATTTTACCTGGCGCGCACGGCCCAAGGCCGGACCGGGCTCTAGGCTTGCGCCCCGAGCCTCCGATTCGCGGCGTCTCGGCCCGTGCGGGTAACGATCCCTCGCGCAATCTGACATCGCCAGCCTCCGGCTGAAGTTCTTTTCTCTTTTGATCGGGGCCTGCGGCCCCCTGGCCGTCAAGGCGACCCTGACGGGCTCCGGCGGGGCGTATCCCCGACCTTCCTCCGCTTCCCCCTTCGCCAAGGCTCCGGCGGACAAGCCGCTCCGTGCAGGCCGGGTGATCCCCCTCGCCCCTCCTCCGGCCTGTGACGGCCGTCCCCCGCTCATTGGCGCGGGCCTAGCCGGGTTGCAGCAGCAGCGCAACCCGCAAAGGCAAGGAGCAAAGCCAATGACGACCACGAAACCGGATGTTTACACCCGCATCACCAATCGCATTGTTGCCGGGCTGGAACAGGGCGTGCGCCCTTGGTTCAAGCCCTGGAACGCCGAGCACGCGGCGGGCCGCATCACCAAACCCCTGCGGCATAACGGCCAGCCCTATAACGGGATCAACGTCGTCATGTTGTGGACGGAAGCCGTCACCAAGGGCTATGCCGCGCCGATCTGGATGACATACCGGCAGGCGCAGGAACTCGGGGCGCACGTCCGCAAGGGAGAGCGCGGTTCCCTTGTCGTCTATGCCAACACCGTCACCCGCACCGAGACGGACGAGACCACCGGCGAGGAAATCGAAAAAGCGATTCCGTTCATGAAGGGATACAGCGTTTTTAACGTCGAGCAGATCGAAGGACTTCTTTCGCCCTACTACGCTTTGGCCGAACCCGTGCTCGATCCCGTCAAGCGCATCGACTGCGCCGAAGCCTTCTTCGCGGCAACCGGCGCGGATACCCGGCATGGCGGGGACCGGGCTTACTACGCCGTCACACATGATTACGTACAAATGCCGCCCTTCGAGACCTTCCGCGATGCCGAGTCCTACTACGCCACGCTGGCCCATGAGTGCAGCCATTGGACAAGACACCCGAAGCGGCTTGACCGGGATTTCGGGCGCAAGCGCTGGGGCGATGAAGGCTACGCGATGGAGGAACTGGTCGCCGAACTCGGCTCCGCGTTTCTTTCCGCCGACCTCGGATTGGCGATTGAGCCGCGCGCAGACCACGCCGCTTATATCGGCTCATGGCTTAAGGTTCTGGATAACGACAAACGCGCTATCTTCACCGCCGCCGCCCACGCGCAGCGCGCGGCGGACTTCCTACACGGGCTTCAGCCTGTCACGCAGCAGGAGGCAGCGGAATGAAAGCGCCGGATACCTTCGTCATTGACGGGCGCGCCTATGGCTGGCGGCGCATCGCCGAATTGCGCCGAGAGCAGCTTAAAGCCCGGAAGGCTTCGCAGCCTCACCAGCCGACATTGTTCGATCTAAAGGACGATTGCCGACCAGCATCCGAACGCACAACCGCCGGGCGTTATCAGGAGCCCACCTTATTGGCTTTCCTACAGGACGCGGCGGAGTAAACTCCGCTGCGTCACTCAGCGAATCGTCTATCATAACAGGCGCGTCAGGGTACTCGCGGCGCGATTTTTCCGTGAGCGGAATTTGAGAATCGTTTTAGGTTAGGAACATTATGGGACTTACCATTAGTAGCCGCTCTATTGCGGAGGCAAGGATTCAGCATCTAAGCATACGACCTGTTTTCGGTGCTTACGAACTGATATTCGGCCTTTCTATTACTGTATCCGCCGAACAGGACTTAGGGCGCTGGGCTACGATCGCGGGAACGCGGGTTTCGGTTAAATCGAGCGACGGGCCACAGCAGCAGGTGGGCTTCGCACGCCCGGAAATTCCCATCGCCATTAGGCCCCACCCGTTTACCAGCAACATGACCCCAAGCGTGTCGCTGGCCGTTCAGCCGCAACAAGTCCTGGCGCTTGAAGAAATGCGCGCCGGAGGCGATCTCAATTTTGAGCTTCTAGCCGTCGGAGAAGGATACGACGGCGAACGCGAGCAACAGATTCAAGATACGTGGCGCATAAGCATCCCCCGCTCGGATTGGATCGAGAAGATGCGCGCGGCCGGAATCTTGGACATTCTTCTCCTTGAGATTCCGATGCCTGCCGGCGAACTATCGGACGAATGGGCCGAACTCGGTGACCATCTTATGCGCGCGCAGAGGCACTTTCTCAACGGGGAGTATTTTTCGTGTGTCTCTCAGTGCCGTTTGGTTGTTCACGAGGTAGGCCAGAAGAAATTCGGGAAAGGCGAAGAATGGGCCGTGCCGCTCCTGAAGCGACTGGCCCATGAGCGCGACAAGATGACAAAGGACGAGAGGGAAGCGGCGATATACGCCGTGCTCCGGCACTACACGCATCAAGCCCATCATTCGAAAAGCGAAGGCGGAGAAGCCGCATACACGCGGTCCGAGGCGAAAATGATACTTTCGCAAACAGCCGCCCTCGTTGCCCATGCGCGCGGCATTTAGCCTGCCGCCTGAAATTTGACATAAAGGGTTAAAAAACAATACAATAGATACATATTTTGAATGATTCTATAAACTTAAGCTTTTGATGTGGTGGGGTTTTCTTGGACGAAGAGTTTGAAAAACAAGGCTATGAACGCCAACGCGCGCGGTGGGAAGAAGACAGCGACGACCTGAATCGCGAGGCTGCCGGTGTCCAGGGAAACCGTATCGCGCGGTTCAAGAGCGATGACGCCGACTCCCGGCTTGGCACTACAAACAAGAAGGATGAGGACGCAGGCGAATTTGCCGAATTCGTCATGTGGGCGCTGGCCAGTTCTCAGGACATCGCGCGCCTGCGCACCAAGATCGGCCTGCTCGACAGCGCCAGCCTCGAAGCCTTGCGCGAGACCGAAGGCACGCTGGAAGGGGCGCGCGAAGACTTAAAACACATCAGAGACAACGCTTATCAATTGCCGGACGGGCGCAAGGTCTACCGGACCGAAGACGGCAATGCCGTTTATGACGACGACGGCAACCAGGTGAGTCCCAGTGTCATTGACCCCAAAAATATCCCTCCGGAAAAAAGCAGTTGGGAAAAACGCCAGCAAGCCGGTGAACGTGTCGAAGACCTGGAGACGCAGCAACAAGACATTCAAGGCTATCGCACGCGTCTTGACCGAACACGCAAGAGACTGGACGACGACAACATCACGCAGGATGAACTCGACGAGCTCGACAAGGAGCTTGAAAACGACATGCCCGATGCTGTCCGCCAGCACCGAGACCGCTTGGCAGCCAACGATCCCGACTCCAAAGCCGAGCCGACCCGCACCACCTCAGCCGCCGCCAGGCATGACGCCGGGCCCGGTTTTGAGACGGCCCCCGAAGTGGGGGAATCTTTCGCCGTTGCCGTAGCCGGACTTCCCGAGTCACCCCGCCCCGCAACTGCACCCTCAGCCCAACCCCGCGACGATTTCACGGTCTGACGACCGGTCCCTTTTCCCGGTGCACAGCCCGGCGCAGTGTCGATCGGTGAACCCCGAATAACCTCGCCACGGACCCGTAGCTTTGCGCCGGGTCGTTCAGCATTTCCCGCGCGGTCTGGATTTGATCCGCCGTCAGTTTGGGCGGTCGGCCGATATGCCTCCCACGGCGCTTGGCAGCGGCCATGCCTTCCTTCGTCCGCTGAGAGATCATATCGCGCTCGAATTCAGCCCAACTCGACAGCTCCCGGTAAAAATGACGCCCTTCCGGCGTCCCTGTATCGATGTTGATCGTGATGATCTTCAACGCGATGCCGCTTCGCAGCAACTCCTCCAACTTGAGGATCGCTTCAACGGTTGACCGGAAGGCTCGATCCAGCTTCCAGATCACAAAGGTATCGCCGGGCTTCAGGAGCCGCATTGCTTCCGCGAAGGCGGGCCGCTGCCTGCCCACCGCCGAAATCCCCTCATCCTGAAAAATCCTGTCGCAGCCTTCCGCCTCCAAAGCATCAACCTGAAGAGCCGTGTCCTGATCATCCTTTGATACCCGCGCGTAGCCAATCTTCATCGCCGGCGTCGCGCGCCGCTTTCCGTTAGGCATGCGCCCGCCAATCGTTCATAGCTTGTCAGGAATCGCAAAAGGGAACCCTTTTGCGAAGGGGACGGCTGACGTTCTCGGAGGCACGCCAAACCATGAATTTAAGCATACTTCAAATAATAATCCGTGTATATGAGAAACAGTGCAAAAGGGTTCCCTTTAACGCCTTATACTGACGCGGGAATTATCAAGCAATGAGACGAGATATTCTTCTCGTTATCCATTTGTTATTTGCTTTGACCTGCACGTCCAGCCCGGCATGGGCGATCACGGCGGAAGACGTGATGGAGAAAATGGGCAAGGACGAACGCTGGGGCTATCTCACCGGCCTTGTCGATATGATGTCCTATCAGGAGGTTCTGAACAGCAACGACACTCGAGCCCAATGCATTGTTGACTGGTTTTACGACGACGAAGCCACGATCAAGAGGGTTTTTGCAACGCTCCTGCACTTCCCGGACAAATCTGTCGAAGGCATTCTCTTTCTGATGGGCAAGAAGGCTTGCGGCACGCCGGATTCCGCGCCCCAACAATCGGGAAAATAAGTTTCACCGGCAAGCGGGCGCGTCCGGCCCGATGCCGGACCGGGCTCTAGGCGCTGCGCGCCCGGAGCCGCCGTCCCGCCGTCTCCGCCATGCGGTGACGATCCCTCGCGCTGCACATAAGGACAGCGCCATTCCGGCGCTGACATTTCAGAAATCCAGAAAGGCTTAGGAAGGGTGCTGCCCTCCCCCCTTGATGCGTCTTCTTGAGGTCCGGCAAGGCCGCGTCCGGAGCAGACCAATCTGGCCCGCCCCATCCGCAACCCGGCCGGCCATGCGCAGCACACGGCGGACTACCTCAACAGTTTTCAGGAAGCGCAAGAAATGGCAGCCTAAGTGGCAGCTACTTTACTTCTGCCAAAAATCGCACGGCTTCCGCCTGACGGCGGAAGCCGCTACTTGTTCAGCAGGATCGATGTTCGCTAGGTCGCAATGATCTAACCGACAAGCCCAATATGTTCAAGAAACCTCCGCCCCAAGGGCGTAATTTCGAATTCCTGGTTCTGATTATTCCAATCTTCCGATGAAACACGAAGCAAGCCAAATGCAGCAAGGTGGGTTCTCATGGATTCGTTTAGCTGAGTAGCCTCTTGAGCCTTTTCCCTCACTTCGTGATCCAGGATATCCTCGACAACATGCCCCGGCTGAAGGACATCCCGGTTAACTCGGTGAAAGTCCACTGCTTTATCCTCCCCTACATAGGGTCTGTTCTCCGGTAAATATTCTGCCAGCAGTACGATCTGACGATCATCTATTTGATTGAGGATGCGGAGGAAATGGCGAGCCTCTTGCCGGCTCGCGTCTTCCCCCTTTATCCCCTCCGCGACCAGCCTTGCGATCCTTTGTTTTCGCTCATCCGACAATCCTCTGGCAGCCTGCCACAGCCCTTCTTCGAACAGGTCAAGACCCTCGGGCGTTTCCATCGACCGTGTGAACTCAGTTTCATCTATACGGTCCGACAGATGATGGAGGAAGGCTTCGATCCTTTCGGTACGTTGATTGGGGATGGTAGTTTCAATTATCGTATTAATGATCGGACCGATGCCTGGCACCAAGCTCAAAAATCCCTTTCCCCAAGTCACCTGGAGGTCACGATCCGTCTCTCCGAGGGGCGGGGTCTCACCGCTGTCCTTGTCTGCCATATTCCCTCCTGAATAAAAAATCACTCAGTGCTGGCCAAATTCTTAAATCAACGCCACCACGGACAACGCTAACCCACTCACGTCACCAATGATAACGCGGGCGTGTTCGGCCCGAGACCTTTTTGTTAACCCGATCAGTGACCCGCTCCAAGTGCAAAGTACTCTAGGCACTACCTTGTGTTTTCAAGCCGACGAAATCCTACCCATCGACGCGATGGCTGTCACGATGACCCATGAAATCATCCGTTTTGGCCAACCTCTTCGTATTCCTCTCCATTAACAAGCTGCGACCGTCCTCAAGGACCGGCCCATATGTTCGAATCCTATTGAGCACGGCCTCCCTTAAAGCACGTCCAATTTCCATCCCACAATCGTGCATCGCCGTTCTCCTAAAATGCCTATCCGAATGAGCAATCCTCAATGCGCACCACAACGTTTTGGAGCGAAAACACTCCGCGTATGGACGGCTGCGCAGGGGTGTCCTCGGTCCAGCTTGCGTAGCTCGCTCCTACGGGGCCACCGAATAGGCAGCCCGGTGCGGCCCGTCAAGGTGTGGGTGGCTTTGGTGCCGGACGCGCCCGGCGCTTGCGGCGCTCTTCCTGCTGCCGGTGCAGTTCCTGCTGCTCGGCCAGACGGCACTTGTGTATGCGTTCGCGCTCTTTGGCTTCATCGATGAGGATGATCCAGATGACCGCGAGCCAGAATGTCCAGCGTAGGAATCTTTCGCGTTGTTGCGCCAGGTCGTTAAAGAGGGATGTAAGCGTCTGCATTTTTCTCTCCCGTGCTCTTGAGACCCGGCCAATCCGGACCTTTCCTGGCGACAGGGAGGGCATGCAGTGCCGCAGCAGCATCCCGGAGGGAAACGACGGGACCGGAACGCAAGTGCAGGAGCTTCACGCTTGCGGCTGAAAGGCGCTGTATTGCCATAACGTGCGCTAAAGGCCCGATGGCCGGCGCTGAAAAGAAAGAAAAAGAGGAGAGAAAAACAGCTCGAAACAGCCCTAATGGCCTGGCGCGGTCAGGCGAAAGGTTTCAGCCTGTATCGACGCCTACATCATGGAGTACCCGCCATGCAGGACGACCACCCCGCACAGCCGCTGGAAGAGTCCAGCAAGACGCGCAAAGCCCCCGTCGCACCGAAGCGCCGACGGCGCAAACGCCCGCGCAAGAAGCAGGAGGAATATGTCGACTATGAAATCGGCGTGACCGGTTGGGATAGCTATTACTGGTTCCGGGTTAGCGATCCGAAGAGCCGATATGAGCCCGGACCCTACAGCGAAATCGCGACACTTATATTCACCGGCGCGCTAATCCGGCCCGAAACCTCACTGTACAAGACAGCCGCACTCACCCTGAGCGCTCACGCAGGTATGATGGAAGAACGATGGGATAAACCGCCGACCTCCATCGGCTCCCTGACAGCGCGCGAAAATACGCTTGAGGCTTACGTCTTCATCCCGGTCGAGCGCATGGCATCGATGGTCGCTTTGGCGCAATCCGGCCGCGTGCTGACCGCCTCCATTGGCGGCACGCGCCTGCGCTACCGCTCGGGCCAAGTACTTAGCATTTCCCTGAATACACGCATCGAGGGCGAGGACGACGAAGACTGACAAGTTGTATGAGCCCGTTCCGCTCTTCGCGTTGTCTCCGGCAATTCCGCACCGCTTTCTTTCCTTCGCCGGGTTTCCCTCAAGCGTCAGCCGTTATGGCCAAGCGCGCTGCCCCGTCAATGCCCGGCCCGCACCACTCCATGAATGGAGCCGTGTAGGGCATGACGGTTCAGCTAATCCGCTCAGCCTTTCGTCTCCGCATATCGAGAAAAACCCTAACCGAATGGAGAAAGACAATGACACGTAACCGCAACAACACTCGCAACCGGGAACAGGAGTCCAAACTTCCGGCCTTCATCGCCTACCACGTTCCCGACCGGGACAAGGCTCCCTGGGCCCGCATCGGCGCGGCATGGGACCACAAGGACGGCGAGGGCTTCACCCTTCAGCTCGACCTGGTTCCCGTCGCCACGGGGCGCATCGTCCTCCGGGCCTACGATCCCGAAGCCGCCGAGACAAGCGAGGGCGGCGCGTAAGCGCCCCCTCCCCTTATCCACATGAAAAACGGGCCTTCTGGCCCGTTTTTCTTTGTCGATTGCCGGGAGCGCCTACGATGTAATCATCAACAACTGCCGCACAGAGATTTCAATGCCGCCTTCTTCAAAGAAAAAAAACGCAAGCTCTAAGATCAAGATTCGGGGGAAGGACAACGCGCCGCTCGCGATGGCGGAACTGCGGCAAGGGCTCTATGACGTCGCCCGCAAGATGGAGCGGTACGCGGATTACCGCGCGAAATGGGTCACGCTGTATTTGACGGTGGTGGACGAGGACGGAAACGAGGTTCTGATCGACAAGAAAGGCGAATGGACCCTACACCCCTACCGCAGCGCGGCCGACGAGCACGGGGCTTAATACTACCCAGCCCCGGCGATGACTGCTCACCTCACATCAGCTTTCGACGGGCTGAACCCTAGCGTTTTCTACCTATGCTGTGTAGTATCTTCTCGATCTCAACCGCTGTTTGGCACGAAAAGGATGCGTTTGTGCATTATGCCAACAATCCCCAATCCCTCAGCCGCCCCACGGAAACCTCATTAAGCTAGGAAGAGACAAATGAAACGCACCGTTTCTATCCTCTCTCTAATGCTCGCGCTCTTCGTAGTTTCGCCGAACAGCGCTCATGCAACTTCAAACTTGCGGAAAGCGACGATACTCCTCACCATGTCGGAATCCGCGCTAGCCGCAGTATCACTCATCCAAGACCAAAGTAAGCGCAAGCTGAAGGAGCTTTCATGGTCTATCAATTATTCTCAGAGAGAATGGGTGTTTGAAGCCAAAGGGTTCTTTGATGACCAAGAAGTCAACTTCACTTTATCCGGGTTTCTATGGGGTCAAGACAAAGAGGACTGGCTTATAACCTACTCGGGTCAGGGCCAGATAGGAAAAGACCCCTTGCGTATTCATGGCCATACGTCCTGGCGCTACGATAAAGAAGCTTCGGATTATCAGGAAATGGATTTCCGCCAGATTATAAAGTTTGGAGATAATTCGTTTTGGACGTGGATGTTTGGCGCAGAACTTGTGGTTGGTGGGACAATAGGTGCCGTAACAGGAGGAGGCGGCACCGTAATAGCTACAGGTGGATTGGGGCTTGGCGCCGCGCCGTGGATTGCGGCAAAAGGCGCAGCCGTGGGAGCAGCTGCATTGGTAACGATAAGCGCGGGCGCCAAAGTGCTCCTTGATTCGGATGACCCGCCACCGCCCCCAACGCCTCCGAAGCGGCCTTCCCCTCCAAGCGAGGGCGAAAAGCTGGTACCGCAAGACGGGATTCTCTACGCCGCTGTTTCACGAGATGGGAGGATATTAGGAAGTGGGTCAGACGGAGTTTCCATCTTATCCGGCAATCACGATTCCGAAGATAAAACCGCCACCGGGAAAGTTTTTGTTCCGTAATCTATCACAAACAATGTATTGACCAGCATTGCGTGCTAGTATTATTATACGCGTCATGAATACATTGACTCGTTTATTTAACAACAGATCTTTGGTAAAGGCCGCGTGTATAGGTAGTGTAGCCATCGGCTCACTTGGCGTTCTCACCGGTGCGTGGCTGGCTGCTCAGGGCGAACTATCAGGTCTCGGAGCCGTACCCAGCGCCGCAACCTTTGCAATGGGTTGGTGGGGATTGAAGGTACTAAGGCAAACCAGCCCCGGAGCAAACCAGCCTAGGTAAACCATTGATCTGCTGAAGCGCCCGTTTCCGGCTGAACTGTTAAAGCCGTTCGGCTTAAGCGGTTGGCGCATCCTTACTGACATGCGATTTCGCCGCTTGCAGTCATTTGGACAGACTTTCATAGAATTCTAATTCCAACCGCAATGTCGTTTGACGGCCTCCGCAGCTTGATTGAGTTGCTGCGCGAACACGTCCGAGCCGCCAAGGTCGGGGTGAACGCGCTTCATTAGTTCCCGGTGCCGCCGCTTGAGATCGTCCAGCGTGAACGCTCCATCCTCTAGCCCGAGAATCTTGAGCGCTTGCCCGTAGCCGTCCTCTTGCCGCTCCCGGCGGGGCTCCGGTTCTTCGTCCCATTCGAATCCCCGCCCGGTACGCTTCCATAGCCAATACTCCAAAACAAATTCTTCGAAGCTTTCGAACCTGTCGTGATGTAGCGCATATAACCGGCGCATTTCGGCATCGTCCGCCTCGTCACTTTCCCGACTCTGTGCCGGCTTGCCAATCGCTCGCCGAAAGACTCTTACCGGCAGCAACAAAACCCACCAAAGGAGCGCGCCAATCCGCTGGAAAAGCCTCACGATGGCCTGGTCGAGCCAATCGACCAGCGCCTCAAACGGACTCACAAAAAGAGCATCAATAAGATTAAAAATTTTTTCAACGAACCACAGCACCCCAAGCGCAATCGATGCAAACACATACACAACCGCGCCAGCAGCCATAAAGAGCATCAAAAATGAGACCGCCACCGCAGCCACCTGGCCCCACGGCCCTAATGTCTCCCCGATTCCAAGCCAGACGGCCCCAATCCACTCCCACATCCCGATGCCCCTACCGCCGGCCGCCCAGGCTCATGCGCCGCCAGAAGCTTCCCCCCGTGGCGGTGGCGGCTTCCCTTTGCACCGGCCAGTTGCCGCGCCGGCATGATCCGCCAGCCCGCCAACTGGCAGGTGGCCACTAGTTAGAAGGCATCGTGGCAAAGGCCTTGTGATCGCTATCGTAGTAGACAGCCTTTGGCCCTTGGAGCAGCGTTAAGAGAGCCATGAACTCGTTGAAATTCGACAAAGGCACCGGACGGTATTCCTCGGAAGAACCGAGCCTTACCGTGATTCTTCCCACATTGTCTTCGATTTTCCACGCTACGCGATAGTCGGTGACAACTGCTTGTGTCATTTTCCTCTCTCCTTGCTGCACAACTTCCACCATGGTGACCAAAGCATTTGAGGGGCGGATTGACTCCCAACGCCCGTGAACCCACGCTCACATCTACGACCCATTACCGCCGTCCGCCCAAGCCCATGCGCCGCCAGAAACTTCCGTCCGTCTCGGCGGCGGCTTCCCCTTCTTCATCCGGCAGCGACGGACCCGGACCGAATTCGTCACCGCCCGCAGCAGCAGCCTGCCTTTGCGACGCCAGTTGCCGCGCCAGCATGATACGCGCCGCCACCTGGTCGGCCCGGAGCTTGCTCCCATAGATGCTGACGACAACGACCGGCTCGCCGTGATACGGCATCACAACTTCGAAAGCGTTTTGAAAATACCGCGCCTTGCCGCGCGGTCGTTTGCCCGCTTCCCGGCGGCTTTGGTCGCGCATCGTCTCGATACCTAAATCCTGATCCTGCAACACGGCCAGCGGACCGACCCCGTCGCTTGCGAAACGCTGGCCCTTAAAGGCGATGATATCGGGCGTGACGGTAACGGCCGTTCTCTTGATCAGGAAACGCCGCGCGGGCCAATTGTAGAAATGCGGAATCCGCTTCACGATGGCGACGCCAACGATCCAGATCGCGAGCAGCACCCACCCTTCCACGCGGAGCGTTTCCCAATCGCCCCGGAACACGTCGCCCGCCGTCGCAATGGCCGTGATCGCGAGGACTTCCCCCCAATCGAGCAACCATTGCACCCATCCGGCGCTATGCGGCCAGGGCGGGGCGTAGGCATCGTACAGGATGGAAATGCCGATGATTCGTACCGCCCATGGAAATAGCCAGGCATCGTACAGATAGGCGCGTCGCGGCGTCAGGTGCGGCACCGTGATTTTGAAACCGTTCCGAATCGGTTTAGTAGGCGGCCAACCGCCCAGTCCGCTCGCTACCCCATCGCGTCGTACTTCCCTTCAAACACCGGGTCCGTGTGATAGACGACCCGTTCCAAAACCATCGGCGGCTGACCCGCCCAGATCACCAGTTGCCGCCGCTGCGGATCGTCGCGCCCGAAAAACCGGCTGGCTTCCTCCGGCGTGAGCAGATCGTAAAGTTCGATCCCCCAGGACTCGCCGGATGCACCCTTCATCCGTTGCTCATGCGTCGTTTCCGATTCCCGCCGCATGCGGATCGCCGTCTTGCCGAGCCGCTTGGATATGAAATCCAGCGTGCTCATATCGTTGTTGCCGAAAAACTGAATCACCCCGGCATTGCCGAGGAAAGTTTCCCATCCCTCGCGGTAATCGCGTTTCAATTGCGTGAGGTCTTGCAGGATCGGCCAGAGCTTCACCCCGAAGCCCGCGATCTGTCCCGCCGCCGCTTCGATCTGCCGCATGTGGCCGAGCGCCGCAAATTCGTCGAGGCACATAAGAACGGGGACCGGCGGAACGGTTTGCTCCCGCTCCATGGCTTCAAGGGCCAGGTTCACGAACACCCGGAACCACCGACTGCATGTGGCGAGCCGCGTCGCCGGCAGACACAGATAAACCGTCATGCCTTCCGGCGCGGTTTTCATATCCGTGAGATCGAAATCGTGACCCGTCAAAACTGATTGCAGATTCGGGAAGTCCAGAAACTTCGTATGACGCCGCGCGGTCGAAAGCACCGATCCGCGCTCAACGTCCGGTTTGTCGAAAAAATCCGACGCGGCTCCCTCGATGGCCGCCGTTGTTCCTTCATCGTGCTCCGCGTGTACCTCGACGTTATGCAACATCTCGACACGGAGACCCTGCATGCCATGCGCTTCCCTTTCACCGTGCGCGATGTGCGCGCCGTTCATCAGAAGCTTGCGCACCGTCACCAGATTGCGCTGGCCCTCGTAACCGGGATAGGTGGCGACATGAAGAACGATCCCTTCGATGAAGTTGCGCGCGCTGTCATCCCAATGCGGATCGCTGCCCCCGGCGATCACCAGCGCGTCGGCAATGAGTCCCGCATCCTCGACAAGCGTTGCGCTATCGGGTTTTAGGATCGACAAGGGATTGTACGAAGCCTTGTAAGGCGCGACCCGTGGTTCGGCCCGGTCGAACGGGTCAAGCACGTAAACGCGCTGTCCCAATCCTTCCGCGCGCCGCCGCGCGGTAATGTTCGCGAGCTCGGCCTTCGGGTCGATGGCGAGCACGCTCCCCTCATAAAAAATCAAATTCGGCACGATGGCCGAAACGCCCTTGCCCGCGCGCGATCCGGCGACGGTCATGATATGACGGTTGTCCGCGACACCGACCAACTGGCCGTCGAGCGCGCCAAGTAGCATTTTGCGGCCCGGATTGGCCGGATCATAAGCGAACGTCCCGGACGACGCGATAAGGTCCGGCGGCATCCAGGCCGCAAGCGGCGTGCGGTGATCATGCAGCTTGCGCGACCGCACCCCGCGCGGAAGATCGTCGAGTACCTTTTCCTTTTCTCCGGCCAACGCCAAGCTCCTGTTATTCTTTCAGGGCCTCCTTAACGCTGCTTCCAATCGCCCCTCGTATCGAGGCGCGGATAGCTTTTTCGATAGCGCTTACGTCGTCCAACGCCGCCGCAGAGCCGCGCTCGACCACCGCGACGCTGATGGTGCCAACAGCCGGAGCGTTGCGCAGCGGCACGAAGAGTGGCCCGTGCGCCACGTTTAGTTCTTTTCTCGTATCCGGCGAGAAATCGAATTCTTTTGGCACATACTTCGGATTGACATACTCGGTTCCTAATTTCGTCTTGGTTCCTATCTCGATTCCCGAATAACTGAAGGGCGACGTGGTGATAAGCTTGACTGAGTTGACGTTGGTTTTCGGATCGGACTGAACGGCAGCAATTGTGATAGTCTGGCTCAAATTGATCTTTGACCGCCCATTCCTCTGTTTGCCTGTCTGCGCTGCCGCTTTATCGACACGCAGATAGACAGGCGTCATTGTCAATCCGGCGACAACAGAAGAACCCTCCGGCACATGCTGATCGATAAAACTCACCAGAACCATTGCCGGTTCCCCGGCACTTTTGCGTTGGACGATCACACATTCTCGATCCATGGAACCCAGAGAGAGATCATTAGCTAAGGCAGTAGCCCCGTACTCTCTTACGGCGGCCTTTTTCAATTTTTCACGGCGCGCATCGATAGCGCCGACAATTACGTCGAAGGCCGCTTGGCCGGCCGCGACAATAAACGGAATAGCGAGAGCTGGGATCATCGGTTTTTTTAGCATCTCGGTGCAAAGCCGCTCGATCTCATCCGGTATCTTCGCCTTCTTGAAATCGAAGCACTCCAGATTCTTGCACGCTTCAGCCTCCGATTTGACGTTCGATACGAAAATCGGATTGACATATGCGACATGAACGGTTTGATCGGCCGTAACGCCGCTGTTTTCATCCGCCTTGAATTGCAGAACCGCCAACGACCCGCAGCCCGAGACGGCCGCCGGCAAGATCGCCGTCGTGAGCAAGCGCAAGAATGTCCGCATCTTCCCCTCCTCTTTTTCCGGCCGCCGCGCCTCTTGACGCAGAGTCCTTTTCCGTACCGGCGCGGTCGGGTTGTCTCTCGATGCCGCGCGCTAGGCACTGTCCAGGGTTAGATTTCTCGTCCTGGCAATCGCCCAGAGCCACAGCCAATGGCAGCGCCGGCAATTCTGACGCCATTGTGAACTCGATGCTAAACCCAGTCGCGTGAGGATGGGGAGTCATTTTCGCGTGTTGAGAGCAGCCAGCAGCAATTTTTGCGGCTCCAACCTTTGATAGGTAGCGATTATTTTTTACACCAGAGCAGGGTGTTAGAGAATGTTAAACTACCCTTAAGGATATTATGTAAAACTAAAGGTTGTGTGGAGGGCGCACTTTTGGGTTTGCAGCGCAAACCCGCGCCCAGGCTCAACGGGGGAGGCTCCCCCAAGCCGCGAGGCTTCCCCCTCATCCGGCCCTCATGGGAAATGGAGGGCCGGAGCAATCGCGACGTTCCCGACAAAGCGTCGCGCTTGCAGAAACCGGCTCCCGCCGGTGATTAAGGGCTGCCCGCCCTTAAAAATCCCGGCCGGAGACAGCGGCTCCGAACCCGCTAGCGTGGGGGTGTGGGCAATGGCGATATATTCGTGCAACCTGAAAAGCATCGGCCGCACAACGCACACGGCAGGCACGGCCGGGGCGCATATTCGCTACATTAGCCGCCCGGACGCGCAGCCGACGATCCTCGCCGAGCATATGCCCTACGATCCGAGCGACGCGCGCAACTGGACCGACCGCGCCGAACGCGCTTCCCGGAAGAATGCCCGCGTGCTGGATAAAATCAGGATCGCCCTGCCCCGCGAACTGAGCGACGTGGAGCGCGCCGCCCTGGTCGAGGAATACATGGCCGATCTCGCAGGCGGGCGGCGCGTGCCGTGGTACGCCGCCATTCATCAGACCGGTAAGGATACCCTCAACCCCCACGTCCATATCGCCGTTCATGACCGCGATATGGACACCGGCAAGCGCGTATTGCGCTTGTCGGACAGCGCGCGTGACCGCGCCAAGGACGGCCTTCCCGGCCCCAAGGCGGTGGATTGGATCAGAGAGCGATGGGAAGAAACATGCAATCGCGCCTTGGAGCAGGCCGGTCACGACCTACGCATCGACCGTCGCACCCTGGAAGCGCAGGGCCTCGACCGGGAACCGACAATCCATATCGGTCCCCGCGCAAGCCACATCGACGGCAATGTCAAACGCCCGGAATCCAAGCGCCGGGTCAACGGCTGTGGCCGTGTGATCGATTACCCTGTCATCGACAAAGGAAAGACCCGGCGGGAATTCAATGCACAGATCGTCGATCTGAATTTAGAGCGCGCCGCCCGTTCCGAGAACCCTGCCACTGCGGCTTGGGCGGCCTTCGAGAAAGACCAGATCGAAAGAGACCGGTCGCTCGAAGACCGGCTTGCCGCCGAGAACCGGCAACGCACGGCCCAACTGCGTAACACGGCCAATATCTACAACGCGCGCATTGCGCGTCTCCGCGCCGAAAATCGACTTAAGCAACGACGCGCACAGACCCTGGTACACGAACGCTTCCAGCCGGCCCGCGAAAACCAGCAAGATCGCCAACGCCGCGAGCATAAGGCTCTCAAGAGCAAACACGGGCGGCTCTATATGCGGCTTCTCACAGCCATCGATATTACCGGAACCTCCCGTCGCCGGCAGGAAGCGGCGCGCAGATCGCTTAGCGCAGCGCACAGGACCGAGAGACGGGAATTTGCAGATAGATACCGCCAGGCCCAATCTGCGGCGTCGGCGGCTGTCAAATCCCACTATAGCGACCGGTTGACAGAAGTCCGTGAAAAGAGGTCTGTCCACCTCGCGCAGCTTCAGGAGCGCCATGATGAGGTGGAACGTTTCGCGGATGCGGAACGACAACGTCGCGAAACGGATCGCGAGCACGCCCGCCAAATTACCGAACGGAAAATTCAGGATTGGGTGAAGGGCCGCAAACAGGCTTCCCGTTCGGAAACGCAGGGCAAACAAGAGGACAGCGCCTTAGCCCGTGCCTTCAACAAAGCGACCAAAAAAGAACAAAAAAGACCCCTACAAAGGCCCGGTGGACGGGGGCGGACCTACCGTCCGTCCTAATGCCGTCTCGTACGGGCCAGCTTCGGGCCATCCTTGACGCGGCAAATTTCATCCACGATGACACCACCCGCCGTGAGAACGAATTTGGGATAGCAACTCACGGACCATTCCTC
This sequence comes from Kiloniellaceae bacterium, assembly GCA_021776135.1. GTDB lineage: Bacteria > Pseudomonadota > Alphaproteobacteria > Kiloniellales > J153 > JAJFGN01. The sequence continues at coordinate 101,294 of JAJFGL010000056.1, forward strand.
GCAGAACTGCAACGCGCCCTGGACCATCGCCCAGGCAAGGCCCCGGACTTTGCGGCTGCGCTCTTCGCGCGGCGCGATCGGATCGAACATCGTCTCCGCGTAATCGAGGAAAATCTCCGAGGGGTATTCGACGGAATCCATCGGTCCATAGACACTCTTCCCGCAGACGCGGTGCGCTTCCTTATCTATAACAAAATCGGATGCCCCATGAAGGAACTCATAGTAGAGTCCCGGATCGTATTCGTCGCAAAATCTCAGGCCAGCGATCAGGAGCGCCGTGGCTATGCCGAAGACAAGCGGATCGGATAGATCATCATCGAGAGCAACAAAGGCAAAATCACGGAAGGTTTCCGGCGATATGTCTTCCGCCGTTTCGATAACACGGCTAAATGCGAACTCCGCAATATTGATGCTTTCGGCCATTTATTCTTCTTTTCTTCTATTCCCAATCTTCTCATAGCCGTCTCCGGCTTGTCAAAATTCACTCCGGTGCCCTGCCATGATAAGCCCCGAAAAGCCCGCAAGGCCCGCCTTCGATAAGGCGTCCGATTGGATCGCCCATCAAGAAACCCAACTCACCGAAGAGCAGCGGCGGCGTTACGAAGAGCAGAAAAAGGCTCAGAACCAAAACCGTGAGGAAGAGCGCAAGAAACTGGACGCGCTGGTGGCTCAGCATGACGAAATCAGAAAGAACCGGCGTATCGCGGCAAAGCTGCATCTGGCGATGGGAGCGGCGCGGGGCAACCCGGCGCTTCAGGAGAAGGTTCGGCAGATACAGAATCAGAAGGAAGTCACTGAACGGCTGGGCGAACAAATCGAGCAAGAGCGCATTGCGTTGTTGCGCAATTGCGAACGAGAGCGGCTGACCAAGCAAGAATTTCGGCGGGTCGCGGGGACCGGCGAAACAAAATCCGAGGACGACGCGCTTGCACGGGCCTTCGATAAAGCCAATGCGCACGACGCGGAGCGGGAACATACCCAGAGCCAGGAACGAGGCCGCCAACTCTCACGCACGTTCAACGACGCGGCCCGGTCCAAGGATTAGGCTGCGCAACGCGAAAGCCGCCGCCGGCGTTGTACCGGACGGCGACTCCGGGCCTATAGCCCGATTTCGGGCAGTGTCAGGAAAAGCGTGAGCTTGTCTCGCGTGCGATGTTTTCCAACGATGCAAGCGCCGGGGGAACGCGCGGGCGCGATCTGTCTTAGCGCCTTCGCGGACGCGCCGGTTTCGACGCGTCCCAGCCCGTATCTTGCGGGACTCTGGTTCACCACCAAAGCAAGCCCTTTGCCGTGCTTCCAGGAGTCACGTCGCCCCTGTTTTGTGAGGGCGACGGTGGCTCCATACGAAGCAGGCAAAGATAAAAGAAGGGGTGCAGGCACGATTGCCGCAGCCTTCCCGACAGCGCAAAACGCCCAAGAAGCGCCTATATGGTAGCAAGTCTCTGAATTTTCAGTATTTTTCGAGCTAAGCGTTTGAATTTATGGCGGAATCGACAAGGCCAAAAATTACACAGTTTCTTACATATTTACAGGCTATTAAATAATTTATTGAATTATTTCAGATACTTATTAATACAATAAAAGGACTTAAAATCCGTTGGGCGAAAGCCCGTGGGGGTTCGAGTCCCTCCGCCCGCACCATCCTCTGAGTGCCAAACCGGAGGTCCGCAACCGCCCGAACCAACCAATCGCTACTCTTGGCCGGAGCGGCCGCGCGAGAAATAGCGGTTCGTCTTAGCATCCTCCATCCCGTTACCTCTAAGCCATCGCGCGGCAGGCGGCATCTAGGATGCGCAGGGTGTCCTCTAATTCCGCCGCGCCGTGCGCGGCCGAGAAGAATCGCCTGCCGCCGGGCAGCGCGTAAATACCGCGCTTCATGCATTCGGCATCCAGCCTGCGCATGGCCGCGCCGTCGCCGGCCATGATGTCGGCCTGGGTCTCTGGGCGTTTAGTCATAAAAAGAATCTGCCAAAGAGAGCCCGTGTTCTCGACCAAGGCCGGCAGACCATGCCGGTCGAGCACCTTCTGGCATTCGCCGCACGCTATATCCGCGAAGCCGTTCAGGCGGTCGTAGGTCCCGGGCCGGGCCAGTTCGTCAAGTATGGCGAGGGTCGCCGCGGCCGCCACCGGGTTCCCATGCAAAGTCCCATTGAAGTAGACGTAGTTTGGCTCACCTTTTCGGTGCGGGTCGCAAAGATCCAAGACATCGGCCCGGCCGGCGACGCAAGACAAAGGCCCACCGGCGCCGATGACCTTGCCGAAGCTCGCCAGGTCCGGCGTGACATCGTAGTGGACCTGAGCACCGCCATAGGCGAGGCGAAATCCGGTCACCACCTCGTCGAAAATGAGCAGCACCCCGTTTTGATCGCATATACGGCGGAGCGCTTGAAGAAATTCGGGCCGCGCGGGAATAATCCGCTGCACCGGCTCGACGATGATCGCGGCCAGATCTTCGCGGTGTGTTTTCACGATCCGCTCGACGGCCTCGGCATCGTTGTAAGGCGCGACCAGCATGGTTGAGCGGGTGCCGGCCGGCCGGCCGGCGGTATCGTCCTGGCCGTGCAAGTCGTTGCCCAGGGCCGTGGGAAAGGTCGAGGTCAAGGCGTAATCGTGGTTGCCGTGATAGGCGCCCTCGAACTTCAGGATCAAATCCCGACCGGTAAAGGCACGGGCCAGGCGCATGGCGTAGGCCGTGGCCTCCGAGCCGGTGGTGGCATAGACGATCTTCTCGGCGCAGGGGATATCGTGCACAAGGCGCACCGCCAGGCGGATGGCTGGCTCGTTCAGGGTGCCGAACATGTGCATGCCGCGCGCCATCTGGCTTTGCGCGGCCTCGACCACGGCCGGATGGGAATGGCCCAGGATCAAGGCTCCCGCGCCGCCCACGTAATCGATATACTCCCGCCCCTCGACATCGCGCAGCCGCGCGCCCGAACCTTCAGCGAAGACGAAGCGGATGTCCTCCGGCAGGGCATAACCGCCGAGGCCGGCGCCCGGCAGCACGCACTCGGCAAGCGCGAAAAGTTCGGCGTTGCCTTGGTTCGCAAGGGAGTCCATGGCGGTATTCCTTCTCATTGGTAGACGGCGAGCGGATCGCCAAGTACGATCTCGTCCGGGCTGACCCCGAGGCCCGGCCGTTCGGAGGGCGCGAGGCGGGCGTTCTCGCGCACGGGCCCATCGGGCGCGACGCGCGGCGTGACATAGCCCGAGAGATCGCAGGTATTGAGCAGATAGCGCGGCGGCGTCGTAATCGCGAGATGCGCGAGCGCCGCGGTCGTAATATCGGAACCCCAGGTGTCCTCGATCGTCATCATGGTTTTCAGGTGCAGACAAAGATCGCGGCCTCGGCGCGCGGCGCTCAAGCCGCCGAATTTCGACAGCTTCAGCGCCACCACATCCATACAGCCCAGGGCATGAGCCTTGAGTAGCGAGCCCATGTCGTGGGCGCTCTCGTCGATCTTCATGGCGATACCGGCTACCTTGCGGACCTCGGCGCAGGCTTCCAGGCTCTCGCAGGGTTGCTCCAGCATGATATCGAGATCGCGCACCGCCTGGGCGGCCCGGATCGCGGTCAGGGTGGTCGCGCCGCAGTTCCAATCGGCATAGACCAGCGGCCCCGGCCCAACCGCATCGCGCACGGCGCGGATGCGCGCCACATCGGCTTGCCAATCCTCATCCGCCCCGACCTTGACTTGAAACTGGCGGATGCCCTGGGCGTAGGCGGTCGCGGCAATTCCCGCCATGACGTCCGGCTCGACGCAAGTGATCGAATGATAGAGCGGCGCGCTGTCCATTTGGCGGCCGCCAAGCAAGCGGTAGAGCGGCATGGCTGCGGCCTTGGCCGTCAGATCCCAAAGCGCCATGTCGAGCGCCGACTTGGCATAAACGTGGCCTTGCAGGAAAGCATCGCATCGCGCCATGAGGGCCTCCGGCCCGATGGGATCGGCGCCGATGAGAACCGGCGCCAGTTCCTCGATAACGGGCGCCACCCCGCGCGCGTAGGCAGGCAGATAGTGAGGGATCGGACAGACTTCGCCCCAACCCGTCAGGCCTTCGTCTGTATCGAGACGCAGAACGACGCTTTCGACCGTATCGCAGGTTTTCCCACCTGCCATGCGGTAGGTCTCATGGCTGGTTAAGGGAACCTGCCAAAGGGTCATGCGTTGAATTTTCATTGGTAAACCGCAAACGGATCGCCGAGCATTTCATCATCGGGAACGATGCCGTGCCCCGGCGTGTCGCTAACGGTCAGTTTGCCGTTTACATTCCGCGCGCCTTGCCCCGGCGCCATATCGATGGTCAGCATGTCCTGACAGGCCCATGTACCAAGGCGAAACTCTTGAGGAATGGTCTGGGCCAGGTGGGCTGCTTCCGTATCGGCCAGAACCGACCCGCCGGTCGCCATAACGTATATTTGCATGCCATGGGCCAGCGCCACATCTCGCATACGGGCGGCTTTGGTCAGGCCGCCAACGCGGTTCAACTTGATGCCGAACACCTCCGCCAGCCCATCACGGGCAATACGGGTTGCGTCTTGCAATGTGACCAGGCTTTCATCGACACTGATCGGTGTCGAGGTGATTTTCCTGAGGGCCGCGATATCGTCCAGCGTTTCGCAAGGCTGTTCAACCGTGATGCCAAGATCGGCCACGTTATTCATGACGATTGAGGCTTCGCGCCGCGTCCACGCGCGGTTTACGTCATAAAGAAAGCGTTCGCCCGGTAAGCGGTTTTCTTCAAGAAACCGGATGCGGGCGATGTCTTTTTCGATATCCCCGCCAACTTTACAGGAATGGGCTTTATATCCGCGCCGGCGATAACTTTCGACAATCCTGAGCATATATTCCGGTTCGCCCGTAGATACCGACGATGCAATCCATGTTCCTTCCTCATCGCGCCCGCCAAGCATATCGGCAATCGGCAAACCTGCTGCTTGTCCGGCAATATCCCAGCAGGCAAGATCTATGGGCGCCTTGGCATAGAAATGGCCCGGCAGGCAGAGGTCCATCGCCCGCTCGACATGGGCCAAGCGGCGGGGGTCCTGCCCAAGGATAGCAGACGCCATGGTTTCAATTCCCGCCCTGATGCCAGGGCCATGCGCCGGTACATAGGTATGTCCCCATGGCGTGCCTTCACCCCAGCCAAGGATGCCCGCATCCGTTTCGATCTTGACGAATGTCGCATCCAGCACCTCGAATTTCAGCCGCCCACCGGAAAGCCAATAGGGATGGCTTAGCGGCAGGTCTTTTTGGAAGACTGAAATTTTGACGATCTTCATGGGACCGCCACGATATTGCCGACGTGGCGCTTGGCGACGAAGGCTTCTTGCGCCTCGGCCAGCTTCGCCAGGGGATAGGTGGCGGCCAGAAGCGGCTTTATCTCGCCACGCTCGATGTAGCCGACGAGATCGGCGAAGACGCCGGGCGGTACGACGGTCGCGCCGGTGAAAGTTAGATCGCGCAGGTAGAAAGTCCTCAGGTCGAACTCCACCATGGGCCCCGCGATGGCGCCGGCGCAGGTGTAACGGCCGCCGCGCGCCAGTACATCGATGAACTGGGGCCACATCCCGCCGCCGACCACATCGGCGACGACGGTTACCGTGTCCCGGCCGATTGCCCCCAGAAGCGCCGCTTTCAGATCGTCCGGCGCGCGGGGCAGCACGGCGTCGGGACCGACCGCGGCGACGGCCTGGGCTTTGGACCCGCCGCACAGGGCGACGGTTTTCGCGCCGCGCCGCTTGGCGAGTTGGATGAGCGCCGACCCCACCCCGCCCGAGGCGCCGGGGATGAGCACGATATCGGCGGCGCCCACGCCGGCGCGGTTCAGCATGTTCTCGGCGGTAACGTAGGAGGTCGCGAAACTAGCCAGCTCCGCATGAGACAGGCCGCTTTCGACCGGATGGACGTTGCGGAAATCGGCCTTGGTGTATTGGGCAAAGCCACCGTCGCACTCGGAACCGAAGTAGCCGCACTTATCTTGATCGAGCGGATGATCCCAATCCCGCAGCCAGGTGTCGATCAGGACACGCTTGCCGATCAAACCGATGCCACTATCGCCGCCCGCCGCGACAACTGTGCCGCAGACATCGGCGCCCTGAATGCGCGGGAAGTCGATCGCCGCCGCGCCCCAACCAGAGTCCTCGTCCGCGGCCTGGCCGGCGGCGTCGCCGGTCGTCGGCCCCGAAACTTTCTTGGAATACCAGGCGGTGCGGGTGTTCACGTCGGTGTTGTTCAAGCCGCAGGCATGGACCTCGATCAAGACCTCGTCCAGGCCGGGCACCGGCACCGGCCAGTCATCGCGGTAGACAAGCTTGTCGGGCCCGCCATGGCCGGTCAGCACTACGGCGCGCATGGTTTTGGGGAGATCAGACATCGACGGCCTCGCGCATCCATTCGTGCAGTTTCGCGATCGAGTGTTCGGAGTCGATGCCCTCATCCGGATTGAGTACCAGGGGCCCTGGCCGGTAACCCATGGACCCCAGGCCGCGCTGTACCCGCTTCACCAGCTCAAGGTCTTCGGAAAATGTCGTGTCGCGATCGAGGTCGATCACCTTCTGAAGGCTGTCGTCCACCACCCCGTCGCGCGAGTACCAACCCCGATAGACGCGCGTGTCCGCCACCGAAATAGGCCGCCAGTGATAAGTGTTGACCAGGCCCGATGGATAGATCTGGAGGCTGAAGGATGGCCAAAGAAAGAACGACCCATAGTCCGAACCGGAGGTATCGTACCAGGCGGTCTCGCCCACTTGCGCCTTGGCCGTGTGCTGCAGGCATTTGGCCGTCCCGAATGCCCGGATGTTATAGCTCTTGGTATCGATGACGCCGGAGGCGAAGGTCGGGTGCACAACCTTGCAATGATAACACTCGTTGTAGTTCTCGACCGCCACCAACCAGTTGCAATATTCCTGTGTGTCGTGTTCCTGCGCGAAAGCACGCTCTTCGATATCGGGGCAAAGTGCGAGTATTTCTTGTTCGACGCCGGGAAACGTCTTCGCCATCGGCAAGGCTTGAGGGTCGAGATTGACGAAGATGAAACCGCAGAAGACCTCCAGCTTGACTTCGGTCAAACAAATGGCCGCGCCGTCGAAGCCCGGCAGATTCCGCGTTCGAGGCGCATTGCGCAGCTTGCCGTCGAGATTGTAGGACCAGGCGTGATAGGGGCAGACTACAAGACGCGTACGCCCTGCGCCTTCGAGCAAGGCATGTCCGCGGTGCTGGCAGACATTGAAAAAACAGCGCGCCTCGCCATCCCGGCCCCGAATCACGAAAAGATCCTGATCGAGTACGGAGAAGGTCAGATAATCGCCGGTTTCGGGAATACGGCTTAGATGGCAGGCGAACTGCCACGACCGGTGGAACAATCTATCGCGCGCTTGGGCGTAAACCTCCAGCGCCGTATAGTAGCGCCCGGCAAGAGCGCGCACCTGAACCTCTGCCGTATCGCCCATGACATCCTCCCTATCCAAGCGCCCCCAGGCGCGTATCCTCTTCGTAAATGCCGGCTGCGAGACGCTCGGCATGGAACGCTTCGATGCGCGCTTGGGCGTCCTCTCCCGCCCGGGCGACGAGCAGGGCGATTAGCGCCTCCAAAAGGGCCGTCACGGCGGCCTGCGACTGAAAGAACTGCGGTGTGTGCGTGGGACAGATCAGCGCTTGATCGGCCTCGCGCGCCAAGGGCGAGGTCACGCTATCGGTGATCCCGATCACCCGCGCCCCACGGCGCTTGGCCATGCGCACGGCGGCCATGGTTTCCGCGCGGTAAGGCTGGAACGTCAGGGCGATCATCAGGTCGTCCCCGCCAACAGTCGCCAGATCGTCGATCGGATGCGAACCATGCCGGGGAATTGGAACCATATGCCCGAAGGCCATGCGCGTTACGTACCAGAACTGATGCGCCAGGTTGTAAGCCGAACCCAAACCCAACACATAGACGGTCTTGGCCTCTAGGATCGCGTCGCAGGTTTTCTCAAGCACCGCGACATCCTGTTTCTGAAATCCGCGCTCGACATTATCGGCGATGGCCGCCGCCATGCCGCCCAGAATCGCGGCCGAACCGCCTTTCGCCGCCATGACTTGCAGCCAGCGGGCGCGGTCGCGAAACCCGCCCAGGCCGTCGGTGACCACGAAGTCGCGGAAACGCTCGCGCATCTCGTCATAGCCATCGAAGCCGATTTGGCGGGCCAGGCGGACGAAGGCGTTGGGATGGACCGAGGTCTTGATGGCCAGGGCGCGCATCGAGAGAACTCCGGCCTCGCGCGGATGATCGATGATGTGCCGGGCCGCCGCCTGCAAGGCCGGCGACAACCCGGAAAAGGCCTCCGTCAGAGCGGCGATCGTGGCCTTGGCTGTGTCGGGCGGTGAGCTCATTGTGTATCAGTTTCATTGACAATGATACGTTTGTACTATTTTATACGGGCAAAATTAGGGGAAGGCAAGAGGCACGCGCATGGAGACGCAGGCACGGGTCGTGATTATCGGCGGCGGCGTCATGGGCTGCGCCCTTGCCTATCACCTGTGCAAGGAAGGCTGGAACGACGTCATCCTGCTTGAGAAGGCGGAGCTCACTTCCGGCTCGACCTGGCACGCGGCGGGTCAGATCACCCATTCCGTATCGCACCACGGCCTCGCCAAGATCGCCGCCTACGGGACCCAGCTTTATCCCCGCCTGGAAGAGGAAACGGGCCAGTCCTGCTCCTGGCACGGATGCGGCAGCCTGCGGGTCGCCTATGAGGACGCCGAGGTCGATTGGCTGCGCTACACCCTTTCGGTCGGGCGCGGACTGGGCCACGAGATGGAAATCGTCGGCCCTGACCGCATCCGCGAATTGCACCCCTTCTATAACCTCGACGGCATAAAGGCGGCGCTGCACACCCCCCATGACGGTCATGTGGACCCGGCGGGCGTGACCTTCGGCATGGCGGCGGGCGCCCGCCGGATGGGCGCCAAGATCATCCGCCACAACCGCGCGACCGGCCTTGCCGCCAAGCCGAACGGCGAATGGCTGGTCCATACCGAAAAGGGCGATATCGCCTGCGAGATCGTCGTCAATGCCGGCGGCACCTTTGCCCGCCAGATCGGCAAGTGGGCGGGTCTCGACCTGCCAATCGCCAATCTTCTCCATCATTATCTGATTACCGAGCCGGTGCCGCAATTCCAGGATCTCGACACCGAACTGCCGGTGGTGCGCGACGACCGCGAGGTCTCCGGCTACATCCGCATGGAGCAGAAGTCGGGCCTTATCGGTATTTACGAGAAAGCCAAGGCCACCACCGTGTGGGACGACGGAACCCCGTGGGACGCGGAGAGCGAGCTGTTCGAGCCTGACTACGACCGCATCATGCCGTGGCTCGAAAACGCCATGGCGCGTATGCCGGTCTTCGCGGATCTGGGCATCAAGCGGGTCGTGCATGGCGCCATCACCCATCCGCCGGACGGCAATATGCTGCTCGGGCCCTCGGGGATGCGGAATTTCTGGCTCTGCTGCGGCTCTCAGGTCGGGATCGCCTGGGGGCCGGGCGCCGGCAAGTATCTGGCGCAATGGATGGTGCACGGCGCGGCCGACATTTCCATGGCGAGCTTCGATCCGCGCCGTTTCGGCGCCCGAATCGACGACAGCTACCGCATCGCCAAGGCCAAGGAAGACTATCTTCTGCGCCACGAAATTCCCTTTCCCCAACTCGACCGGCCCGGATGCCGGCCCTCCCATTCCAAAACCTCGCCGCTTTACGAGGTGCTCAAGGAAAGAGGCGCGGTCTATCAGGACGTCTACGGTTGGGAGCGGCCCTATTGGTACGCGGAGAACGGCGTTCCCCAAGAGCACATCCATTCGTTCCGGCGTTCGGCCCTCCATGAGATCGTCGGGGCGGAGGTGCGGGGCTTGCGCGCGGCGGCGGGCCTCGCCGATCTGACCGCCTTCGCCAAGTTGGAAATTCACGGCGCCGATGCGGCCGCCTTTCTAGAGCGCGTGTCGTCGAACCGGCTGCCGAAGCAGACCGGTTCGGTGTCGCTCACCTATTTCATCAACGCCAACGGCCGGACCGAAGGCGAGGCGACCTTGGTCAGGCTCGCCGGGGACCGCTTCTACGCCGTCTACGCGGCGGTCAAGGAATACGCCCTTCTCGATTGGCTCGAGACGCAGCGTCAGGCCAGCGAGGCCGTCGCTTTCGACAACCTCTCCGAAGCCACTGGCGTCCTCATGCTGGCGGGGCCCGCCAGCCGCGCCATCCTGTCTGCCTGCACGGACACCGCCCTCGACAACGCCGCGTTCCGCTGGCTTTCGGCCCAAGACATCGCGGTCGCGGGCGTCGAAGCCGTGCGCGCCATGCGGGTCACCTATACCGGCGAACTCGGTTGGGAGCTGCATGTTCCCATGGCCGGCATGGGCGCGGTCTATGATGCGCTTGCCGCCGCCGGCGAAGCGCGGGGCATGGTTCACGTCGGCGCCGCCGCGCTCAACGCCATGCGCATGGAGAAAGGTTATAAGTCCGGCCACGAAGTCACCAACGAGGTCACACTCGCCGAGGCCGAGCTAACCCGCTTCGCCCGGCCGTCGGGATTCCAGGGCGACGAGATCAGCCTTGCCGGGCCCAAAAAATGGGTGCTTGCCTGTCTCCAGCTTGAAGAACCTTCCGCCGGCCAGCCGAACGCCGATCCGCTCGGTTCCGAATCGGTCTGGGCGAAGGGGAAATGTGTCGGCGCGATCTCTTCGGGCGGTTTCGGATATGGTGTCGATGCCTACATCGCCTGGGCCTATATTGAGCCGTCTTCCGTCGCCGCCGGCGCGAAACTAGAAGTCATGGTTCTGGGCCAAGCGCGTCGCGCGCGTGTCCTGGATGGACCAGTCTGGGACCCAGAAAACGCGCGCCCGCGCGCCGAGGGATAACGCCGTAAACCGTTAGGAGCATGAGCATGGATAAGGAGCTATTCGACCGGGGTCTCGCCCAGCGCAAGGCAACACTTGGCGCCGACTACGTCACCAGGAACCTCGCGGCGGCCGACGATTTCACCCGCCCCTTCCAGGAAGCCATGACGGAATGGTGCTGGGGATTCGGCTGGGGCGACGAGGCCATCGACCCGAAGACGCGCAGCTTGATGAACTTGGCCATGATCGGCGCCCTGGGCAAGATGCCCGAATGGGAAACCCATTGCCGGGGCGCGCTCAACAATGGCGTCACCAAGGACCAGATACGCGCCGCCATTCACATCGTGGGCATATACTGCGGCGTGCCCCAGGCGCTCGAATGCTTCCGTGCCGCCCGGAAGGTTCTCGAAGAGGCCGGTGAGATTTAGGATCCATCCAGTGGAACACGGGCATGACACTGTGGAGTTAAGACACAACTAGCAGGATCGCTCGGGCCGGCTGGCATGAATTTAATTAATCGGCAAAGCGGATTTGCCGGTCATTCGATTGGTGTCCTCGCGATGTTCCCCAAATTTTTCCTCGTATCGACATCAGGCGGCAAATAGGACAGAAAGAACAGGAAAACGCGGGTAAGGCGGACCCGAATGGAAAAGCAGGTGAAATGAATGCGCGGCCAGGGAGGACGGTCAAGATCGCCAAGCCTTGCCGATGCGATCCGCGCCGGCGACCGGCAAGCGATGGCGAGGGCCGCCGCCGCGCCGATTCTGCCCTTGAACGACAACCTGGTGGCGCGCCCCTGGGGCGGGCGGCGGCTGTGCGCCTACAAGGGCGTCAGTAAAAGCCCGGAGCGGCGCTGGGGCGAGGCCTTCGAGATATGCGCCCATGACGGCGACGAAGAAGCCGCCGCCCATCCCAGTACGATCCGCTTCGGCGATGGCTCCGAAATCGGGCTGCCGGCGCTTCTCGCCGCCGCCGGCCCCGAGATACTGGGCGCGGATTTCGCCGCCAGGCACAGCCACCAACTACCCTTGCTGCCCAAGACCCTGGACGTCGGAACCTTGCTGTCGGTCCAGGCCCATCCGCCGGGTCTGACCGAGGTCTATATCATCCTGGAGGCCGAGGCGGGGGCGACGATCCGCCTTGGCTTCAAGCAAGATGTCGAGCCCGCCGCGCTTGCCCGCAAGCTCAAGGAGGGGCGGCATCTACAGCAGGGGATGCTGAGGCATCTTCGCGAGGAGGCCGATCTCGAGGTCCTGCAGGCAAGCCTCGCGGGTAACTTCGCGCAGCGCGGCGAAGCCGCCGAGGCCGTTCTGCCCGCCCTGGGGCCCTTGCTGCAAGCCGGTCAAGCGGAAGGGCCTCTCGAAGCATCTCTACAAGCCCTCAAGGCGCTCTACTGGGAGGTTCTGGACCTCCTCAACGAGATTCCGGCCGCCCCAGGACAGGTCATCTACAATGCCAACCCCGAAGCCGTGGGCGCCGCCACGGGGCGGCCCAGGTCGGCCGAGGTTCACGCCCTCGGCAATCCCCAGGGCCGGGAAATTCTGGCCCTTGAGATACGCCTCCCGGGGCCTACTTACCGGGCCTGGGACCATGTGCGCTTTCCCCTGCGTCCCTTGGAAGTGGAAAAGGCCCTCGGCGCGCTCAATCTACAGGCGACCCGGCCGGCGGACTTCCTAGTCACGCCCAAACCTCTCGCCGGCAGTCCTGGGATATTCCGCTCGGTCGAGGATAAATCCTTCGTCATCGACCATTTCCGCCCGCGCCCGGACACGGCGGTTACCCTGCCCGCCGGAACCCCCTGGCATAGCCTTCATGTCATCGCGGGTAGCGTGAAGCTGGAAACGGAGGATGGCAAGGAACCGGCGGTCCTGGCGCGCGGCCAAAGCGCCCTGATCCCGGTGGGCATGGGCGGCTACCGGCTAACAACAAGCGATAGGAATAGCGAAGCGGTTATGGTGACTGTTCCCCTCACCGCCACAGTGGAACCTTAGCGGTGGAACCTTAGCGGGTTTCTCGGCGCGCGGGCGTCCGGCGCGGCCGCCTTGTGGCCGCTGACGGCATCAAGCCGCGTGGCTTAGGGCCGTAATCGAAAGATAAGCCGGATCACGCTGTCTGCGAACGCCGCTTGCGGCCGGCGAAACCGAAAAGGAACACGAGACCGGAGCCCAACAGAACGATCGGCGCCGGCAAGGGAATGGGCTGTATTTCGCCACCGAGGAAAAGGGATCCGCCATTTATCGAATCCGGGGTTACCGACTGCAGACGTATATAGGCGAAGTCGAAGATATCGGTAATCATCAGGCCCGCGAGCGTGCCGTCGAGAAACTGCAGGGTGAAGACATCTAAATCCCCGGCGCCGAACTGCGATCCGCAAGTCTTGATGACGCCATTGCCGCAGGTCTCCGCCAGCGCCAGGTCCACGATAAGCGCGCCCCTGGACGCGGAACCGACATCGTTGGTCGGCTGCGGCAGACCGTCGCCACCAGGAGAGCCGTCGTTGGTGAAGACGATCTCCCAATCGAAGGAAAGCAAGCCTTCGGTCGTCGAGTTTATGACATTCGTCAGCAAACTCGACACCAAGCCCGTATTCGTTGTGTCGAACAGGAACGCCACGCTGGTAACGTCGTAGCCGACCGGGCCGCCGCTACCGGATGGGTCTAAGGCGCTGTACCCGATTTTGATCTGGTCCGTGGCGTCGCCGGAGGTCTGGTTCACAATCTCCAGGCCCATTCGTCCCCACGAGCCCGAGGTATCGACGCCATCGAAAAACCCGCCGGAGCCATCCACGCCGTCGGCGGGATTGCCGAAGTCGTCATAAAAGAAATCGGCGGTGCCAACCGTGGCCGCCATCGCCGATCCGCTCACGGCCAAAAACGCCGCCCCAAGAACGACGCTCCCAAGTAAACCCGCAATACCTTGCCGCATAAAAAAACTCCCTATCTGGGTATTAACTTATTCAATATTCCAGAACCCATCCCTAGTATCATAGTGTAATCGTATAAAATTCAATTTTCAAGACTTTGTTAATCAACCAGTCATCTAGGCAAGATGCAATAACGGCAAGGTGCCGTATGACAAGCCCATTTTCATACGCATGCCATCAATACTGCGCTATGAAGTTAAAATCCTGTCTCGCTATACACACACGACTTCGGCGTCGAGGCCGAGATCGCGGACCGAGGTCTCGATCTCGCCCTTGTAGATGGGGTTCATGATCACGACCATATCGGGTTTCTCGGCGCGCAGGGCTTCCGGGGCGACCACCTTGTGGCCGCTGCCGGCCACATGCAGGCCATGTTTGCGCGGCGAAATATCGACAACGCAGGCGACGTTATCCCCGGCCTTGACCGCATTGAGGAAAGAGACGCCCTTGGACCCGGCGCCCCAGATCACGGCCCGGCGGCCATCCTGGGCCATGGTGGCCAAGCGGCCGCGCCAACCCAGCATCAGGCGGTCGTATTCGCCGGCGAACCTGGCCACCAGGGCGGCGACCCCATCCATATCGGCGGCGGCGGGCGGCGATGCGCCCTCCGGCGATACGACCGCGTCCAGGCAGAGGTACTGGCCGTCGTAAACCTCCCGCAGGCCGCGCACGTCAAAGCCGGAAAGCTCAAAGGCGCGGGTCAGGGACTTGGGCGTGAAGTAGGAGATGTGTTCGTAGATCAGATCCCAGATACCCATATCGCGCAGGGTGTAGAGCGCATTGGGAACCTCGTAGAATATGCCCGTTTGGGGCCGGCCGGAAACCGCGCGCCGGACCGTCGCCAGCATGTCGCGCGGGGCGCCCAGGTGCTCGAGCACCTGGCGGCAGCAAACCAGGTCGGCCTTCAGGCCGGCGTAGCGTTCCGAATAGGAATCGGTAATGAAGGTGATGGGCCCGTCGTCCCGGCGCGACCCCGTCTCCCCGTCCAAGGTGGGATCGAGGCCGATACCCCGGACCCCGCCCAGCTTGCACACCAGCCGCAGGAAATCGCCCTGGCCGCAGCCCAGATCGACCATGACCTTGCCGCGCAGGTCGTGGGTTTCGATCAGTTGCTTGGCCAGTGATTCCGCATAGGCCCGAAACCGGGGCGAGAAGTGCAGGGAGTTCTCGTAATCCTCGCTATAGGTAATCAGCGCCGGATCGAAAACCGTATTGAAGATATGAGTACAATCGCGGCAGAACCCCAGGCGCATATCGCCGCGCGCCGCCGCCACCGCTTCTTCCCGGGTCGGCCACAGCACATTGCAATAAACCGGGATGTCCAGAAGGCTAACGAACACCTCGATGTCGCCCGAATCGCAAACTGGACAAGACGCGATTTCCGCCTGGCCATTGTTCTTCGTCATGGCATGAATCCCAGCCAGTTAAAGCCGCTCACGCGGTTAAGATTTCCGCCTTCACGCCCAGGCTTTCGAGTTGCTCGCCGATCTCGCGGCAATAAATCGGATTCATGACGATGACCGCGTCGGGCTTGTAGTCGCGTAAGGTTTCCGGCGACACAACCTCCTGGCCCGTGCCGGCCATGAAAGTGCCGTGCTTCAGCGGATTGATATCGACCGCGTAGGAGATCTCGTCCTTGATGCCAAGGGTGGTCAGGAACGCCACGCCCTTGGACCCCCCGCCCCAGATAACGGTCCTTTGGCCCTTGGCCTTTCTCTCGGCCAAGTCCTTGCGCCAGGACTCCACCTTGGCGCCCCAATGGCCGGCGAAATAGGCGATATCGGTGGCGATGCTCTCCAGATCCTTGGCCTTGTCCGGCAAGGGGCCGGGGGCGCCCTTGGCGGGGCGCGCCTCGATCATCAGGTATTGATCGCCGTATTCGGTCTTCAAATCCAGAACGTCGAAACCGCAGGATTGAAATAACCGCGCCAAGGACGGCAGGCTGAAGTAAGAGCAATGCTCGTAATAGATATCCCAGAAACCGAGATCGCGCAGAATCAACCTGACGTCGGGAACCTGGAAAAACACGGTCGCATCGGGCTGATCGCCGATCACGCGGCGCACGTTCTGGATGAACTTGCCGGTGTCGGTAATATGCTCCAGGGTCATCTTACAGCAGTAAAAATCGCCCTGAGTATCGGCGTATTTTTCGGAATAGTAGTCCTTCACGACCTTTACGTTTTTCCCGTCGATCGCGGGATTGCGGCCCGCCACGAAAGCCGGGTCGAAACCGATTCCCGTGTTGTTTCCCGCCGCGCACAACAGGGCCAGAAACTCGCCCTGGCCGCAGCCGATTTCCACAACAACCTTGCCATGGAGGTCATAGCGATCGACCAGACCCTGGGCCAGTTCGCTATGAAAGGCGCTGAACGTGGGGGAATACTGCTGGGTCGATTCGTACTCGTGGGAGTAGTCGTGCAGTTTGGGGTCGAAGGCGATGTTGGAGACGAACCCACAGGCGGCGCAAGAGGCCAGTTCTATGTTCCCCTTGGGATAATCGAGGGCTTCCTGCCGGGTTTTCAATAGCTGCACGCTGTGCACCGGCACACCGTCAACCTTGAAAAACGTCGCCATCCCGGCGGCGCCGCAATTGGGGCAAGTATGCTTTTTCGGCATTCGTCGTGTCTCCTGGCTCTAGCGAGAGCAAATAGTACCGGCCAAGCCTGTCAGGGCGGCTTAAACCACCTTAGGTTCCGGTATGGGGATAATGAATTTCCCGCCCTGTTCGCGGAACGACGCCTGCTGTTTCATGATTTCCTCGGCGAAATTCCAGGCCAGAATCAGGGCGTAATCCGGTTTCTCGTCGAGCAGTTTCGACGGCGGACATATCTCTAGATGGTTGCCGGCCATGAAACGGCCTTGCTTGAACTTGCTCAGGTCGATGACGTAATCGACATGAGAATCGTCGATGCCGCAGTAACTCATCATGGTCGTGCCCTTGGCGGCGGCGCCGTAAGCGACGATGTGCTTACCCTGCGCCTTAAGGTCGGCCAAAAGCTTCATAAGGGATGTCTTGACGCCTTCGACCCGCTGGGCGAAATCGCGGAAATAATCGATATTATCGACCTTGCGGCGTTTTTCCTCGGCCAGCAAATCGCGCACCGAGTCCCCGACCCGCTCGCGCGGCTCAACGAACAGCCGCAATGAACCGCCGTGTATCTTGAGGCGCTTCACCTCGTTGAGATAGAGCCCATGGCGCCGGAAGAGGTTATCCAGCGCGGTGGCCGAGAAGTAGCAAAGATGCTGGTGGTAAATGGTGTCGAATTCGCAGTGATCGACCAATTCGACCACATGCGGGCATTCGATCACCGCCATGCCGGTATCTTTCAAAAGGGTCTTGATGCCATCGACGAAACCGTTGAGATCGGGCACATGGGCCAGCACGTTATTGGCCAGAAACAGATCGGCGCCGCCGTCTTCCGTTTTGATCTTCTTGGCCAGATCGGTGGTGAAGAAGGTGTTCAGGGTTCGCACCCCCGCTTCCTCGGCCGCCTTTGCCGGGCCGTCCGCCGGGTCGATGCCCAGGACCGGGATGCCGCGCTCGACAAAATTACGCAGCATGTAACCGTCGTTGCTCGCCGCCTCGACAACCAGGCTATCGGGCCCAAGATCGCGGCTGTCCATGATCGCTTGGGCACTGGACCCGAAGTGTTCCATGAGCGCGGGATTGACCGAGGAGAAATACGGGTAGTTATTACAAAATAATATCTCCGGCGGCACCGAAACGGTGATCTGCACCAGGGCGCAATCGGCGCAGAACACCAGGTCGAGAAGCGCCGTGTATTCCGGCTTGTCGAGCTGATCGGCGGTCAGCAACTGATCCGCCAAGGGGGTCTTGCCGAGATCGAGAACCGGCAAGAGATCGGCCGACCCGCAAGAGCGGCAAACGGGGGATGTCTCAGTCATGGAATTTCGATCCGCTATGTTTAGCTTGCCGCCGCGCGGAGGACTTCTTCCGAGCGCCAGCGCAGATTGTTTTCGAGAAGGCCGCTTTCCAGCAAGCTTTTCAGGTGCGCGATCCGGCTGAAGCGCGTGCCTTCGAACTCTTCCAAGGTCAGGCCGACCTTCTGATAAATATCGTAGAGTTCCTGGGCGCCCTTGCGGACGGTCCACTGGGGCTTGAATTCCGGCAGGGTCTCGATCGCCTTGGTGCAATCGACCCGGTAACAGCGCTTGTCGGGGCCGGCATCGGGCGCGAACTCGATCTTGCAGCCGGGCACCGTCTCGGCGACGATCTCCGCGATCTCCTTGATCCGGTAATTTTCCTCGTTGCGGCCGATGTTGAAAGCCTGGTCGTAAATAGCCTCTTTCGGGGCATGGAGCACCGCCAGGAAGGCGCGCGAAATATCTTCGATATGAACCACCGGCCGCCAGGGCGTGCCGTCGCTCTTCATGTACACCAGCTTGGTGCAGTAAGCCCAGGCCACCAGATTGTTGAGCACCAGATCGAAACGCAGGCGCGGCGATACCCCGTAAGCCGTGGCATTGCGCAAATAGGTGGGGATAAAGGTATCGTCGGCCATCTTGGCCAGATCCTGTTCAACCCGCACCTTGGAGGTGCCGTAGGGCGTGACCGGGTTGAAGGCCGATTCCTCGGTCAGAAGATCGTCGCCGGCGGCGCCGTAGTTGCTGCACGAGGAGGAGAAAATAAACCGCGAGACCCCCGCCTCCTTGGCCAGCTTGGCCAAGCGCATCGTGGCCATATGATTGATCTCGAAGGTGACCTCGGGATTGAAATCGCCCAGAGGGTCGTTGGACAGGCCGGCCAGATGCATGATCGCGTCGAAGCCCTTTACGTCGCCGGCCTCGACATCGCGCACGTCCTTGAGCATTTCGGGAATCTCGACGATCCCGTCCTTGAAGGTGCAACGCCGGTACAGATCGTTGTCCAGGCCGACGACATCGTGACCGGCCTCGATCAGCATGGGCACGAGAATCGTGCCGATATAACCCATGTGCCCTGTGACTAAAACGCGCATATCTTTATTCCCTATTTCACCGTTATTCCCATGACTTCCAGGGCGGGTTCCCTGTGTCCCATAGCCGCTGCAAAACCGTCTTGTCGCGCAGCGTATCCATGCATTGCCAAAAATCCTCGTGCTTATAGGCCATGAGCTGGCCTTCGCGCGCCAGACCTTCCAGCGGCGCGTGCTCCCACATGGTCTGGTCGCCTTCGATATAGTCGAATACCTGAGGTTCCAGCACGAAGAAAGCGCCGTTGATCCAACCTTCCGCCGTTTGCGGCTTCTCGGTGAATTCCAGCACCTTGTTGCCGTCGAATTCGATATGGCCGTAGCGGGCCGGCGGGCGCACCGCCGTCATGGTCGCCAACTTGCCATGGGCGCGGTGAAAGGCCAGCAGGTCCGCGATGTTCACGTCGGAGACCCCGTCGCCCCAGGTCAACATAAAGGTTTCGTTGCCAATCAAGGACGCCAGGCGCTTGATACGGCCCCCGGTCAGGGTCGCGGCGCCGGTATCGACCAGATCGACCGTCCAGTCCGGCCGCTCGCCCCCGCGCGCATCGACCTTCCCGGTCTTCAAATCGACCTTTAGATGACCGTCCAAGGAGCAGTAATCGACAAAATACTTCTTGATGTACTCGCCCTTGTAGCCGAGGGCGATGGCGAATTCCCGGAAACCGAAATGGGCATAGTGCTTCATAATGTGCAAAATAATCGGCATACCGCCGATCTCGACCATGGGCTTCGGCTTGACCTCGGTCTCCTCGGCCAAGCGCGTTCCCGCACCGCCCGCCAAAATCGCGACTTTCATTACACCCTCGATATTCTATCGATTGAAACAATCCCGCCGGCCGCCCGCATCGGTGAACCCTATGCCATAAAATTGGCCCGCCATGCGCGATACCATGGAGAACATATAGAAATATTATCAAAAAATCAACTATAAAAATAATTAACCTTAATATTGCGCGAGTTAATATTTATTTTTATTAATATTCGCAGTTGGAAAATAACGTATTTACTTGTAATCCGGTGTTTATCGAACCTGGCGCCGAAATGCGCTTATCAAGAGTCCGGCGCATTGGACAGGGCTTTCCTGGCTGCATCCGTGAAGGGTAAATCGACTCCTTCCGGCAAGGCTTTTTCCAGATGCTCGCGGGCCAGTGCGGTTTGCTTCGCCGCCAGTAAGGCCATTCCCATGTGATAGTTTATCTCGGGGCTTTGCGGCGCCAGATCGATGGCTCGTTTGAGAAAGGCTATGGCCTGGGGCGCCTCCCCGGCCCGATAGTGCAGCCATCCAATCGTGTCCAGGAACTGCGGGTTGTCCGATGTTTGGAGCGGTTCGACCAAGCTAAGGGCCTGGCGCAAGGCCGCCGGATCCTCATTGACGTGATCCGCGATCAACACCGCCAGGTTATTTATGGCGACCACGGAACCGGGGGCGATTGCCAGAAAAGCACGATACGTGGCGATCGCGCCGTCGAGCTTTCCTAGGCGTTGCTGGTTAAGCGCAAGCATGACAGATAGATTCTCGTTCGCCGGAATCGCCTTAACGCCGCGCCGCAGGGCTGCGATGGCTTCGTCATCGCGGTCTTGACGGAAATAAACTTGGGCGAGCCTAAGATAACCGGCACTACTCTCTGGATTGGAATTGGAAACTTCCTCGTAGGCCTCCAGTGCGGAGCTAAAATCCTTCAACTGCAAATTTACGTCCCCCAGCCATAACCAGGCGTCGCCGTCATCCGGATGATCCGCAAGATATTCCCCGAGAGCCTTTACGGCGCCGCCGTAACGTTCGAGACGCACGAGCGCCTTCACCAAACCGGAGAGGAATGAGCCGGTATCCGGATCGATCTCCCGCGCTTTTTCGAAGGCTCCGGCGGCATCCCCTAACCGCCCTTCGGCGAACGCCACCTTGCCCACGAGCGCCCAGTAAGCCGCCTCGCCGCGCGAAGCCGTCTTGACCTTCCCGGCTATGCGCATCGCCTCCGCGTAGCGCTGCAACTCGATAAGCAACTCGGCCTTCGTCGTCAGCCAGGGAACAGTTAAAGAAGAAGAACCGATGGACTCGTCCAGATAACGCAACGCGATTTCCAAATCGCCTTGGCGCGCTAAGAGCTGCGATAGCTGCAATTTACTCGCAAAAGCATCCGGCCGCAGATCGACCAAGCGCTGCAGGCTGTTAATCGCGAGTTCGACGCCGCCTTCCCGCAAGTAGGCTTGGCTAAGAAGCAACAGCGCGGCGACCGAGTTGGGATCGCCGCGTAGCATGGTTCGCAGGTCGGCGACCGCGGCCTGGAAATTACCTTCGTCTAATGAAACCTGGGCGCGCAGAAAAAGCGCGGCCGGGTTTCGCGGCTCCAAACCGATCACTTCCTCGATCAACATATGGGCGGTGGCGCGGTCTTCGGCCAATAAATTGAGCCGGGCCAGGGAGACCTTCGCTCTTATGGCCTGAGGGCCGGTCACGCCACGCTCGCCGATGTCCTGGAGAACGCCCATGGCCGCGTCGCGTCTGTCGTGGCGGTTATAGAGCTCCGCCAAGCCGAAACGAAGCGCGACACTCTCGGGCGCGGCCTCGATAAAGGCCGTAAGCTCGTCTTCGGCGGCGATCAAAAACTTCTTCTGATTCTCGATAAAATCAACGAGCAAGAGCTTAATGCCATCATCGCCGGGATTGGCGGCGACCGCTTCGCGCAGCACCGCTTCCGCGTCGTCCAAACGGCCCCAGGACACGTAAAGTTTGGCCAAACTGGTCCGGTAGGGAACGTTATCGGGGAATGCATCGACCAGAATCCGCATGTCACGCTCAGCCGCGTCACGCTCCTGGCGATCGAGGTGCAAGGCAACTTTCAGCAGACGCAAGGAAGGCTCCGCCGGGTTCAGTTCCAAGCCTCTTTCCAGCACCGCGATGGCCTCGCCGTTCTGATCCTGGGACCGATGATAGGCGGCCAGAACCGCGCTCGCCGAGGCAGAGGCCGGGTCGAGGCCGAGCGCCCGAACCGCTTCCACCCGCGCCTCGCCGTATTTCTCCTGGCGCAGATAAACGGCGCCGCGCAAGGCGATAGCCTCCGCGTTTTCCGCCGCCGCTATGACGACTTCGGCCCTGGCCAGGGCTTCGTCGTAATCGCCGGCCAAAACGTACATGCGGCCCAGGCGAATGTTCGCACCCAGGTGCGCGGGGGCGTGTTCAACCGACTTCAAATAAGAGGAAAAGGCCTTGGGCCAGAGCTTCTTCGCTTCATAGATACGCGCGATGTAGAAGTAAGCCTCGGCATTCTTGGGGTTAATCTGCGCAACATTCCGAAACTCGACCAAAGCGCGTTCACGATCGCCGACCGCGAAGTAATCAATCCCGCGTTGGAAATGCCCGCTCTCGCGCTCCTCGGCGCTTTCGCAAGCGGCGAGGGGAAGGGCGAGGACAATCGCCAGTAATACCCAGTGAATACGTCGTGAGAACACGGTCATATCTCTTCGAATCTTCGCTTCCTGCAAAGACAATACTAGGCGAGTCGTTAAATATCGGCCCACCACTTGACCGTGCCCAGGACAGCTGCCCGGCTAGGCCGTTGCCCACCTGCGCCACACCGCCGTATCTGCTTAACCCCTTTGTGGCTTAAGCTCCATGCGGCGTCAAACCGCCGCGCCCGGCGGGACCAGACTGGGCTCGTTATAAACCCTTAGACCGTACCGCTGGCGAACGCGCGCGCCTGGTCAAACCTTGCACCGCCGTTTCCGTCCTATCTGGTAAGCACTTCTAAGTTCGCTATAAAATCAGATAACCCAAACACTAACAATAAAATAACCATGGCCCACGGATTAAATCAATATCCACATTTACATCCGATGGTTTTCTAAACTTCTTGAATGGCCAAAAACTTCACGATTCCAAGCAATTACCCCAAGCCCCCCCTTGGTTTGAATCTACGCCGGCGCATTTATTAGTGCGAAAAACCTCGGCTCATGCTTTCGTCCAGGATACGGTCGGCCGCGGTCGCGGCGGGCTTTATTTATCGGGCCGCCACTCACTGGCGAACAGCGAGGTGCGGATGAAAGCATGGGCGTGAAAACGCAACACCCGCAGCCTTAACAGCCGATCCGGGAACTTGCCTCGTCCGCGCACGGCCGCCACCAGGTCGGATGCCGCCCAGGCCAGGCTTCGCGGCACCAAGTCGGCCGTGTAAATGAGGTTTGCGAGCCAAGCCGTCCCCCGGCCCCGCCACTTCCAAAGAAATCGAAGCGCGGCGCGGCGTTTTATCTCATAAACCCACGCGGCGACTTCCGGTTTGCGCGAACTGGCGGAATGGTGATGAACGACCGTGGCCCCCGGGAAAAATACGGTCTTCAAGCCCTGCCGGCCAAGCCGGAAACACAGGTCTTCTTCCTCGCCATACATGAAGTATCCAGAGTCGAAAATCTCGTCGCCCTCGATAACCGAACGGCGTACGAACATGAAACCGCCCATCACGCAATCAACATCGCGGGTGCGATCGAACTCCCTGTAGCCGTAACGATCCCAGTTCAAAATATACGATCGCCGGAAGACCTGAGAAATATACAGAGAGGTCAGAAGGATGCCGCGAAGACTCTTGAAACGAAAACTGCTGCTCTGCGTGGAACCGTCGGGATACTCTACCCGGCAGCCTAAAACGGCCACTTTGGGATTCTGGTCCAGGTGTTGCGCGCAGCGTGCGATAGCATTGTCCGTTACAAAGGCGTCGCTATTGATCATGACAAAATAGTCGCCCACCGAAACCTCGAACGCCTGGTTTACGGCTTTCGAGAAACCAAGGTTCGCGGCGTTTTGGATTAGCTTTACACGCGGGAATTCCGCCGCGACCATCTCGGCGCTGCCGTCGCTTGAATGGTTATCCACGACGACAGCCTCAACGGACTCCAGCTCCATATCGGATTTCAAGCTGGTCAAACACTGCCGCAGCAACTCTCGCGTATTCCAGTTTACGATGGCGATCGAAACGCGCATACACTCATTCTCCACGAAACGCCGTTGGATATCAGTTGGATCCCGAGGATCTGTTCCAGGATGCGGCCTGAACCTCCGGCTGCGCGCTGGTGACCAGACGCAGCATCCGGCCGGCACGGTAAAAGCGTATGCGAACCAGCGCCGCCATGGCCAGCAATCGGGCGCGAAACCCCGATATCCGAGTGGATTTCAAGATCTGGACCACATGAATGAGCGGCGAGAGCGCGACGGCCCCGGCGAGCCCTACCCAGGCGCCCCTGTTTCGCCCGGCGTCCCGCCAATCGCGAAAATCGTGCCGTACATGACGGTCCCATTTCTCGAACAAACCTTCGAAGCCGCTTCGCGCCGGGTGATAAACAATCATCTCCGGAACGTAAACGATATCGTATCCAGCCGACCGCGCCCGCCGGCCCCATTCCCGGTCTTCCGCCACGTCTATTCCGGCGAAGGGCCCTATGGCATCGAAATCGCGCCGCCGTACCGCGAGGTTGCCGGTCCCTGAAAATCCGCGCTTTTCTATGTATTCCCGCTGCCGGTAAGCAAAGACGCTCTCATACGCCTCCAACATGGTGAGACGCCCCCGATCCTCAATCGCGATTTTCACATCGCCGCCCAGAATCAGCCTTTCCCGGGCCGATACGAAACGCCCGGCAATAGCCGCGAGCCAAGCATCCCCGGCCGTACAATCCGCATCGATAAAGGCTAGAATCTCACCGCGCGACCCGGTCACACCCCGGTTACGCGCCGGTCCCGGACCGCTCAAGGATTCGCACTCTAGCCGAACGCCAGCGAAGCTGTCCGTGATATCGCTTGGGAGGAGAATAGAGCCATTATCGACAACCACGACTTCGAAGAGCTCGCGCGGACAGCTTTGCGCCAAAAGCGACTGCAAGCAGCGGCGTAGGGGCTCTTGCTGATTGAGGTGCGGGATAATAACGCTAATAAGAGGCGGCTTGTCTGCCATCGGTGTCCGTCGATCTGTCGGGGGCCCAGGATTCAAAATCCCATGGGAAGGAATTTAGGCCATCAATTCTACTCGGAATTACATGCTTCGGAAATAAAACGAAAATCTTCGCCCCGGAGGTCCAGCCAAAAAATAAAAGAAAATATTGAATGTTTATATAATAGAACACAAAACCTGAAGTATCGTCAAGCAATGTGGAAAAATTAACTATAATTAGAATGCTTAATAAGTTAATTGTTTTAGTAACGGCTATTTACTATCTTTTTACTTTTCCCAAGCCGTCATAACTTAATTGCCTTTCTAATACCAAGGAGCGTTGTTAATGACTCATAAAGATCGCCCAGGCGGGATTGGCTTGTTCGAAAATCTCAGGCAGTCGGGAAGCGCCGCCTTTGGCGCATGTGCCTCCAAAGCAGGAAAAGCCTAGCTTGTCATGGTTAATAGGCACCCCGGTTGGTGAAATAAAGACGCACGATCGCCGGATAGGAACCTAGCGGCGGGACCAGCCCCCCTAATCCATGTGTAAAATTTTCCACTTGAAATTAATTGTAGATTATTTAATAATGTCAAATGTTAGCTCGTTGTTATCTTAACTACAAATACAGCTAAACGGGGATCGCGATCAAGTAAGGTCTAGTTTCATAATATGCCTTGGTGATGCTGGTGGCTTAATGGGGAAGCGGCCGGCTGTTGTTGTGCATGTTATGAAGCGTCCTCGCAAGCAGGGAAGGGTGACCAGGATGTCTCATGTAGGGGCAATTTCGGGTATTCCACGCGGTAAGCGGCTAAGAACGTATATAGCCGGTTTCGCTGAATGTCTCAGGGCGAACGAAGATACCTTCGACTGCGCGAATGTAGAGATTCGCGCCGGCGGTTTCCGGCGCGGCTCGCTTGTTCATGCGCGTCTTCGCCTGCCGCTTGAAAATCATTTCGACAGCCATTGCGTGCGCGGGCGGCGCGAAAAAACCTCCCCGGCCGTTTCCGAATCGGCGTCCACCAAATCTTATAAACAGAAACGCCGCAAGGTTACCGGGGTTCCGGCTATCTGCTGTGATGCCAACGCTTGGGGGGCATGTTAATGGCGGGTTTTACTAGCGATGACTTCAGTGGCGGTCTGCTCAACCCATTTTGGCTATTCTTCGGTCCTGCTGGCGGCAATTCGCTGCTCTCCGACGGTACCGACGGCTACCTGCAACTGACGGCGAATGGCGGCGGCACGACCGCCGGGGTCATGCAGGCGACGACGAACACGGACTTCGGTATCGAGACCAGGTTCCTGAGCAGCCCGACCCAGCAGTTCCAGCAACAGGGCCTTCTCGTCGAGCAGGACGCCAATAACTCGATCCGCTTCGAAATCAACAGCGACGGCACCCAACAGCACGTTGTCGCGACAGTGACCCTCAATGGCGTTTCCACCGTCATGTTCGATCTGACCGTCGCGGCCGGCGCTGCCTCCCATTTGCGGATAGACCGGGCCGGGGACGCTTGGAGCTTCCAGTATTCGGCCGACGGCCTGGCCTGGACCGCCGCCGGTAACTTCGTCCAGGTGCTGACCGCGGCCTCGGTCGGAGTCTTCTCCGGCACCACCGGCGGTATCGCGACCTACACCGCTCAGGTAGATTACTTTTTCGATAGCGCCGCGCCGATCCTGAACGAGGACGCGACGATCCCGCATCCGCCGGTGGCGCAGGACGATGCCATCGCGGGCGCCGAGGATACGCCGGTCAATGGCAACGTGCTGCTCGACAACGGCAGCGGGCCGGATAGCGACATAGACGGCGACCCGCTCTCGGTGAGCGCGGTCAACGGCGTGGCGGCCAACGTCGGCGCCCAGGTGACGCTGGCCTCGGGGGCGCTCTTGACGCTCAACGCCGATGGCACTTTCTCATACGATCCGAATGGGCAGTTCGAAAGCCTGCTGGCCGGCCAGAGCGCCCTCGACAGCTTCGCTTATACCATCTCGGATGGCGTCGGCGGCACCGATACCGCGACCGTAACGGTCACCATTGCCGGGGCGAACGAAGCGCCGGTCGCGCAGGACGACACGGCGGTCACCGTCTTGAACACACCGCTGATTCTCAATGTGGCAAGCGATCTCTTGGCCAACGACAGCGACGCCGAGGGCGATCCCCTGATCTTTACTGGCTTCGGCCAGCCGCTCAACGGCGTCCTGACCGACAACGGCGACGGCACCCTGACCTATACGCCAAACGCTGGCTTCGCCGGCGCCGACAGCTTCACCTACACCATAGCGGACGGGAACGGCGGGACCGACAGCGCGAGTGTGGCGTTGCTCGTCCGGGATCCGGCCAGCTTGCCGCTTCCGCCAACGGTCCTGATCCTTCCCGGGGTGAATAACTTCAGCGGCGCCACCGGCGACGTTATCAATCTGCCCCACGACGCCGTGTACGCGATTGCGCAAGGGACGGTCGCTTTCTCCTTCACCGCCAACAACGTGAACGCCAGGCAAGGGCTGATCACCAAGGACGCGGCAAACTTTGACGGCGGCGGCAACCACCTGGCGATCTACATCGAAAACGGCTCTCTGATCGCGCGGTTTCAGGACGGCACAACCAGCTCAGTTCTCTCGCAGGACGGCATTGTCGCCGGCCAGGAATTCGAGGTCGCGGCCGCCTTTGGTGCAAGTGGTGTCGAACTCTATGTCGATGGTGCATTGATCGGCGCGGATACCGGCCATATCATGTCCTGGACCAACAATCAGGAGTACCTGCAAATCGGTGGCCTCGGATGGGGCAGCCATACGGGACAAAGCAATTTCACTAATCCCTTCTCCGGTCAGATCGCCGACG
>JAJFGL010000057.1 GCA_021776135.1 Kiloniellaceae bacterium
GTAAGCCGTGAAGGTCGCGCCACCAGCCTCCGCCAAAACCTTCGTGATCGCCGCCGTCAGCGTCGTCTTACCGTGGTCAACGTGGCCGATAGTGCCAACGTTGCAATGCGGCTTCGTACGCTCAAACTTCGCCTTTGCCATCGATCGTAGTCTCCGTATCTCGGTAAGTTACGCTTAGTATCTTGCTCTATCAGGCCAGCTTGGCAACGACTTCGTCGGCCACCGCCTGCGGCACTTTCTCGTAGTGGTCGAAATGCATGGTGTACTGGGCGCGCCCCTGGCTCATGGAACGCAGGTTACTGACATAACCGAACATGTTGGCCAGCGGCACCATGGCGTTGATGACCTGGGCGTTGCCGCGCGAATCCATGCTGCCGATGCTGCCGCGGCGGCTGTTCAGGTCGCCGATGATATCGCCCATGTATTCCTCCGGCGTCACCACTTCGACCCGCATGACCGGCTCCAGCAGGACCGGCTTCGCCTTGGCGATACCTTCGCGGAAAGCGGCGCGGGCAGCGATCTCGAAGGCCAAGACGCTCGAATCCACATCGTGACTGGCGCCGTCGGTCAGGGTCGCCTTAAAGTCGATGACCGGGAAGCCCGCGAGCACGCCGGATTCGCGCGAAGAATTAAGGCCCTTCTCGACCCCGGGAATGTATTCGCGCGGCACCGAACCGCCATGAATTGAATTGGTGAATTCATAGCCAGCGCCCGCTTCCTGGGGCTCGAAGGTAATAATGACCCTGGCGAATTGGCCCGATCCGCCGGTTTGCTTCTTGTGAGTGTAGTCGACCTCGACGCGCCGGTTGATGGTTTCCCGGTAGGCGACTTGCGGCTCGCCCACATTGGCCTCGACCTTGAACTCGCGCTTCATGCGATCGACGATGATGTCGAGATGCAACTCGCCCATGCCCTTGATGATGGTCTGGCCGCTTTCGATATCCGACGCCACGCGGAAAGAGGGATCTTCTTGCGCCAGGCGGCTGAGCGCGACGCCCATCTTTTCCTGATCGCTTTTGGTTTTCGGCTCGACCGCGATCTCGATGACCGGCTCAGGGAACTCCATCCGCTCCAAGATAACCGGGTGGGCGGGATCGCACAGAGTTTCGCCCGTGGTGGTGTTCTTCAGTCCGGCGATCGCGACGATATCGCCGGTGCGGGCCTCTTTCACATCCTCACGGTGATTAGCATGCATGAGCAACATGCGGCCAACCCGCTCCTTGCGGTCCTTGATCGAGTTAAGAACCTGAGACCCAGACTGCAAAACACCGGAATAAACGCGCACGAACGACAAGGAACCGACAAAGGGGTCGGTCATGATCTTGAACGCGAGAGCCGAGAAAGGCTCGTCGTCGGAAGACTTGCGCGACAACTCTTCATCGCTGTCCGGCTTCATGCCCAGCACGGCCGGCACATCGGTCGGCGCCGGCAGAAAATCAACCACCGAATCAAGAAGCGGCTGTACGCCTTTGTTTTTAAATGCCGTTCCGTTCAGCACCGGGACGAAAGCCAAGCTGCACGTACCCTTACGGATACAGCGTTTCAGGGTTTCGGCATCGGGCTCGGTGCCGTCCAGGTAGGCTTCCATGGCGGCGTCGTCCTGCTCCACTGCGGTCTCTACCAGTTGTTCCCGGTACGACGCGGCCTGCTCCGCCATGGCGGCGGGTATATCCTGCTCGACGTATTCGGCGCCCATGGTTTCGTCTTTCCAGACGATGGCCTTCATCTTGATGAGATCGACCACGCCCAGGAAATCCGCCTCGGCGCCGATCGGCAACTGGGTAACCAGGGGCTTGGTGCCCAGCCGGTCCACCATCATGTCCACGCAGCGGAAAAAATCGGCGCCGGTACGGTCCATCTTGTTGACGAAGCAAATGCGCGGGACCTTATATTTATCGGCCTGACGCCACACCGTTTCCGACTGCGGCTCAACCCCCGCGACCGAATCGAAAACCGCGACCGCGCCGTCCAATACCCGCAGCGAGCGCTCGACCTCGATCGTGAAATCGACGTGGCCGGGGGTATCGATGATGTTGATTCGATGGTCGTTCCAAAAGCAGGTCGTCGCGGCCGAGGTAATGGTGATGCCGCGCTCTTGCTCCTGCTCCATCCAGTCCATGGTGGCCGTGCCCTCATGGACCTCGCCGATCTTATAAGAACGGCCGGTATAGAAAAGGATTCGCTCCGTGGTGGTCGTTTTCCCGGCATCGATATGGGCCATAATGCCAATATTACGATAGCGGTCGAGCGGAGTTACGCGGGCCATGACTGAGGTCTCTTCGGTTTAATCTGTTACCAGCGGTAGTGCGAGAAAGCCTTATTGGCCTCCGCCATCCGATGGGTGTCTTCGCGTTTTTTCACCGCCGCCCCGCGATTGTTGGCGGCGTCCTGCAACTCGTTCGCCAAGCGGTCGGTCATGGTCGGTTCGGAGCGCGCGCGCGAGGCCACGATGAGCCAGCGAATCGCCAAGGCCTGCCCCCGGTCCGTGCGCACTTCCACGGGAATCTGATAGGTGGCGCCACCGACCCGGCGCGAGCGCACCTCGATCTCCGGGCGCACATTACCCAGGGCCTCATGGAAAACCCGGACCGGATCCTGCCCGCCGCGCTGCTGAATACGATCCAGCGCGCCGTAGACGATCCTCTCGGAACCCGATTTCTTGCCCGAATACATCAGGACGTTCATGAACTTGCTCAAGACGATATCGCCGAACTTAGGGTCCGGCAGAATCTCGCGTTTCTCGGCGCGGCGGCGGCGCGACATGCTCGGTACTCCAGCTCTACTTGGGGCGCTTCGCGCCGTATTTGGAACGGCGCTGACGGCGGTCTTTCACGCCCTGGGTGTCCAAGGTTCCGCGAATAATGTGATAACGCACGCCCGGCAAATCCTTGACCCGCCCGCCGCGGATCATGACCACGGAATGTTCCTGAAGGTTATGGCCTTCGCCGGGGATGTAGCTGGTGACCTCGAAACCATTGGTCCGGCGCACGCGCGCGACCTTACGAAGGGCCGAATTCGGCTTCTTCGGCGTGGTGGTATAGACCCGGGTGCAAACCCCGCGTTTTTGCGGGCAAGCCTCCAGCGCCGGCACCTTATTGCGCTCCACCGGCGCCTGGCGCGGCTTGCGGATCAATTGGTTAATAGTCGGCATGTATTCGGTCTCTTTTTCCAGCCACGTTTTTAAATATGCGCTGCAAATAAGCGCAGCCCGCGTAGGGGCGCTTCGCCCTTATCCGCGGGTCGTCCAGATGCCGCCGAAACGGCTATATACCTTGTTCGCGTGATCCCCGGGGCCTGCGTCTAGACCGCAAACGGGCCTACCACCAGCCCCCCGAATGTGGCCGCATACTATTGTTGCGACGCACCCTCGTCAAGCCTTCCAAACCCCATAAATCGGCCAAACTCGACCCTATTAACGCCGTCCGGCCTTAAATCACGCCACCGAGGATTGTTCGCCCTGCTCCTCTTTCTCCGCTTCAAGGGCGGCTTGCATCTCGCGCTGCTTGGCCAGGATCTCCAAATCCCGCTCGCCAGCGACCTTCTTCAGTCGCTTCATGACCGCACCGGTGCCGGCCGGGATCAGGCGCCCGACAATGACATTCTCCTTCAAACCGATGAGATCGTCGGTTTTGCCGTGGGTCGCGGCCTCGGTCAGGACCCGGGTGGTTTCCTGGAACGACGCCGCCGAGATGAAGGAGCTGGTCTGCAGGCTGGCCTTGGTGATGCCCTGAAGCACGGGGCTGGCTTCGGCCGGCTTGCCGCCTTCGGCGATGGTCTTGTCATTGCCGGCGGCGAATTCGTCCCGGTCGATCTGCTCGCCAATCAGGAAGGTGCTGTCCCCGGGTTCGGTAATCTCAACCTTTTGCAGCATCTGGCGGACGATCACTTCGATATGCTTGTCGTTGATCTTAACGCCCTGCAAGCGGTAAACGCTCTGGATTTCATAGGTCAGGTAGTCGGCCAGGGCCTCGATACCGAGAACCTCCAGAATATCGTGGGGCACCGGATTGCCGTCCATGAGCGAATCGCCCACCTGAAC
Source organism: Kiloniellaceae bacterium (assembly GCA_021776135.1). Taxonomy (GTDB): domain Bacteria; phylum Pseudomonadota; class Alphaproteobacteria; order Kiloniellales; family J153; genus JAJFGN01. The sequence goes on from JAJFGL010000057.1 coordinate 4,040, forward strand.
GAAATCGCCTTCCTGGACCGAAACGTGCTTGCCCTTGGGCACCATGAATTCATGGGCCTCCAGTTCCTCGTCCTCGGGTTTAACGATGATCCGGCGCTTGTTCTTGTAGTCCTTGCCGAACTCAACCCGGCCTTCGATATCGGTGATGATCGCGAAGTCCTTCGGTTTTCTGGCCTCGAACAGTTCCGCGACCCGCGGCAGACCGCCGGTGATGTCGCGGGTTTTGGTGGTTTCGCGCGGGATACGCGCAACTATATCGCCCGCTTTCACATGGGCGCCGTTTTCGACCGAAAGGATGGCATCGACGGACATGAAGTAGCGCGCCTCCATCCCATTGGCCAAGGTGATCACCTCGCCCTTGGGGTCGCGTAGAGTAATGCGCGGACGCAGGTCGGCGCCGCGCGACTGCTGTTTCCAATCGACGACGACCCGGTTCGAGATTCCGGTGGTTTCGTCCAGAATCTCGCTCATGGAAATACCTTCGATGAGGTCGACGTAGTTAACCACCCCTTCTTTCTCGGTGATGATTGGGATCGTGTAGGGATCCCATTCAGCCAGTTTTAGGCCCTTCTTTACATCGGCGCCGTCATCCGCCAGCAGGCGGGCGCCATAGGGCACGCGGTGACGGGCGCGTTCGCGCTTCTTTTCGTCGAGGAGCAGAATTTCGAGATTACGCCCCATGACTACCGGCACGCCTTCGGAATTAATCACCACGTTGCGGTTCTTAATGACCACCTTGCAATCCGCCGAGGCCTCGACACTCGACTGCTCCGCCCCGCGTTGCGCGGCGCCGCCAATGTGGAAGGTCCGCATTGTCAACTGCGTGCCCGGTTCCCCGATCGATTGGGCGGCGATCACGCCTACCGCCTCGCCCATGTTGACCGGCGTGCCACGAGCCAGGTCGCGGCCATAGCAAGAAGCGCAAATGCCTGATTTCGATTCGCAGGTCAGTGGCGAACGGATGGTCATGCGATCGACCCCCGCGCGGTCGATCAGATCGACGGTGACCTCCTCGATCAAGGTCAAGGCCTTAACCACGACCTTGCCGGAAATCGGATCCTTGACATCGTCCAACACGGTTCGGCCAAGAATTCTCTCGCCCAGAGGCGCGATCACCTCGCCGCCTTCGATCACCGGCGTCACGGTAAGGCCCTTCTTGGTGCCGCAATCGGTCTCGGTGATGATCGCATCCTGCGCGACATCAACGAGACGCCGGGTGAGGTAACCCGAATTGGCGGTCTTGAGCGCCGTATCGGCCAAGCCCTTACGCGCGCCGTGGGTGGAATTGAAATATTCCAGAACGGTAAGGCCTTCCTTGAAGTTCGAGATGATCGGCGTTTCGATAATCTCGCCCGAAGGCTTCGCCATCAGGCCACGCATACCGGCGAGTTGCTTGATTTGGGCGGCCGAACCGCGGGCGCCGGAATGGGCCATCATGAAAACCGAGTTTACATCGCGCCCGGTCTGCCCGGACATGACCTTCATCATTTCATCCGCGACCCGGTCGGTGCACTGGGACCAGACATCGACGACTTTATTGTACTTCTCGCCCCGGGTGATAAGGCCGTCCAGGTATTGCTGCTCGAACTCCTTGACCACGCCCTGCGCCTCTTCGACCAGTTTGGTCTTCGCCTCGGGGACGAGGAGATCGTCCTTACCGAAGGAAATACCCGCCTTGGCCGCGTAGCTGAAGCCCAACGACATGATCCGGTCGCAGAAAATGACCGTATCCTTCTGGCCGCAGTGCCGGTAAACCACGTCGATCAGGTCCGTGATCTCCTTCTTGGTCAGGAGGCGGTTAATAGTTGAGAAGGGCACCGACTTGTTGCGCGGCAAAACCTCGGACAAAAGCATGCGTCCCGGCGTCGCTTCGACCAAGCGGACAATCGGCTTACCCTTTTCGTCCACGGTGTTGTAACGGGCCTTGATCTTGGCGTGCAGCGTGACCTGGCCTTGGGCCAGCGCGTGTTCTATCTCCGCCATGTCGGTGAAACACATGCCTTCGCCCGGCTCACCCTCGGCCTCAACGGTCATGTAGTAGAGGCCAAGCACGATATCCTGCGACGGTACGATGATGGGTTTACCGTTGGCCGGTGAGAGAATGTTGTTGGTGGACATCATCAAAACGCGGGCTTCAAGCTGCGATTCGAGCGACAGCGGTACGTGAACCGCCATTTGGTCGCCATCAAAGTCGGCATTGAAGGCGGTGCAGACCAGGGGGTGAAGCTGGATCGCCTTACCTTCGATCAGAACCGGCTCGAAAGCCTGTATGCCCAGGCGGTGCAAGGTTGGCGCCCGGTTCAACATGACCGGGTGTTCGCGGATCACCTCTTCCAGAATATCCCAGACCTCGGGGCGTTCTTTTTCGACCATGCGTTTGGCCGCCTTGATGGTCGAGGCCATGCCGTAGAGTTCGAGCTTGGAATAGATGAAGGGCTTGAACAGCTCGAGCGCCATCTTCTTGGGCAGGCCGCACTGATGCAGCATGAGTTCAGGACCGACCACGATAACCGAGCGGCCGGAATAGTCGACCCGCTTACCCAGCAAGTTCTGCCGGAACCGGCCCTGCTTACCCTTGAGCATATCGGACAAGGATTTGAGGGGCCGCTTGTTGGCGCCGGTGATGACTCGGCCGCGGCGGCCGTTGTCGAACAAGGCATCGACCGATTCCTGAAGCATCCGCTTTTCGTTACGAACGATGATATCCGGGGCCCGCAACTCGATCAGGCGCTTTAGGCGGTTGTTGCGGTTGATGACGCGGCGGTAAAGATCGTTCAGATCGGAGGTCGCGAAACGGCCGCCGTCGAGAGGCACCAGGGGGCGCAACTCCGGCGGTATGACCGGAACCACATCCAGAATCATCCATTCCGGCCGGGCGCCGGATTCCAGGAAAGCCTCGACCAGCTTGAGACGCTTAACGTACTTCTTGCGCTTGGCCTCGGATCCGGTCTCGCGCAAATCGACGCGCAGAGTCTCGCGCTCTTCCTCAAGATCGAGATCGATCAGCATCTTCTTTATGGCCTCGGCGCCGATCATCGCCGTAAAGGCGTCGTCGCCGTATTCTTCCTGGGCGTCGAGAAACTGATCCTCGGACAGCAATTCCTTCACCTTGAGCGGCGACAGGCCAGGCTCGGTAACCATGAAACTCTCGAAGTAGAGAACCCGCTCCAAATCCTTGAGCGTCATGTCGAGCAGCAGTCCGATACGGCTGGGCAAGGACTTGAGGAACCAGATGTGCGCGACGGGGCTGGCCAGTTCGATATGACCCATGCGCTCGCGCCGAACCTTTGACAAAGTTACCTCGACGCCGCATTTCTCGCAGATAATGCCACGATACTTCATGCGTTTGTACTTTCCGCACAGGCATTCGTAATCCTTGATCGGACCGAAGATGCGGGCGCAGAACAGGCCATCGCGCTCCGGTTTAAAGGTTCTGTAGTTAATAGTTTCCGGCTTCTTTATCTCGCCGAAAGACCAGGAGCGAATGCGCTCCGGGCTGGCGATCGAAATTCTGATTTGATCGAAAGTCTGGGGGCCGGTCGGCTGGCCAAAGATGTTCATCAACTCTTTCATCGGTGTCTCCCGATAAGAAAACTTTTAAATTCCGCTGGCTTCATCGATCGCGCGGCTGTCATTGACTCTGCTTCAATTCGACATTGAGGCCGAGCGAGCGCAATTCCTTAACCAGCACATTGAAGGATTCCGGGATGCCGGATTCGAAGTTCTCGTCACCCTTCACAATCGCCTCGTAAACCTTGGTACGGCCGGAAACGTCGTCCGATTTCACGGTCAGCATCTCCTGCAAGGTATAGGCCGCTCCGTATGCCTCCAGCGCCCAGACCTCCATTTCGCCGAATCGCTGGCCGCCGAACTGCGCCTTGCCGCCCAGGGGTTGCTGGGTAACCAAGCTGTACGGCCCGATCGAACGCGCGTGAATTTTGTCGTCGACCAAGTGATGCAGCTTCAGCATGTAGATGTAGCCGACAGTCACCGGCCGCTCGAAGATTTCGCCGGTACGTCCGTCGGTTAGGCGAACCTGTCCCGAGGTATCGAGGCCCGCCAAGGTCAGCATCTCGTTGATATCGGCCTCGTGCGCCCCATCGAAGACCGGCGAAGCGATCGGTATGCCCTCGCGCAAGTTGGCGCTGAGTTCGATCAGATTATCATCGTTCAGTTCCGATAGATCGGACTTGAAGGATTTTTCGCCGTAAATCTGCTTCAGGCTTTTCTTGATCGGATCGATTTTACCGTTGGCCCGATAGGCCTCCAGCATATCGCCGATTTGCCGTCCCAGACCATGGCACGCCCAACCAAGGTGGGTTTCCAGGATCTGACCGACGTTCATACGGCTAGGCACACCGAGGGGATTGAGCACGATATCGACTTGGGTGCCGTCCTCCAAATAGGGCATATCCTCGATCGGGACGATCTTGGAAATCACGCCCTTGTTGCCGTGCCGCCCGGCCATCTTGTCGCCAGGTTGCAGCTTACGCTTCACCGCGACGAACACCTTGGCCATCTTCATAACGCCCGGCAGCAACTCGTCGCCGCGCTGCAGCTTATCGACCTTGTTGTCGAAGCGTTTGGTTAACTCGCCGATCGCGGATTCGAACTGCTTGTTCAGGGCCTCGACATCGGCTTGGCGCTTATCGTTGGCGACCGCGATCTGGCGCCACTGCCCCGGGGTATAGTCGGACAAGACTTTTTCGGTAATCTTGATCTCGGACTTGAAACCCTTGGGTCCACTGGCCGAGGTCTGGTGAACCAGCAGGTCCTTCAAACGGCCATAGAAGCTGCGTTCGAGAATCGCTTTTTCGTCGTCCCGGTCCTTGGCCAAACGTTCGATTTCGGCCTGCTCGATCGCCATGGCGCGTTCGTCCTTGTCGACCCCACGGCGGGAGAATAAGCGCACCTCGACCACCGTACCGGTCACCCCCGGCGGCACACGCAGAGAGGTATCGCGCACGTCGGAAGCCTTTTCGCCGAAAATCGCACGCAGGAGTTTCTCCTCCGGCGTCATGGGAGATTCGCCCTTTGGCGTGACCTTACCGACCAGGATGTCGCTCGGTCCGACCTCCGCCCCGATATAAACGATGCCGGCCTCGTCGAGGTTGTGTAGCGCGTCCTCGCCGACATTGGGAATATCGCGGGTGATCTCCTCCTGCCCCAGCTTGGTGTCGCGCGCCATGACCTCGAACTCTTCGATATGGATCGAGGTAAAGACATCGTCGCGCACGATACGTTCGGATATCAGGATCGAGTCTTCGAAGTTGTAGCCCTGCCATGGCATGAAGGCGACCAGCACATTGCGGCCGAGCGCCAACTCGCCCAGATTTGTCGAAGGCCCATCGGCGATGATGTCGCCCCGCTCGACGGTGTCCCCGACTTTCACAAGTGGCCGCTGATTGATGCAGGTGTTTTGGTTAGAGCGTTGAAATTTCAGAAGGTTATAGATATCGACCGCCTGCTCGCCGCTCGAGGTTTCCTCGGTCACGCGAATGACGATGCGGGTCGCATCGACCTGGTCGATGATCCCGGCCCGCCGGGCCGATAGCGCCACCCCCGAATCCCGGGCCACGGTCTCTTCCATGCCGGTCCCGACCAGCGGCGCTTCGCTGCGCAACAGGGGCACGGCCTGACGCTGCATGTTGGATCCCATCAACGCCCGATTGGCGTCGTCGTTTTCCAAGAAAGGAATTAGAGCGGCGGCGACGGAAACAAGTTGCTTTGGCGACACGTCCATGAAGTCGATATCGCCGGGCCGGACCATGAGGTATTCCCCGCCCTGACGGCATGATACGAGATCGTCGACAAAACGGTTGTTTTTACCCAAGGCGGCGTTGGCCTGGGCCACCGTATAGCGGCCTTCGTCCATGGCCGAGAGATAGCGCACATCATCGGTCACTCTGCCCTTTTCAACCCTGCGGTACGGCGATTCGATAAACCCGTACTGATTAACCTTCGCGTAGGTCGCCAGGGAGTTGATAAGGCCGATGTTAGGGCCTTCAGGGGTCTCGATGGGGCATATACGGCCATAATGGGTCGGATGCACATCGCGGACTTCGAAGCCGGCGCGCTCGCGCGTCAGGCCACCCGGTCCAAGCGCCGAGAGCCGGCGTTTATGGGTGATCTCCGACAAGGGATTGGTCTGGTCCATAAACTGCGACAATTGCGAAGAGCCGAAGAATTCGCGCACCGCGGCGGCCGCCGGCTTGGCGTTAATGAGATCGTGCGGCATCACGGAATCGATCTCGACCGAACTCATGCGCTCCTTGATCGCCCGCTCCATGCGCAGCAATCCAATCCGGTACTGATTCTCCATCAGCTCCCCAACCGAGCGCACACGGCGGTTACCCAGGTGATCGATGTCGTCGATTTCGCCGCGCCCGTCCTTGAGGCCAACCAGGATCTTCAGAATTGCCAAGATGTCTTCCTTGCGCAGCACACGCAGGGAATCTTCTGTATCGAATTCCAGTCGGGAGTTCATCTTGACCCGCCCGACCGTCGACAAATCGTATCGGTCGCGGTCGAAGAACAGGCCCTTGAACATAGCCTCCGCGGTATCGATAGTCGGCGGCTCGCCCGGGCGCATGACCCGGTAAATGTCGATCAAGGCCTCTTCGCGGTTGGTGTTCTTATCGATGGCCAGGGTATTGCGCATATAGGGCCCGACATTGACGTAGTCGATCGCCAAAACCGGTAGCTCCTTGATCCCCTCCTCCGCCAAAGTCTCCAAGAGCTCCTCAGTGATTTCGTCACCCGCTTCGCAGATCACCACGCCGGTTTTATTATCGATGATGTCGGAGGCCACGAAATGCCCGATCAGTTCCTCGTCCTCAAGAAACTGGTTTTTCAGCCCGGCATCCTGCAATTTCTTGGCCAGGCGGGGCGTCATCTTGGCGCCAATCTCGGCCACGGTCTTCTTGGTCTTGGCATCGACCAGGACGCGCGCCAGCTTGATACCGCGCAAACGCTCCGGGTCGAAAGCGGTTTGCCACCCGCCCGAGACACGCTTGTAAGCAACTTGACCGTAGAATGTCGCCAGGATTTCTTCGGCGCTCATGCCAGTGGCATCTTGCGGGTCGAGAGTTTTGCCCGCCGCGATTTTTTCCGCGCGCGTTATCGCCGTGGCATCGCTGTCCAAGGCCATCAGAAGAGTCGACACCGGCAACTTACGGCGGCGGTCAATACGGACATAGACGAGATCCTTGGCATCGAACTCAAAGTCCAGCCACGATCCGCGGTAAGGAATAACCCGCGCGGCGAAAAGGAATTTGCCCGAGGAATGAGTCTTGCCCTTGTCGTGGTCGAAAAACACACCGGGGCTGCGGTGCATCTGACTGACGATGACCCGTTCGGTGCCATTGATCACGAAGGTGCCGTTGCCGGTCATCATGGGCATGTCGCCCATGAAAACGTCCTGCTCCTTGATATCGCGGATAGATCGGGCGCCGGTATCTTCGTCAACGTCCCAGACCACGAGCCGCAGGATGACCTTGAGCGGCGCGGCATAGGTCATGCCGCGTTGCTGGCATTCCTCGACGTCGTACTTGGGCTCTTCCAGTTCGTAGCGCATGAACTGCAGCTCGGCCCGCTCGGCGAAGTCGCGAATCGGGAACACCGACGCGAAGACCGCTTGCAGCCCGACCTGTTCACGGTCGGCGACCCGCACGCCCGTCTGCAGAAAATGATCGTAGGAGGTTTTTTGCACCTCGATCAGGTTCGGCATGCTGGCGACTTCGGGAATACGCCCGAACGATTTGCGGATACGCTTGCGGCCCGTAAACGATCTTACCATGTGACTTTCGTCCTTGCTCTTTCGGCCAGGCCCGAAGGCCCAGCGCTAAAACCGCGCCGTAAGGCGCCCTAAGCTACCGCGTCGAAACTCGATTCGCGCCCGCTCCGCGAAGGCCCTTGAGGGCCCTGGAAGCGCCGGATCTCCCCACGCGGCAGCGGGAATATCCTCAAAGCGCAAAGAATCCGGTCCGGCGCGCCAAACCCAGGCGCGCCGGCCGAACCCCAATACTTACCGATCAAACAGATCGGCATGGCTCACTTAAGCTCGACGGTCGCACCTGCACCTTCGAGCTTCTTCTTCAACTCCGCGGCCTCGTCTTTCGAGACCCCTTCCTTGACCGCCTTGGGCGCCGCTTCGACCAAATCCTTGGCCTCCTTGAGGCCCAGGCCCGTGATCGCGCGCACTTCCTTGATCACGTTGATCTTCTTCTCGCCAAAGGAAGCCAGAACGACGTCGAAACTATCCTGCTCGGCTTCCGCCTCGGCGGCGGCTACAGGGGCGGCGGCAGCGGCGGCAGGCGCCGCGGCTGACACGCCCCAGGTGTCTTCAAGCTTCGTGGCGAGCTCAGCCGCCTCGATAACAGTCAGCTTGGAAAGCTGATCGACTAGTTGGTCCAAATCGGCCATTTTTCAATCTCCTAGGCTTGATCTTTCAGGTATTCGGTAAGGCTCACGCAGCAGTCTCTTTCGAGGCATAGGCACTTATGACGCGGGCTAGCGTCGCCGCCGGCGCCTGCGCGACACCGGCCAGTTTAGTGGCCGGCGCTTGCAGAGTGCCGATGAGTTTGGCCCGCAATTCGTCGAGCGACGGCAGTTTGGCTAGGTCGTTAATCTGCCCGGGGTCGAGTTGTTTCTCCCCCAAGGCGCCGCCAACAATGGTCAACTTCTCGTTTTTCTTGGCGAACTCGACACAGACCTTCGCCGCCGCCACCGGATCGTCCGATGTCGCGATCGCGGTCGGCCCGGTAAACATTGACAGAAGTGCCTCGAACTTAGTGCCCGAAAGAGCTAGGCGGGTCAGCCGATTTTGCGTCACCTTGTAGCTGGCGCCCGCATCCAACATCCGCCGCCGTAGCGTCGTCACCTCGGCGACCGTCAATCCCGATTGCTGGGTAACGACGACGAGGTTGGCGGCGTTGAAGGTCCCGTTAAGGGTGGAAACCAGCTCTTCTTTTTGTGATCGGTCCACAGGTCCATTCCGCTCAATCTTAGCCGGACCGCCGCTACGGCGACGTGTCCAGCCGGCTCTTACGTGGACTTCCGAGGCAAGCCCGGAAGTCCGGTTCGTCTGTCCTGGAAGTTCAAGCCCGCCGGCCTCCGGAGAACGGAGACCGGGCAAGTACTTTTAACTTCCCGTCTATGCAGGCCCACATGGGCTTAAACCCTTGGGTTCCACTTCTTAGATCCCTCGGACACCTGCAGTCTTGGACAGGTTGGCCCGGTAAATTGCTTCACCGCGCCGTTAAACCGCCGTTCCGGAAAATCCCGGCCCGGCGGAGTCTCTTAGCTACGCCGCGGCGCCGCTCGCGATGCTCGCCACCTCGATCGAGACCCCAGGCCCCATGGTCGAGGAGACCGACACGCGCTTAATGTATGTACCCTTGGCGCCGCTCGGCTTGGCGCGGCTGATGGCGCCCACGAAAGCCGCGATGTTTTCAACCAGCGCCTGTTCCGTGAAGCTGGCCTTGCCGACGCCGGCATGAATGACGCCGGCCTTTTCGGCGCGGAACTCCACCTGCCCGCCCTTGGCCGCTTGAACCGCCGCCGCGATGTCGTTGGTGACCGTGCCTAGCTTCGGGTTCGGCATCAGGCCGCGCGGCCCCAGCACCTTACCCAGGCGGCCGACCACGGCCATCATGTCCGGGGTCGCGATACAGCGGTCGAAATCCATTTTTCCGCCTTGAATGGTTTCGGCCAAGTCAGCCTCGCCAACGATATCGGCGCCCGCTTTTTGCGCTTCTTCGGCCTTGGCGCCCTTGGCGAAGACGGCCACGCGGACATTGCGCCCGGTGCCGTTCGGCAAGGAAATCACCCCGCGCACATTTTGGTCTGCATGACGCGGGTCAACGCCGAGGTTCATGGCGATTTCGATCGTTTCATCGAACTTCGCGGTTGCGCCCTTCTTGATCAGCTTGACCGCCTCTTGGAGTCCATAGGCCGAGCCGAGGGTCAGGCCCTCGCTGGCCGTGCGGTAACGCTTTCCTGCTTTTGCCATCGTCCCTACCCCACTACCTCAAGACCCATGGAACGGGCCGAACCGACAATAATCTTCGCCGCCGCGTCGATGTCGTTGGCGTTCAAGTCCACCATCTTGGCCTCCGCGATCTCGCGGACCTGGGTCATGGTGACTTTGCCTACGACCTCTTTTCCCGGCGCCGAACCGCCCTTTTCCAGCTTGGCGGCCTTACGCAGGTAATGGCTTGCCGGCGCGGTCTTGGTCTCGAACGAAAACGAACGGTCCGCGTAAGCGGTAATGATAACCGGCGTCGGCGTCCCCGCTTCGATGTTCTGGGTCGCGGCGTTGAACGTCTTGCAGAACTCCATGATGTTCAGGCCGCGTTGACCGAGCGCCGGACCGACCGGCGGCGAGGGATTGGCTTGCCCCGCCTTAATCTCCAACTTGATATAACCAGCAATCTTCTTTGCCATCTCTCAGCCCTTTCATTGCGGGTTGCGCGGTACGGCCATGGCTAGCCTCCCGCACGCTTAAACTTCCGAAACCCTCTTGGGTTTTCGGAAGCGCTATCCCTATTGCTTCTCGACTTGCGAGTATTCCAATTCCACCGGTGTCGCGCGTCCGAAAATCGAAACCGCGACCTTGAGCCGGGCGCGTTCCTCGTCCACCTCCTCGACAAAGCCGCTGAACGATGTAAATGGCCCGTCGGCGACCCGCACCTGTTCGCCGATCTCGAAAGTTATGGACGGCTTCGGCCGCTCGACCCCTTCCTGGACCTGGTGCAGGATTCGATCGGCCTCGGCCTGGGAAATTGGGCTCGGGCGGCCCTTGCTGCCCAGAAACCCGGTAACCTTGGGCGTGTTCTTGACCAGGTGCCAGGATTCGTCGGTAAGTTCCATTCTCGCCAAGACATAACCGGGCAAGAACTTACGTTCGGCACTGACCTTCTGGCCCCGGCGCAACTCAATCACCTCTTCCGTCGGCACCAGAACCTCTTCGAAAAATTCTTCCATGTCGTGTTGAACCGCTTGATCCCGAATCGCCTCGGCGACTTTCTTCTCGAAGCCGGAATAGACGTGCACGACGTACCAACGCATCGCCATGGCTTAACCCCCCAGGCCGAGAACGAAACGAACGAGCCGGGACAGAATCATATCGACGCCGAAAAAGAAGATGGCGGCCACGAACGCCATGACAAAGACCATGGAGGTGGTAACCATGGTTTCCTTGCGCGACGGCCAGGTAACTTTCGAAACCTCGCGGCGAACCTCACGGATATATTGTCCTGGATTAAGTCTCACACTGTCCACTTTCACACCGGCCGCCCACTGGCCGCACCGGCCTTCAAACCGTTTGAGCCGTCGCGAAGGCCAATCCCCGCGCCGGGCTCCCGTATTTTTAAATCGCTACGGCGTCTTCGTAACTTGACGCCCACTTAAGTCAGTCTCCAAACTTGTCTTGGCAGGAGTGGAGGGACTCGAACCCACAACCCCCGGTTTTGGAGACCGGTGCTCTGCCAATTGAGCTACACTCCTAACTCCTGGCCCCGGCCGTAAGGGGTAACGGCGCGGCGCCCTTTCCTTGATCTACTGAACAATACTAGCGACGACGCCGGCGCCGACCGTGCGCCCGCCCTCGCGGATCGCGAAGCGCAGGCCCTCGTCCATGGCGATGGGCGCGATAAGCTCCACCTCCATCGACAC
>JAJFGL010000058.1 GCA_021776135.1 Kiloniellaceae bacterium
GCGACTTGCTCGGCGCTATCCGCCGCCGCGCCGTGCGACGTGGCCGCCGGCTCTTTCTTCGGGGTTGCTTGGGCGCTGCCCGCGAAAAACCCCGCCGCGAGAGCGATGGCGCAAATCTGAAAAAGTTTCATGTCGTAAACCCCACCCTTTATTGAATCGACCGCGGTCGATAGCCCCGCAAGGGCATAAAGTACCTTCCTCATCCTAGTTCTCCTGGCTAATCCATTGTTGGTGAGGGCAAGGCCGGTCTTGGCGAACCACACCTATAACGTGCATTACTAATTTTCTAACAATTTCAGATGGCAGTTAATTTTATTATAATTTGACGGGTATAATTTTTATAATTCCCGTTATACGCGTCTTCCGCGCCGCAATTGGGACACCGGCCGCCAAGCCTCATTCAGTGGCCGCTTGCTGGGACAGAAATATTTGTTATTTATTTTGAATATTTAAGAAGTACTGTTTTTTTATTATATTTTCATAAATATTAAGGCTGTTTTTCTATATTAAATTACTTTTAACAACCCCGTACTAACTTAAGGCCAAGTGCGATACCCCGTACCAGGATCGTCAATAACTTTGGAGCGGGAATAGAGTGCGGCAGTCAATACCATAGACAGCAGGAGCCATAAGGCGATGCGCATCATGGCATTTGCCTCCCAGAAAGGTGGGTCGGGGAAGACAACCTTGGCCGGCCATGTCGCGGTCCAGGCGGAACGCGCTGGCGCGGGCCCGATCGCGATCATCGACACGGATCCTCAAGGAAGCCTATCGGACTGGTGGAACTGCCGTGAGGCGGAAACCCCTGCATTCGCGCAGACCTTCATCTCGCGCCTCAACGAAGACATCGCGCGGATGCGCGAGGCCGGCATCGAGCTTCTGATTTTCGACACGCCGCCGGCGATCACGGCCACGATCGAGCAAGTCGTGCGCCTGTGCGATTTGGTGGTTATTCCAACGCGTCCAAGTCCGCACGATCTTCGCGCCGTCGGCGCAACGGTCGATCTGTGCGAAAAGCTGGACAGGCCGCTGGTCTTCGTTCTCAACGGCGCGACCCAGCGCGCGCGCATCACCGCGGAGGCGGCGATCGCCCTATCGCAGGCGGGAACCGTTGCCCCGGTGACCATTCATCACCGAACGGAATTCGCCTCGAGCATGATCGACGGCCGGACAGTGATGGAAATCAATTGCAATCCGCGCTCGGTCGAGGAAATCGAAGAACTATGGGATTACTTGTCGGATCGGCTGGCGCGCTGCACCCGCCGGGCGGATATATCGCCGGAGGTCCGCATGGCCGGCGGAAACAGAGCCTATGCGGAACTTGGCACGACAACGAGCGAGGTAGTGTGAGATGACAAGTGTGGCATTCCTCACCACCGGGTTGCTTAGCCGTAAAGGCACGGCACGCCCCATGCTGGTCCAAGGCCAGGAGTACAGCGGTTCCGCCCAGGGCCGCATAGTCTGGGATACCGCCACGCCGGCGCACCTGCGCTTAACGCCGCCCCCGCGCCAGTTGGCCAAGCTTAGCCGCCCGAAGCCAAAACGGGTACGCGTGTCCCTGCGCCTGACGCCCGATATGCACAGCCAGTTGAAGGCCCTGAGCGCCATCGCGGAACGAACGCAGCAAAGCATCCTCGTTCAAGCGCTTAACGAATTCCTCGCCGATCATGAGGAACACTTGGAGCAGGCCGGCGACCGCCGGCTTCCGGCGCCGGATTAGCGGCGGAACCACCACGGCCGGCGGCCTTAGGAGAGCAATTTTGGGCCATATGGATCCAAGCGACAACCCGGACAAGGGCGCGGCCGAGAAGGCCGGCGCCGATTCGCTTTCCCTCGACAAGGGTCCGGGACGCACGCCTGGATCGCTTATGAGCGTCAAAATTCGTAAGCGGATGTCCGTTTCCAGTCCCCCGTCCGAGCCACCGCAAGCGCCGCGGGCGGAAGCACGCACGCCCAAGCAAGCCGGGATGCCCCAAGCCGGGATGCCCACTGACGAAAATGCCGGCAAGGCCAAGCCTGCATCCGATGCCATCTCCAGGGTCACGCGCCGGGCGCAATCCTCGCAATCGAAACGCGCGCCATCGCCCCGCCCGCCCGCGGTTCGGCCACCGGCCGATCAGGCGCCGGCATCGGGCGCCCGTCCGGCCCAATCCCGCGCCCAGGATATCGTCGCGTATTGGACCCGATTAAAGGCGGCGCGGCGATTCCCACGCAGTTCCGAGATCGATGCCGCGACCGTCGCGGAAAGCTGGCCCAATAGCATTCTTATACGTAGCCGTCCGGGCAGCCGGGCACTGGAGCCGGAAAAAGTATTCTTGTCGGGAGAAGCCGTCTCCCCCGGCCTCGCCGGTTTGCGCGGAAGGGGGCGCGTTAACCTTTCGCCCATGATGTTGCAATGGCTTCTGGCTTTGGCGGGCGCGGTGGTCAGGGAAAGCCGGCCTATGAACGACGTTGAAACCTTTCCCTCTGTAAAAGGTACGGTCCATTACCGCGCCGTGGCTCTTCCGTTCAGCGACAACGAACAAACGGTGGATCATGTGCTGTGCCACTTTCAGCCGGATTCATGAAGCAAAGCGTGCGATAGAAAAAGGTAACGAGAGATGATATCGAGAAATACCGGGCGCCGCGCCTTAAAGATGGGAATCTCTTTTGGAGGATTTCTTTTCTTGGCCGCCTGTTCCAGCCTTCCCAGCATCGGCCCGCGAACGGCAAACGGTCTGCCAACGCATATCGATGGCGGTTCCGGCCAAGTCTTGCGTTTCTGCGAAAAGATGCACGATGCCGGCGATCTGACCACGGCGGCGGCGACCTGCGAGAAGGCGCACCGCCTCGATCCCAGCGCCCCGGCGCCCCTGCTGGAACTGGCCAGTATCCTGGGTGAGATGGACGAACCGGATCTTTCGATCGCCGCCTATCGCGCCGTTCTCAAATCCTCGCCAGCCAACGCCGATGCCCACTACGGGCTAGGACGCACCTATCTGGATCAAGGCCAGAGCGACCTGGCCTTGGCCGAGTTCCAAGCCGCCCTGAACGGCAACCCCAAGGATCCCCGTCACTATACCGCGGTCGGCGTCGCGCAGGGCTTGCTGGGCGCCCACGCGGAGGCTCAAAAAGTCTTCCGGGACGGGCTTTTGGTAGCGCCACAGGATGTTTCTCTGCGAAACAACCTCGGCCTCTCCCTGGTTCAATCCGGCCGTTACGATCAGGGCCTGAAGATTTTGGAAGCCTTGGCCAAGGATTCGAGCGCGGGACAGGCAAGCCACGATAATCTGCTCCTGGCGCAGGGCCTTGCCGCCACCGCGCGCGCCGAGATCATGCTCGCCGAAGTGCGGGCCAAGGCCGAAGCGGAAGCCCAAGAGCTGGCGGCGGCCCAAGAGCTGGCGGCGGAGACTCTAGAAACCCAGGACCCCATGCAAGCCCCCGCGGAAGATCCAGGCGAAGCGGCTGTGATCGCCGCCTTACCGGCGGTCCTGGACTTTTCTTTTCCGCACGGCGCTTGGCCCATGGATGGGCCCGGCGAAAGCGGCGCGGCGCCCATGGAAAACCTGGCCGCGGCACCCGCGCCTAGCGAAGCGCGCAAAACCTTGCTTGATCGGATATTGGCGCGTCGTGCGAAACCGAGATCTAGCCCCATAACCACGCCTACCGCCTTGACCGAACCTCTGACCCCGCCATCGCCTAAACCCGCGGCCAAGGCCGCGGTGGCTGCCCAGGCGCCGCGCTCGCTCATAAAGCTCCAGGACCGGCAAATGGCGCGCGCCGACTTCGGCGCTACCAGCGATGCCGGCACGGTCATGGGCACGGCCCCAAAGGCCATACCTCAACCAAGCGTTCCCTCGGCCGCGAAACCTGCTCAGGATACCTACACCGTGCAGTTTGCTTCCTATACCAGTGAAGAAAGGGCATGGCGCGGTTGGGATTCGCTTCAAGGCGCGGCGCACGGCCTGCTGAAAGACATTGAACCGACTGTGCAGCGTAGCGATCTGGGCGGTGAGATGGGCACGGTCTATCGCCTAAGAACCAAAACATCGCCAAGGCAGACCGCTAAAATCCTGTGTTCCGCGCTTCAGGCCAAGGGCGTCGATTGCCTGGTCATTAAATTCAGACCGGAGATCGCCGCTAACGAGGCCGGCACAGGCCCCACCGCCCTATGAACGCCCTGCGATCCGTGAACGGCGATACGGCCGCGGTTCAGGATACCGCGCGGCTGGATCGGGAAATTAGCCATCTATCGGCGCAAAACGAACGCCTGCTGAAGAGCGTCGATACGCTTCTTAGCCTGCATGAAAGCGAGAAAGCTCAGCGGCAGTCGTTGCAAGCCACACTGGATCGCTTGCTTGAGACCGTGGGAAGCGAGCTTCGCACCGGTGTTTCGCAAGACCTAGAGCCCCTGCTGCACGCGATTATCGAGCTGCTTGAGCTTTCGGCGCGGCGTGGCCCCACGGTTTCGCCCGCGCCTCCCGACTCGCGCGAGATCGCGGCGGCTGACTCCCTGTCTGGCGTTGCCAAACCCGGCGGCGCCGCCGGTCAGCTCCCGCTTGAGGATGTGCCCGGCGCCCTTCCCGAGATCCTTACAAAATCGATTGAGGAGTTAGTTGGCAAACGCCGCCCGGAAACAAACCAGCCAAGGAATCTGGCTTCCAGGGGAAAAGGGCAGCATGGCGTTTACGATACCCATCGCCCCCATGGCTGGATCCCCGTCACTTCGAGCACGCTCGATTCCTGATGCGATGAAGCTAATCCCCCATGCGCACACTCATCATAGAAGACGACCCTTCGGTTAGCCGAAGCCTTGAGCTCCTGTTGAAATCACGGGGCTATACTTGCGTTATCGCCAACACAGGCGCCACGGGCATCGAACAGGCCAAGGCGCATAAAATCGATATCATTCTGCTCGACCTTTCCTTGCCCGATATGGATGGGCACGGCGTTCTTAAACGGATTCGGGCGCAGCGGATCCGCACACCGGTACTCATTCTCTCCGGCAGCGACGACCGGCAAGACAAGATCAAAGGCCTTGGAATCGGCGCCGACGATTATGTCACGAAACCTTTCGACCAAGACGAGCTCTTGGCCCGCATGCGGGCGATTTTGCGGCGTGCGACAGGGAAAACCCCGCCCCTAAGGACCGCGAATCTGGACGGTTTGTTGCTGGCCAAACGTGGGCGGGCGGCGGCTTGGAGTTTTCAAGAATCCTATGCGCCGTCCGTGACAGCCGAAATTTCCACCGGAGGCGAGCCGCCTAAAAACGCCAAGAAATCGAGGGCCTTATCCTCTCACGATCTGAAAGTAATAGAGCCCATAGCGCAACAGCCGGGAACAGCCCTGGGCCCAGCGAAAATAATCGTGCTCGGCAATGGCAAGGGCGGCACCGGCAAGTCGACAATCGCCATGCACGTCATCGTTGCCCTTCTAGCCGCCGGCCGCAAGGTCGCCAGTTTCGACTGCGACCGCCCGCAAGGGACACTGTCCCGTTACATTGAAAATCGCCACCGTTTCGCCGCCAGCACCGCTCCCAACCTGGTCATGCCCACCCACGCGGCGCTGGAGGCAGGTGCGCTCAATGACGGGTGCGCCGATGACGCCCTGGAAAAGCAATCGAAGTGTAACGACTACATCGTCGTCGATACACCGGGACACGATACGCCGTTATCGCGTTGGGCACATGGCCACGCCGACACCTTGATCACGCCGATTAACGACAGTTTTATAGATTTGGATGTCTTGGCCGAGGTTGACGATAACCCCCACTGTTTCCTTCGGCCAGGTCCCTATGGCGTGCTTGTACACGACGCCCGCCTTCGTAAACCGGCCGGCCGAAAAAACTTTGAATGGATCGTCCTGCGTAACAGACTAGCCAACGCGAACGCCCGGAACAGGCGTAGCATGGCGCAGATCCTTGCCAAGTTATGCCAGCCCATGGGCTTCCGGGAAGGGCACGGCCTGCGCGAGCGGGTCATTTACCGGGAGCTCTTCCTGTCCGGCCTAACCCTTCTCGATTTGCCGCAAGACGGTATGCGTTTGCGATTAGCCATGAGCCATGTCGCCGCCCGGCAGGAGCTCAGAGCGCTACTAGAGACCGTCCAACTGACTGGCGCTCCCGGTGAAATTGAAACGCCACAGCCCGCCTCCGGCAAGCAGCGGTCTAACCACGCGGCGGCAAGAAGAACGGCGCGCGCATGAGTGAGGCCCAAGTTCCCTATCCGGCCACGGAAGGGCCGAAGGCCGGGCGCGCGGCGCCCGGCGTAGGCTTGGCGCCATGGATCGCGGCGGGCCTTGAGGTCATGCGGCGGCAGGCTTGGCTCATCGCCATCATGCTCGGCTATATCGCCTTTGGGATGGCGCTAGGACGCTGGTACGGTCTGGACGTTAATCCGGCCCTCTATGGCGGGAGCATGCTTTGGCTTTATCTCGTATTCGCGGCCATCGCCCTCACCGCACGGAGCGTATCCCTTCTTCGCACCCATAAACCGGCGGTGCCTCTGGCCTTTCTGGCCGCCGATTTTCGCACCTTTTACTTGGCGCCGCATCGATTCTTGACGCCGCTTCCGGTGCTTATCCTAATGCCGTCCTTTCATTCCGTCTTTTCGTCTATCAAGCGGTTGATACCTCACATCTCCCCTTTTTCCTGGGACCGGGACTTCTCGGACCTCGACCGGCTGATTCATGGCGGCACCTATCCCTGGGAGTATTTGCAGCCCTTCCTGGGTAGTTCCTTCGCGACCCGTCTGGTCTCAGAATTCTACACCGCGCCCTGGCTGGTCATGGTTATCCTGATGCAATTCTGGCTTACCTTTACCGCCAGCCCCGAGCGTCAAAGGCTGCTTTTGACTTATGTCTTAACCTGGATTGTTCTGGGTAATGGCGCGGCCATCGCCTTTTCTTCCGCCGGCCCGGTGTACTACGAGCATTTCGTCGCCGGCGCGAACCCCTATGGGGTCTTGATGGCCTTCCTGACCTCGATCGGCGAGCAAGCCCCCCTCAGCGCCCTCACGACGCAAGACTATCTTTGGTCTTTGTACATGACCGGCAACCTGGCCCCGGGCGCCGGCATATCGGCTATGCCGAGCCTGCATTTAAGCATGGGCACGCTCTTGGTTTTGGCCGTGCGGCGCCTGGACCGGCGGGTTTTGGCGCTTGCCCTGGTTTATCTTGCCTTCCTGGAGATCGGCTCCGTTCACCTGGGCTGGCATTACGCCATCGACGGCTACGCCGGGATCGCCGGAACCCTGGCGCTCTGGTGGGCCCTGGGCCGGATCTTACCAAGCAATAAATTCACCCGCGAACAGAGGGCCGGATAGCTGTATTTCAAGTAAACACCTGCTATTTTAATACATAAGATATTTTTTACTTACTATTTTAAGTAATAATAAATACCGTATTGCTATAGAGTAATTATTATCACATTTATATAAAATCTGTTGTTTATTATTTCTTGAACTTCATGTTTTGTTAAGGCCCTCCCTGTAAAAACATCCTTGGATGATGCGTTTTGAAAAGGAGACAGTCTCATGCTTATGAACATGCAACAGTTCTACGCCGATGAGTCCGGCGCCACGGCCATTGAGTATGGCCTGATCGCCGCCCTAGTGTCGGTGGCCGCCATTACCGCCCTGACCGCCATGGGCGATTCGCTGGAAACGATCTTTACCGTCGTTTCGAGCAAGCTCGACGATGCCGCTTTGCAGGCAACTCAGTAGTAAAAAAAGTCAGGGGCGGGAACGTTTAAAAAATCCACCCCTAGGTAAGAAATAATTGAGAGGCCGGGGCGGATTATTGCCACCGGCCTCCCTTTTTTTGTCAGTGCAATGGAATACGAAATCCCATCCCATATAGCGGCGACGGTCGCCGTTCTGGCCTATGTCGGCCTGGTTTTCGCGGCCGGGGTCAGCGACATCCTCACCCTAACGATTCCTAACCGGTTCTCGGCGGCTATTCTGCTGCTCTATCCAAGCTACGTCTTCTCGGCGGGTCATGCCGTCGATTGGCAGAGCAGCCTTCTGATAGCCTTTGGCGCCTTGGTGTTTGGCTTCGTCATGTTCGCGATCGGCGGCTGGGGTGGCGGAGACGCAAAGCTTTTCGCCGTGGCCGCACTATGGATGGGCCCAAGTTTTATCTTGGATTTTACCCTTATTACCATGCTGGCGGGCGGCGCGATCACTGTTTTCGTTGGCCTGCAGCGCACCCTGCCACAGGCCTTCGCAAGCGGCCATTTTCGCCTGAAGGACGCGATTCTGGGCTTACGCGGCGTACCAATACCTTATGGCGCGGCCATTGCCGTAGGGGCTCTTTACGGGGCATTCACACTGCTCAAGGTAGGTTAAACCCATGTCAGTGCGAAATATTATTCTAGTAGTCGCGGCGCTCCTCATGACCGCCGGGACCGTATTTTTGGCCCGGGACTGGCTTAATTCCCAGCGCCCGGCCCCCCAGGCCGCCGCACCCCCGGCGCCTAAGATCGAAGGCGCCCTGGTCTTGGTCGCGGCCATTGACCTCCCCGCCGGCACCCTCTTGCAGGACAAACACCTGCGCTGGCAGATCTGGCCAAGCAAGGGAGTTCCAGAAACTTACTTCGTTAAACCTAAGAACCAAGGCCAAGACCAGGAGCAAGGCAGTGCGCAGTCTGGCCCGATCAAGGATCTGCTGGGCGCCGTGGTGCGTAAGGGCATCACGACCGGCGAACCGGTCTCGCGCGGACGCATCATTCAGGCCGGCGCCCGCGGGTTCCTGGCGGCGGTATTGAAGCCGGGATACCGGGCCATGTCTATTCAGGTCACCGCGACTTCCGGCATCGCCGGCTTGGTCTTTCCCGGCGATAGAATTGACCTACTTTTGACACACGCGGTCAAACGCGGCGGCATCGATAGGCGTGCGACCGAAACCGTTTTGACCAACTTACGTGTCCTGGCCATCGATCAATCCATTGACGACCAAGCCGAAAACCCGCGCATATTTAAGAACGCGACCTTGGAACTCACGCCTAAGCAGACCGAAATGCTTGCCACACTCGGTGAAATCGGGCGCCTGACCATGTCGCTGCGCAGTCTGGTCAAGGACGAGGCGGAGTTGGAACTCCTGGCTAAAACAGGAGAGCCCATGGCCGAACCCGACCCAAAGCGCGGCAAGACGCACACCTGGGATACCGAGGTCAGCCGGTTGCTATGGCGGCCAAGCGTCTCGAACCGCGACACCGTCCAGGTATCGCGCGGCAACGCGACCGAAGAACTCAAATTCCGCAGGCGCTAATGATGGCCAGGTTCAGATTCATTCCGCTCGCACTGGTGGCGCTTCTGGGTACGGCCTTAACGCCGAGCCCGAATTCCATCCTCGCCCAGGAACGCGACATCACCCAAAGTAGCGGGCGCATCGAAATCGCCCGCCACCAGGGCCGCCTGATCCGCCTGACCGGGCCAGCCGTTTCGGTCTTTATCGCCAACCCGGAAATCGCGGACGTCAATGTAAAATCTTCCCGCATGGTCTATGTCTTCGGCAAGACCACGGGCATGACAACCCTGTTCGCCGTCGACCGCAACGAGAACATCATCGCCGACATCGATGTTTCCGTGTCTCACGATTTAAGTAGCTTGGACCGGGCCATTGAATCCTTGTTGCCGGCCAGCGGCGTCGCGACCAGTTCCGTACAAGGCGCGATTGTTTTAGAAGGCAGTGTCGCCAGCGCGGCCGATGCGGAAGATGTCCGCCGCCTCACGGCCCGCTTCCTCGACGAGAATGAAGAAGTCATCAACCGCATCGCGGTCACCGATCCAAACCAGATCAATCTGCGGGTCCGTATCGCTGAAGTTTCGCGTACGGCAGCCCGCCAACTTGGCCTTAATTTCGACATAACCAAGGGCGACTTTAGTTTCACTTCAGGCGAAACCTTCCTGCAAAATCCGGCGGGCTTGGCTGGCGGCGGATTCACGTTACTGGGCGATCAATTCGGCGCCGGTCTGCTCAGGAATATAGGCATTGGGAATGCGAATCTAAACATCCTGTTCGATGCGCTCGAGGAAATCGGTATGGCCAAAACCCTGGCGGAACCGAACTTAACGGCCATGTCGGGAGAGACCGCGAGTTTCTTGGCGGGCGGTGAATTCCCGATCGCGATCATCGATGAAGATGGTAGAGTTGCCGTCGAGTTCAAAGAATTCGGTATCAGCTTGTCCTTTACGCCGACCTTGATTAATAACGGCCGCATCAATTTGCATGTGCGCCCGGAAGTCAGTCAACTTACCGCTGCGGGCGCTGTTTCAATTAATGGTTTGAGCATTTCCGCCTTGACCACGCGGCGGGCGGAAACCACCGTCGAGCTGGCTTCCGGCCGCAGTTTCGCTATCGCGGGACTCTATCAGGAAGATTTTCAGGATAGCGTTCGGCAAATTCCCTTCATAGCTGACGTGCCCTTACTTGGCGAATTGTTCAAAAGCGAACAGTTCCGAAGGAATGAAACGGAATTAATCATCCTGGTCACACCCTATATCGTGAAACCGTTCGAAGATCGGGACGTACCGTTACCGACGGACCCTTTTACCAAGTCGAATGTTGCTCTTAAGAACAAGCGGCCACGGAATCTTTCGGCCACTTTATCGCGAACCGTTGATGTACCGCTTGGCCCGGCAAATGGGACGCAGACGGGCGCCGCTACGTATATTTTGGATTGAGGTCACGGATATGATGTTCCGCACCGCTCATACCGTCCGTTTTCCGGCACTATGGTCCGCCTTGGCGGCGACCGTGCTGTCTGGCTGTTTTCTAAACGCCGACAGCATGCCGCCAAACGAGGTGGTTTCAACTCATCAGCTATATAATTCCTTGCTTCAACTGGCGCCCGCGGTGGTGGATCCGCAGGCCGAGATCATCACCATGATCCATAAGACTAATTTCGCCTTCGGGGAAGATGAGCTGAACGGCGCTGAAACGGCAAGGCTGGCGAAGTTTCTCAGCGACACGGCCGCGGATCGCTTGACCCGCATTGAAATCAATGGCCCGCGCAAGGCGGCCGGAAAACACGATGTCCTGACCGCCGCGCGGATAGCCTCTATCTCGGAAAACCTTTCCGGCATGGGACTAAATCCGGCGATTGCCGCACGCCCTCTGGAGTCGATGACCGTATCGAGCGACGCCATCGTCGTGACCGTCACCCGCGCCATGGTGATTGAGCCCGATTGCGATGTCCCGAAATCAATCTACACACCACGCCCGACGCATATATGGAGCTGTAGCAACACAGCCGTATTGGGCAGGATGATCGCCGATCCGCTTGACTTGGAACGCGGCCGTCCACAAGGCCCTGGCGATGCCGAGGCCTTGGCACTGGGAATGCAGCGCTACCGGGTAGGTAAGACGAAAGAAATCAAAGGCCAATCAGTCTCTGGATCGAATTGAGCATAGTATGAGTGCCGCAGAAAAATTCCTTGACCCGCAAGGCTTGGAACAAGTCACCGCGGAGTGCGTCGCTTTCGTCGGCGATAATCAGACGCACGATGTCGTCGAATCCGTCGCTCGTCAATTTTTCGACGAGCCCTACGTGCGCGACGGCGGCAGCCAACAAGCTCTCGATTACCTGTCCGAATCGCCTACTCCAGCGGTTCTGATCGTCGATATCGGCGAATCTTCGGCTCCCCTCACGGTTATGCTCTCTTTGACCACGGCTTTTAGCGAGCAGACGCGCTTGATCGGCATAGGCACGATCAACGATATCAACTTGTACCGGGAGATGGTGGGGGCCGGCATTTCTGACTATCTGATTAAGCCGGTCACCGAAAAAGCCATGGCCGCGGCGTTATGCCGCACCGAGGAAAAGCCGGAAAACTCGGCCACCCCGGAAACTGCCGACGACAAGACCAACAAAATCGCGGTGATCGGATCGCGAGGCGGCGTTGGTAGCAGCACCGTCGCTGTTAATTTGGCATGGCTCATCAGTCAGGAACGCGGCCACAAGACGGCCTTGATCGACCTCGATCTCGAATTCGGCACCGTCGCGCTTTCCCTGGATTTGGAGCCGACACGCGGCCTTCGCGAAGCCTTGGAGAGCCCCAACAGGATCGATAGCCTTTTTATCGAAAGCGCAACGGCGAAACTGACCGACAAACTATCGATCATGGCGACCGAGGAAACTCTTGCGCAGCAGATAGACTATAATGCCGACGCCGTCGATATACTGTTCGACACCGTCGGACGGTCCAATACCTGCATTGTGGCGGATGTTCCGCGCTCCGCCTTTACAGTCCGCCAGCGCGTGATCGAAGAATGCTCCAAGGTCATTGTCGTGACAGACTTATCCCTGTCGGGACTCCGAGATACCATGCGCCTCATGACCGGTATCGAAGAAACTGCACCTAACAAGCCGACTTTCGTCATCGTGAACCGCACCGGCGGAAAAAATCAGGCGATGAGCGTCAGCGATTTCCAGAAAGCCCTCGGCCACAAGGTCAATTTCACCATACCCGACGACCCCAAGTCCTTCATACTTGCCGCCAATAATGGCAAGCCCGTCGTACAGATTAACGCCAATAATAATATCGCCAAGGCGTTCCGAAAAATTACCGAAGCTTTGGCCGATATGGCGGGCGAGAATACCGGCGGCTCTTCCAATGGCGGTTGGCGCCGGTTTTTTAAAAGGAAGTGACCGAGCATGACGGGCGCTACGAGCAACTTGCGTTCCGCGGGCGCCTCGCAACGTAGCGGCGCGGGAACATCCGGAAAATCCCAACGCCTTGCGCAGTATATCGAAGAGATTCGCCCCGAGGTCCTGAACGCTTTCGAAGGGCAAAATCTGGTTGGCATCCCACGCCCGGAACTAGCGGTTCGCATTGGGCAAATCGTCACCTCCGCCACGGAAGAAGATTCTCAATCTCTCAACCTCTTGGACCGGCGTAATTTAGTTGCCGATCTCATACGGTGGCTATTGTTCGACAGTCCCCTAGCCCCTCCGCCTCAAAGCGAATCCGATGTTCCGGCGGAACCGGTGACGGTATCGGACGATGCACCAGAAACACGCCAATCTCGGCGCGATCGCAGCGATGGGCGCGTGTCGTTGTCGGCAGAAGTTTCGGCGACGGTTGAGAAAACGAAGCTAACGATAGAACCGGCGGTGATGGATCGCCTGGACGTTTCCGCCGCCTCGCAACTACCGCGCGACGAGCTTTCTCACCAACTCCGGGAAATCGTCGCAGAGGTACTCGGGGAACACAACCTGCGCCTCAACCAAATAGAGCAATCCAGCCTCGTTGAGCTACTTCTCGACGATATGTTGGGTTTAGGGCCGCTTGAGCCCCTTTTGGCCGACGAGTCCATCACCGACATCTTGATCAACGGTCCGAAACAAATCTACATCGAACGAAAGGGCATATTGGAGGTGACGGATGTTCACTTCCGCGATAACGATCATGTGCTCAATATCGCAAGACGCATTGTTTCTATTATCGGCCGCCGTGTCGATGAAACGGTGCCCTTGGTCGACGCCAGATTGCAAGACGGCAGCCGTGTCAACATTATCATTCCGCCCCTGGCGATCGATGGCCCCACTATTTCAATTCGTAAGTTCTCCAAAAAGGGCATCACCCTGGATTTGATGGCCCGGCAGAACAACATTTCCGAAACCATGAGCACGGTCCTTAAGATCGCCGCCCGCAGCCGCCTCAATATCCTGATCTCCGGTGGTACCGGCTCGGGCAAGACAACCCTGCTCAACGCCATGTCGCAAATGATCGACGAGCGCGAGCGGGTCGTGACCATCGAGGATGCGGCCGAATTGCAGCTACAACAACCCCATGTCGTGCGCCTTGAAACGCGCCCCGCGAACCTAGAAGGCACGGGCGAAATCACGATGCGGGATTTGGTGAAAAACTCGCTTCGTATGCGTCCCGACCGCATTATCCTTGGCGAGGTTCGCGGCTCGGAGGCGGTTGACATGCTTCAGGCCATGAACACCGGCCATGATGGATCGCTCGGCACGGTTCACGCCAACCGGCCGCGTGAGGCTTTGACCCGGCTTGAAAATATGATCGGCATGGCCGGCATCAACCTGCCCGCGAAAGCGGTTCGAACGCAGATTGCCTCGGCGATCGATATGATCGTTCAAGTTTCGCGCATGCGCGACGGTATGCGTAGAATCACGCACATCACCGAAATCGTCGGTATGGAAGGAGATATCATCACAACCCAGGATCTTTTCACCTATGAATTCGAGGGTGAAGGCTTGGACGGTATGCTGAAAGGCAATTACACCTCAACCGGATTGCGCCCCCACTTCGCCACCAAGGCAGCCTATTTCGGCCTCGACCGGCGTTTGCTGGAGTGCATGTAATGACTGATTTACTAGAATATTTAGGTGGGGAGGGCGCGGGGATGGAAGCACTGATCGTCGTGCTTCTACCGATCGGCTGCATCCTCCTATTATTCGGTTTGTTCTCGGGCAATGAACGCGCACCCTTCAATCGCCGTATGGAAACCGTCAAATCGCGTAATCAGGTGCACGGCACGAACGAGGCGCAAGTATCGATCTCGAGGCAAAAGAATAAGAACAGCGAAATCGCTTTCTTAAATACTCTGATCGAGAATGCATTTCCGCGTCAAGACATGTTACGTCTGCGCATCGATCGCGCCGGCATGAGTTTTTCAATTGGCATTTACGTCCTGACCGGTTTGTTGATTGCCGTGACCATGGGATTGGTCTCCAGTACGTTATCCGGCGCGCCAGCTACTATTGCAATTCTTTCCGGTATTACAGCGGGCCTTAGTTTCCCGCATATCTTTCTCGGTTGGATGATCAAACGCCGGCAAATACGTTTTATAGAATACTTCCCCGACGCGATCGACCTGATGGTACGCGGGTTGAAAGCCGGCCTTCCGATCGGCGAATCGATTAAGACCGCCGGTCAAGAAATACCCGACCCAGTCGGTGTGGAAATGAGGCGCGTTACCGACGGCATCCGAATTGGCCGCAAAATGGACGACATCCTTGCGGAAGCGGCGCAGCGGGTGAATTTGCAGGAGTTCGATTTCTTCACCATCGCCCTATCCATCCAGGCGGAAACCGGGGGTAACTTGGCGGAGACGCTCGGCAATCTGACCGATGTGCTTCGCGGCAGGCGTCAAATAAAACGCAAAATTAAGGCTCTTTCATCTGAAGCCAAGGCAAGTGCCTACATTATCGGTTCGCTTCCCTTCATTATGACATTGCTCATCTACCTTTTGAGCCCCGAATACCTAATTGGCTTGTTCAATGATCCACGCGGTCAAGCCATGGTTGCTTTCGGCCTGTTCATGATTTTCGCGGGCGTCGGCGTCATGATGAAAATGGTCAAGTTCGAGATATGATAGAGAGTCTTTTCGAAACACTGGGTGTCACGCAGGAGCAGGTCCTGATTTTGATGGCCGGCATTTCCGCCGCGACAATCAGCATTACCATTTGGATCACCTTGCTGCATAAAAACCCTGGTGCCCGCCGGGTCAAAATGATAGGCGCGCAACGCGCCGCCCTACGCGCCAACATGGTAGGACCACGGCGGCGGCAAGAACGCCTGCCCACACTCGGCTTCATGCGCAGTTTCGTGGATCGGCTCAACTTGCTGCGCTCGGCCCAGGCAAGCCGCATATCTATTAAGTTGATGCGCGCCGGGTGGCGGTCAAAGGACGCTATCATTTTGTACCTGTTTCTTAAGGTAGCCCTGCCATTCGCCTTTGGCGCCTTGGCCATGACGCTGTTCTACGGCCTGAATCTTTATGGCCTCAGCACCCAGGGCAAGCTTATCATTACGATTGGCAGCGTTCTGATTGGTGCTTATCTGCCCGACATCGTTATCAAGAACGCCGCGACAAAACGTGCCGCTAATATCCGTAAGGCGCTACCCGATGGACTTGATTTGATGGTCATATGCGCCGAAGCCGGCCTGAGCCTGGACGCTACCTTAATGCGGGTGGCGCAGGAAATGGAGAAAAGCGCGCCCGAACTGGCGGACGAATTCAGTCTTACGGGTCTTGAACTCGGGTTTCTGCCGGACCGGCGAAAGGCTCTGGCAAATCTAATTATGCGGGTCGATTTACCGGGCGTGCGCGGGGTCGTCAATGCGCTGATACAAGCCGAACGCTACGGCACGCCTCTGGCGCAATCCCTGCGCGTCATGTCCACCGATTCCAGACATGAACGCATTATGAAGGCCGAAGAGAAAGCCGCCCGCCTGCCAGCGCTGCTGACCGTGCCGATGATCGTATTTATCTTGCCGCCTTTGTTCATTGTTCTAATCGGCCGCGCTATTCTGAAAGCCATCGACGCTTTGAGCGGTCTGTCCTTTTAGGACTTTCCTCGTCTAGGGCCCCTCGGCGGTAATCACGGCGCCTTGTTTTACCAGGGCATCGGTCTCTTGCACAGTATAGCCGTATTCAGCCAAGACCTCGCGGGTGTGTTGCCCATATAGCGGTGCGCCATCCGCGACTTCACCCGGCGTCTCGGAAAATTTTACCGGCAAGCCGATGGCCTTGACCGGTCCCAGCCGGGCATGTTCGGGGGCCGGCGCCATGGCACGCGCGATCGTTTGTGGATCCCGGTGCATCTCGCTGACACTCAACACCGGCCCGGCTGGCACGCCGGCGGCCTCCAGGCGCGCCAGCCAATCGGCGGTGGTTCGTGGCGCGAAGGCCGCGTTCAAGGCTTGCTCCAAGTCCTGCAAGTTATTCATGCGCGCGCCATTATCGGCAAAACGCGGATCGTCGTTAAGCTCCTGCTTCCCGATAACATCCAGCAAGCGCAGCCAGTTGTTCTGATTGGCGGCCCCTATATTTATCCAGCCATCCGCGGTCCGGAACGCCTGATAGGGCGCGCTGAGCGGGTGCGCCGAGCCCATGGGACCTGGCGAAATCCCGGTCGCGAAGGCTATGGCGGATTGCCAATAGGTGTGCACGATCCCGGCCTCGAACAGGGAGGTATCGACCCGCTGGCCCCGGCCGCTCTTGTGGCGCTCGATCACCGCGGCCAGGACGCCCATGGCGCCCAGGATGCCGGCGGTGATATCGGTCACCGGCGCGCCGATTTTTACCGGAGGGCGTCCCTCCCCCTCCCCCGTGATGCTCATGAGACCGCTCATGCCCTGGGCGATGAGGTCGAAACCGCCGCGGTCGGCGTAGGGTCCGCTCCGCCCGAAACCGGAAATTTCGCAATAGATCAGACCGGGGTTCCCGGCCCTTAGGGTTTCGTAACCGAAGCCCAGGCGTTCCATGGTGCCGCGCCGGTAATTTTCGATCACCACATCCGCGGTTTTAAGCAGGCGGTGCAAAACCTCGCGCCCCCCGTCCTGCTTCAGATCCACGGCAATTCCGCGCTTGTTGCGGTTCATCATCATGAAGGCGGCCGATTCACCGCCTATCTTGGGCTGTGAGAAGCGCCGGGTATCGTCGCCGCCCGGCACCTTTTCGACCTTGATGACATCCGCGCCCATGTCGGCCAGCATCAAGCCGCACACCGGCCCGGCCATGATGTGGGCAAGTTCAATCACCTTCAATCCTTCAAGGGGCCCCGCCATCTCAGCGGCCCTTGAAGTCCGGCTTGGTCTTGGTCAGGAAAGACCGGTAACCGATCTGAAAATCCTCGGTATCGTAGCAGGCGAAGCCTTCGTCCAGCTCCTCCGGTGTCAGGGCTTCAGGGCGCGCCAGGCGGCGTAGGAACTTCTTGTGCCAGCGCGCGACCAGGGGCGCGCCCTCGGCGATACGGCGCGCCGCCGCCATGGCTTCGTGCTCGACCTCGTCGTCGGCCGCCACGCGGTTGACCAGGCCCATGTCCTTGGCCTCGGCGGCGCCGAAAACCCGGCCCTCGAGTAAGATTGCCAGAGTTTTCGGGCGTCCGATCAGATCGGCCAGGCCGGCGATCTCGGGATAAGCCATGACCAGGCCCAAACGCTTGATCGGCACCCCAAAACGGCTCGATTCGCCGCAAATGCGCATGTCGCAAAGGGCGGCGATCTCCAGGCCGCCACCGACGCAAATACCCTCGATCAAGGCCAGCGTCGGGTGCCGGCAGTCCTGTATCGCGCCCAGGGCATGATGCATGACCTCGCCGTAAGCCTTGGCCGAGGCCGGATCGTGGCGCTCGGTCTCAAATTCGGAAATATCGTTTCCGGGCGAAAACGCCTTGCCGCCGGCCCCGCGCAGGACAAGGCAACGCACCTCCTCCTCGGCCGACAAGGACCGCACGGCATCGCCCAAACGCCGCCACATGGGCTTGGTCATGGCGTTGAGCTTGTCCGGGCGGTTGAGCACCACGGTCGCGATGGGGCCGTCGCGTTCGACGAGGATAGGGTCCGTCATGAGTTAAGTCCTGCTTTCAAACCTAAGAAATATATAACAATCTTGCGGCCTCGGTACGACCCGGGCATAGGTTTTATACTAGGAAAGCATCCGAATGGCGCTTTCTGTGATAGACTCCCTTAAATCGCCCCAACGCACCAGGAGAACTGTCCATGAAGTATCGAAGACTCGGCCACAGCGGTCTTCGCGTGTCGCCGATATGCCTTGGCGCTATGATGTTCGGCGACCGCTGCGACGAAAAGACGGCCGGGGGCATCGTCGCCAAGGCCCGCGAGGCCGGTATCAATTTCATCGACACGGCGGATGTTTACGCCGCCGGCGCCTCC
This sequence comes from Kiloniellaceae bacterium, assembly GCA_021776135.1. GTDB lineage: Bacteria > Pseudomonadota > Alphaproteobacteria > Kiloniellales > J153 > JAJFGN01. Next base: position 18,627 of record JAJFGL010000058.1, read on the forward strand.
GAGGAACTGACGGGCAAGCTGTTGAAGAAGGATCGCGATGCCTGGGTCCTGGCGACCAAGGCCGGCAACGCCATGGGCAAGGGTCCCAACATGGGCGGCCTGGGGCGTAAATGGCTGATGCGCGCGATCGACGACAGCCTAACGCGGCTCAAGACCGACTATGTGGATATCTACTACCTGCACAAGCCCGACCACGGCACGCCCTTGGAGGAAACCCTGGGCGCGCTCGGCGATATCATAGCCGCCGGCAAGGCGCGTTACTTTGGGATCAGCAACTTTCGCGGTTGGGAACATGCCAATATCGCGCGGCTTTGCGAAGCCATGGGGTTAGCGGCCCCGGTCGCCTCGCAGCCTTACTACAACGCCATGAACCGGGTGCCGGAGGTCGATGTCCTGCCGGCCTGCGCACATTTCGGGTTTGGCGTCGTGCCCTACAGCCCCCTGGCGCGCGGGGTGCTGACCGGTAAATACCCGCCGGGCGAGGCGCCCAAGGGCGAAAGCCGAGGCGGGCGCCAGGACAAACGCATGATGGAGACCGAGTTCCGCCGGGAATCCCTGGAGCACGCCCAGGCGATCAAGGCCCACGCCGAGGCGCGCGGCATGACCGCCGGCCAGTTCGCCCTCAACTGGGTTCTTGCCAATCCGATCGTTTCCTCGGTCCTGGCGGGTCCGCGGACCCTGGCCCAGTGGGACGAGTATCTAGGCGGCCTGGCGCACCGGCTAACGCCGGAGGACGAGGATTTTATCGATTCCCTGGTGACCCCCGGTCATGCCTCCACCCACGGCTACAACGACCCCAGCTATCCCCTGACCGGACGGCCTCTGGGCTAGGCACCTCACAGCGGCAGGTTGTCGTGCTTCTTCCAGGGGTTTTCTAGCTTCTTATCGCGCAACATGCGCAGGGAATGGCAGATGCGCCAGCGGGTGCCGTGCGGCCGGATGACGTCGTCGATGTAACCGCGGCTGGCGGCGATGAAGGGGTTGGCGAAGGTCTTGCGGTATTCCTCGGTCCGCGCCTCGATCTTGGCCGCGTCGCCGATGTCCTCGCGGAAGATGATCTCGACCGCGCCCTTGGGGCCCATGACCGCGATCTCGGCCGTGGGCCAGGCATAGTTCACGTCGCCGCGAATGTGCTTGGACGACATGACATCGTAGGCCCCGCCATAGGCCTTGCGTATAATCACGGTCACCTTGGGCACCGTCGCCTCGGCATAGGCGAACAGCAGCTTGGCGCCGTGCTTGATGATGCCGCCGTATTCCTGCGCCGTGCCGGGCAGGAAACCGGGCACGTCAACGAAGGTGACGATGGGGATGTTGAAACAATCGCAAAACCGCACGAAACGCGCCGCCTTGATCGAGGAAGCGATATCCAGGCAGCCGGCCAGCACCATGGGCTGGTTGGCCACGAAGCCGACAGTGTGCCCCCCCATGCGCCCATAGCCGGTGATGATGTTGCCGGCGTAGGCGGGCTGGACCTCGAAGAATTCGCCCTCGTCGACGACTTTTTCGATCAATTCCTTCATGTCGTAAGGCATGGCGGGATCGGCGGGGACCAGGGTGTCGAGTGACATCTCCTCGCGCTCGATCGGGTCGTTACTTTCGCGCACCGGCGCCGGCGTGCGGTTGGAACTAGGCAGAAAATCGACGAAGCGGCGCGCCTCCAACAGGGCCTCGACATCGTTCTCGAAGGCCAGGTCGGCGACCCCGGACTTGGTGGTGTGGGTGACCGCGCCGCCCAGTTCCTCATGGGTGACACTTTCATGGGTGACGGTCTTGACCACATCCGGGCCGGTCACGAACATGTAAGAGCTGTCCTTGACCATGAAGATATAGTCGGTCATGGCCGGGGAATAGACCGCCCCACCGGCGCAGGGCCCCATGATGAGCGAGATCTGCGGTATGACGCCGGAGGCCATGACGTTGCGCTGAAACACCTCGGCGTAGCCGGCCAGGGAGGCAACGCCTTCCTGTATCCGCGCGCCGCCGGAATCGTTCAAGCCGATCACCGGGACGCCCACTTGGATCGCCTTATCCATCACCTTGCAGATCTTCTCGGCATGGGCCTCCGAGAGCGAGCCACCGAAGACGGTGAAATCCTGGCTGAAGACAAACACCGTACGGCCGTTAATGCTGCCGTGTCCGGTAACCACCCCGTCGCCGGGAATACGCTGGTCCGACATGCCGAAGTCGGAGCAACGATGCTCCATGAACATGTCCCATTCCTCGAAGGTGCCCTCGTCCAGCAGAACCTCTATCCGTTCGCGCGCGGTTAGCTTGCCCTTGCCGTGCTGCGCCTCGACCCGCTTGGGCCCGCCGCCCGCGCGCGCGGCGGCGCGCTTCTCTTCAAGCTGTCTGACGATCTCGTACATAGCGGCTCCCCGTCTATCGATTCGGCGGCACTTAAGCGACTAAGCAGATAGCACGCGGGCCTCTTGGGGGCCAGGGAGCCGCGGCGGCTAGGCCCGCGAAGTCCGCGCCAGCTCGCCGTCGATTTCGATCAAGACCGGCCCGGCCCCGGCAAGGGCCTCGTCCAACAAGGCGTCGAAGCGGTCCAGGCTTGCCGCCTTTTCCGACTTCAGACCGCAAGCGCGGCCCAGGGCGGCGAAATCGGGCGTATGCAAATCGACACCGACAGGCACAATGCCGTTTTTTTGCATGTAGTGTTTGATCTCACCGTAACCCTCGTTGTTCCAGACAATGAAAATGACCGGCGCCTTGGTCTCTACCGCAACCGAAATCTCCAGTCCCGTGAACTGGAAACCGCCGTCCCCGGCCAGCGCCACCACCGGCCGCCCAAGCGCCAAGGCCGCCCCAATCGCCGCCGGCACCGCGAACCCGAGACTTCCGTAACCGGTCGAGGCATTGAACCAGGAGCGCGGAACCGGCGCGGCGTAATAGAGGCTGCCGGCATAGACCGCCTGGGTCGAGTCGCCGACAATCGGCGCGTCGCCCAGTCGGGTCCGTATGCGCTCGAGAAAGGCATGATCCGCGCGCCTCTCGGGGCCGATCTCCTCCAGGGCCGCTTGGCGCGTCGCGGCGGCCCGCTTGGCGCCTTCGCCCGCCGCTTTCGCGGGCGCCGGTTCCAGGGCCGAAACAAGGGCCGCCAAGGCCGGCGCCGAGGCTCCCAGTAGCGGGATACTGGGCACGCCCCCCCGGCGCATCTGCTGGGCGTCGATTTCGATACGGATGAGGGGCCCGGAACAAGCCACGTCCCCGTGCCCGTACATATTGTAGTCGGTGGGGCCCAATTCAGACCCAACCACCAGGATCGCATCCGCCCCGGCCATCAGATCGCGCACGGCCTGCAACGAGGGGCTGGCCGGCACCGCCAGCTCATGGGCCGGGGGCACGAGACCGCGTGCATTGTTGGTCATGACCACCGGCGCATCCAGACGTTCGGCCAGCGCCAGGAGCTCCGGCCCCGCCGCCACGGCGCCGCCGCCAGCCAGTATGAGCGGGCGCACGGCAGAACCCAGGGCTTCGGCCGCCCGGGCGAGCGGCTCCGGGGCCGGGACCGGCGGGAATATGGGCGCCGGCCGGGTCAAGTCCAGGCCATCGGCGGGCGCGTCCAGCAGATCGACCGGGATTTCTATGTGAACCGGGCGCGGGCGTTCCCCCTCGAAAACGGCGAAGGCGCGCGCCAGCACCGCCGGCAGCTGCTCCGGCGCCATGATCGTATGACTGAAGGCCGCGCACTGAGCGGCGATCAGGCCCTGATTCCGGACCTCGTGCAGCGCCCCGCTCCCAAGCCCCAGCACCGGGCGGTGATTGACCGAGGAGATAACCAACATGGGAACCGAATCGGCATAGGCCTGCGCCATGGCCGTTATGGTGTTGGTGAGGCCGGCCCCGGTGATAACGAAGGCGACGCCGGGCCGGCCGGAAGCACGGGCATAACCGTCGGCCATAAAACCGGCGCCCTGCTCATGACGCGGGGTGACATGGCGGAGCGCGCTTCGGTCGAGCCCCCGGTAAAGCTCGACCGTATGAACGCCGGGAATACCGAAGACGGTATCGACGCCGTAAACCTCAAGCAGGCGGATTAGTTGCTCGCCAAGTGTGGGCATGAAACCCCTTCCCCGCTAAGTAGAGATTCGGCGAAATGCCGGATACGTTCGCCGCCCTTTTCTAACTGATCGTCGGAAACCGCGAAAGACAACCGCAAAGTACCCGCGGTGCTGGCGCCGAAGGCGCCCCCATCAACGGTTGCGACCCCTTCTTCTTCAAAGAGGCGGCGGTTAAATTCCTGGCTCGTCAGTCCCGAGTTCTCAACACCCAGCAATAGGAACATGCCCGCCTCCGGCAACCAGCATGTCAAGTTGGGCACCGGCGACAAGATGGCGAACAATTTGTCGCGGCGGCGGCGCAGGGCTTCCCTAAGCTTGGCCGGGAACTCCATTTCCCGTTCCAGGGCCAGGGCGGCGCCTTGCTGCACGAAACCCGGTTGGCCGTAGGTCATGCACAGCATCAGGTTGAACATATGGGCAATGAAGCTATCCGGCCCCATAGCCCAACCGGCGCGCCAGCCGGTCATGGCGTGGGACTTCGACAGGCTGCCAAGGGTCACCGTGCGTTCTGCCATGCCCTTAAGGCTGGCGATGGAAAGGTGGCTTCCCTCGTAAACGAGCTCGGCGTAAACCTCGTCGCTGACCACCCAAAGATCGTGTTTTTGCGCGATCTCGGCGATCTCACCCAATTCTTCCCGGGTTAAAACCGCGCCGCTGGGATTGACGGGCGTGGCGAGAAAAATGGCGCGCGTGCGCGGGCCGATCGCAGCCCGCATAGCCGCCATATCCGGATGGAACCGCTGTGACGCCGGACAGGCTACGGGCTTCAGTATGGCGCCCGTGGCCCTTAAGCTGGCCTCGTAGGTGACGTACATGGGTTCAAGCACCAGCACTTCATCGCCTTTTTCGAGCAGCAACTGGGCGGCGATAAAGACCGCGTTCTGACAGCCCGCCGTGATCGCAACTCCGTCTTCCTTCACCGCTATGCCGTGGTTTGTGCGTGCCCAATTGGCGACCGCCCGGCGCAGCCGCGCCTGGCCCCGTATGGGCGTATAGAGCGTATCGCCGGCCCGCATGGCCCGGACAGCCTCGTCTATGACCGCATCGGGGGTGGTGAAATCGGTCTCGCCCAAACTCATGACCACGACATCCTCACCCTTGGCCTGAGCCGCCAATGCCCGCGCATGCACATCCCAGGCGGCCGCCCCCCGGCCGGCGATGCGTGAGGTTAGTTTGGAAAACCGCATCTTGCGTCCTTCAATGTCATGCTTATTACGAAAGGAAATCCCGCCGAAATATTATCTTCGCCTAACTTCAATAGATAGACCTCCGCAGACATTCCAGACCCGTGAAAATAAAATTTGACAGGACCGGGCAAGTTGTTTTATTTAACCTTATGGTTAAATATAAATCCGACCCCCTGAGCGGTGTGTTCTCCGCCCTGGCCGACCCCACCCGGCGGGCCATACTGGCCCGTCTGAGCCAGGGCGAAATAACAGTGGGCGAACTGGCCGAACCCTTCGAGATGTCCCTGCCCGCCGTCTCCAAGCACCTGAGCGTGCTGGAATCGGCCGGCCTGATCGAACGGGAAAAGTTGGGCCGCTTGCGCCGCTGCCACCTGAAGGCGGCGCCCATGAAAGAGGCCTCGGATTGGATCTCGCGCTATAGCGAATTCTGGGAAACCCGCCTCGACTCCCTGGCCCGCTATCTGGAAAAGACAAATCCGTTGGAAAAGTAATAACAGGAAGATGACGACCATGACTCACAGTGAAAAGACGGCCCAACCGCAAGAGACCTTCGTTCTGGAACTCACACGCCGGTTCAAGGCGCCGCGCGAGGCGGTGTTCCGCGCTTGGACCGATCCCGAAGCCTTTGCCCAATGGATGGGGCCCGAGGGTGTCGCCGCACGCGACGTGAAGATCGACCTGCGTGAGGGCGGCGGCTACAGCCTGGTCATGGACGGTTCGGAGGGCGGGGCCCACCCGCTCTCGGGCACTTACCGGGAAATCGCCCCGCCCAGCCGTCTCGTCTTCACCTTTGTCTGGGGCTTTGGCGATTTGAAAGACATGGAAATGCTCGTCACCCTGGATTTCGCCGAAGATAAGGGCGGCACGCTAATGACGCTGCTGCAAGAGCGGATTCCGAGCAAGAGCGCCCGCGAAATGCACAACCAAGGTTGGAATAGCACCCTATCTTGCTTGGAGATCTATCTCGCGGCCTGATCCGGGCATAGTAAATTCACAGAAGGATTATTTACATGACCAAGCCCATGTCCGGCGGTTGCCGGTGCGGCGCCGTGCGATACGACTTTCAAGCCGAACCCAGGTTTCCAGGTTTCTGCCACTGCCGGGCCTGCCAGATAACCTCCGGTGCGCCTCATGTGGCGGCCTTCGCAATTCCCAGCGATGCCTTGCATGTGACCGGTAAGCTAACGCGCTACGAAGCCAAAGCCGATAGCGGCGGTACGGTGCGAACCGAATTTTGCCCAACCTGCGGATCGCGCCTCCTGGGCGGGTCCAGCAACATGCCGGGCCTGGCCGTCGTCTTCGCGACCGGACTGGACGATCCAAGCGATTTCAAGCCCGGCATGCACGTTTACGCCGGCAGCGCCCAAGCTTGGGATCCCATCCAAGACGGCTTGCCGGTATTCACTGGCATGCCAACGATGGAATAATATTGGACAAGGGGAGATATACTTCATGGAGCAGAACCAAATCGTATCCCGCAATGCTTGGCTCGATGCCCGTAAGGCGCTTCTGGTCGAGGAAAAGAAATTCAGTAAACTACGCGATCAATTAAGCGCGGAACGCCGGCGCCTCCCCTGGGTCAAGGTCGAGGCGTCTTACGTCTTCGAAGGCCAGGACGGCACGGAAACGCTTGACCAACTCTTCGCCGGGCGCAGTCAGCTTATCGTCTATCACTTTATGCTCGGCCCCGCTTGGCAAGAAGGATGCCCCGCTTGCTCATTCCTGGCGGATCATTTCGACGGCGCCATGGTTCACCTCGAACAACGGGATGTGACCTTTGTCGCTGTATCGCGCGCGCCGCTCCCCGAGATCGAAATCTTCCAGGAACGAATGAAGTGGCGTTTCAAATGGGTGTCCTCTCACGGAACCGATTTCAATCGCGATTATTATGTCAGCTTCACCCAAGACGAAATGGCGAAAGAACAAGCCTATTACAATTATTCAAAAGGTAAATTTCCGAGTGAAGAAGGCTCCGGTGCCAGTGTGTTCTATAGGGATGAGGCCGGAAACGTATTCCATACCTATTCGACCTACGCCCGGGGGCTCGACATCCTGATTGGCGCCTATAACTACCTCGATCTGGTGCCTAAAGGGCGCGACGAAGCAGCGCTACCCTGGAGCATGTCCTGGCTTCGCCATCACGACCGCTACGAAAGCTGAAACGCTTCGGCTCGGCGCGGAGAGGACGGCGGTTCATTCGCGCAAGGTCTCGAACGCGCGCGCGGCGGCGGTCAGATCGGCCGCGACGCCCTCGCGCCGCCGCGCGGAATCTGGATCTTCGCCCCAGCGATCCGCCTGATAAGCTTCGTCGACCCATGCGGCCTCCAGGGCGCGGGCGGCATCCACACGGCCGGCGCGCAGGGCAAGCCCGATCACCAGGGAACCGGCCGCGTTGACCGCGCAAGACAGGGCGGCAAGATCGAAGACATCCAGGCCTGCGACGGCGCGGTGCAGGCTTTTGGGACTCGCGGGCGGCTGAACCACTGAAACGATGCCGGCGGTGACCTTCAGGGGCGCATCCAGGTTCAGCGCCGCCCAGCCGTCTCGTCTTCACCTTTGTCTGGGGCTTTGGCGATTTGAAAGACATGGAAATGCTCGTCACCCTGGATTTCGCCGAAGATAAGGGCGGCACGCTAATGACGCTGCTGCAAGAGCGGATTCCGAGCGAGAACGCCCGCGAAATGCACAACTAAGGTTGGAATAGCACCCTATCTTGCTTGGAGATCTATCTCGCGGCCTGATCCCGGCATAGTAAATTCACAGAAGGATTATTTACATGACCAAGCCCATGTCCGGCGGTTGCCGGTGCGGCGCCGTGCGCTACGACTTTCAAGCCGAACCCATGTTTCCAGGTTTCTGCCACTGCCGGGCGTGCCAGAAAACCTCCGGTGCGCCTCATGTGGCGGCCTTCGCAATTCCCAGCGATGCCTTGCATGTGACCGGCAAGCTAACGAGCTACGAAGACAAAGCGGATAGCGGCGGCACGGTGCGAACCGATTTTTGCCCAACCTGCGGATCGCGTCTCCTGGGCGGGTCCAGCAACATGCCGGGCCTGACCGTCATCTTCGCGACCGGCCTGGACGATCCCAGCGGATTCAAGCCCGGCATGCACGTTTTCGCCGGCAGCGCCCAAGCTTGGGATCCCATACAAGACGACTTGCCGGTTTTCGCCGCCATGCCGCCAAGCAATTAATCATGCTATGTTCTCCGCACCGGTATTGGCTTGTGCCGATTAACGTCGAGCCATACCGTTCAAGACTAAGGATAAACAGACCCGTGCGATAAGGAGGACGAGATCATGATTAGAGCTAAGACAGCAAGAGCACTGGCGCCGATCGTCGTGGCGGCCATGACCGCCGCCGCACCGCTGGACGTATCCGCGCAGAGCAATCTCCTGAAATCGATACTCCCCAGCGGCGATGACAAGGCGCCTACGCTCGCGGTGCCCGCCCCCGGCGCGGTTGAAACGCCGCCGGCCCCGGCTAAATCCGTAAGTCCCAGCTTGCCGTCCGCGGGCGGTTTCGACCTGAAAGCCATGCGAGACAAGTTGGGCGCCAAGGACAACATGATCTCGGGCCTTGAGGGTAAGTTGGGTCAGCAAGAGGGCCTCATGGGCTCCCTACAGAGTCAGCTTAGCGAAAAAGACGGGCTCCTGAGCGGTCTACAGAGCCAGTTGACGGCGAAAGACGGCCTGCTCTCGGGATTGCAAAGCCAACTTAGCGAGAAGGATGGCCTGCTGTCGGGCCTCCAATCTCAACTCGGCGAGAAAGACGGTCTTCTCGCCAAGCTCCAATCGCAACTCGACGGCAAGGGTGATTTGCTTGGCGATTTAACCGGGAAATTATCCAGCGTCAGCAACTTAGCGGCGTCGCTCGAAGACAACCTCACCCAGAAAGCGGCTGAACTTGCAGCCTTAAACAGCGTCTTGGGTGAAAAGGGAGATTTAATCGAGAGTCTGGAAAACAAACTCAATGTCTCCATGGCACGTCTTGCTTCTATCGAGAAAGAAGCGGCGGATAAAGAAAACGCTCTCGGCACTTTGAACCAGGAAAACGAAACCAAGATCGCGGCGCTGATGGCCGAGTCCGAAAGCAATGCTAAAACTCTTTCCGGGTTGAAGCAGGCGCGAGAAGAAGCGCAGGGTAAGCTCAGCGCCTTAACGGCCGAGAATGAAACGTTCCGGAAGACAGTCAGCTCACTGGAAAACCAGCGTACAATGATCGCCCTGCTTCTGGTTCTCGCTTTGGTAGGCGCCTTCGTTATGTGGCGCCGCACGGGAAAGGCCGCGGCCGCCTAAGCGCGCAAGGTTTCGAACGCACGCGCGGCGGCGGTCAGATCGGCCGCGACGCCCTCTCGCCGCCGTGCGGAATCTGGATCTTCGCCCCAGCGATCCGCCTGATAAGCTTCGTCGATCAACGCGGCCTCCAGAGCACCGGCGGCATCGAGATGGCCGGTGCGCAGGGCAAGCCCGATCACCAAGGAACCGGCCGCGTTGACCGCGCAAGACAGGGCGGTAAGCTCGAAGACATCCAGGCCTGCGACGGCGCGGTGCAGGCTTTTGAGGCTCGCGGGCGGCTGTACCACTGAAACGATGCCGTCGGTGACCTTCAGGGGCGCATCCAGGTTCAGCGCCGCCCAGTCGAGGAGCGGTTGCCATGCCGCATTCTGGCGCGCCGCCAAGTCGGCCGGCGCCTCCGCCCGGTAACATAGCAGGTCGTGCCCGCCGAAGGCCGCGACTTCCTGGACGACTTGGGATTGCTTGACGCGCACCAGATCGATGGCGGTACAGGCCAAGGTGGTCATGGCCATGGCGCCGGGGTCAACCTCCTCGCCCTGCTCCGCCCATTCGGCGGCGGCGGCTTCGGCGAAGCCGCGGCTGGGAACACGAAGTAACGCCTTGGCGGGGGTGCGAACCGGCCGGCCGTCGAGGGTGACGCCAAAACCGCCGTCACTGGCCTCGCTCAAAACCGCGACGGTGGTATAGAAGCGTTTGATCTTAGCTTGGCTCATAATGGCACGCCCCTATCAATTATCTCGGGGCGTGACCGGCTCATTGTCATCCTTGGGTTGGGACCGCGCTTTAGCGGCCCCCTCGGGATCGAGTGCCGCGACGCAAGGGTTTTTATCCGAAATCTCCGACTCCAAAACAATGACGGCGCCCGCGACCAGGGGATTCAAGACCATGCCGGCTATCTTGGCCATGCCCAGAACCGTGCCTATGGCGTCGGGTCCAACGCTGGGCTCAAGGATCGGTCCGGTAACCCGGAGCGGTACCGCCAGGCTCATGAGGCTGGTGTGCTTGGCCTGAGGCGTCACCTTGAGGTCGAGCGATTCTTCGCCAAGCTTGACCTCGCCGCTGACCCCGACGGTAACGGCAGCGGTATCGATAAGCACGGCTTCGGTTTTCACCACGCCCTTCTCGATGGGCAGGCGCATGACCACGCAATTAAGTTGCAAGTCGTCATCGCCCTCGCGCCAGGCGGAGAATACATCGGACAAGCCGGCGCCGCTCGCGCCAAGAAGCTCGCTGCGGATACGCCCCTCGCCGCCGGTAATATCGATCCGGCCGTTCAGGCTTCCGGCCCAATCGCGCATGGACTTGCCCGTGGCGTTCAGTTTGGCGACCGCGTCGAGCTTTCCATCGACCCCGCCGGTTATATCCCGGCCCTGTAAAAAGTGCCCGTAGTCGAAGCCCGAGGCGCGAAGATCGAAACTGAGAGGCGGGTCGGCGGGCACGGTATCGTAGCTTAATGCGCCACTTAGCAAGCCGCCCGAAAATCCTGCCTGTATATCCGTCAGATCGAGACGCCCTTTTTCCAAATCGATAACGAGGGATAAATCCGACATCATGGTCTTGTCGTCGAAGCGGACCTGCCCGGCGCTCAAGGTTCCAAAGACGTCGATGGTTTGTAGGGCGGTCACGGGCAAGGGCTGGCCGGAAAAAATACCGCCGCTTTCAGGATCGTCTCCCGGCTCGCCGCCGCCGCCGTCCGATCCGATAAAGTCGTCTATATCGAGGGTATCGGACTTCAGATTAGCCGTGATCTTCGGCCGCTCGCCGGCAAATAAAAGCTCGGCATCGCCGGCCAGCTTGCTATCGCCCAGGGAGAGGGAAAACTTTTCGATTCCGATTCCGCTCCCGGTATCGCTCAAGTGGCCGGTCAGGATATAAGGCCCCAGCGAGGTCAGATCCTCGCCGATCAGAAGGCCAAGGCCGGAGAGGCTCTGTCCGCGCATATCGATATCCATTACCAGGCCCTGGAACGCCGCGAGATCGCCGATAGAGCCCTTGGCTTTCAGAAGGATATCCCGCGCCTCGATTTCGAGATCGACTGGAAAGCGCCCGCCGCCGAGGAGCGCATCGCGCGACCCCAAGGTTCCCCCGGCGCCGAATTCAAAGCCGTTATAGTTTGCCTTAAGCGATACCTTGGACGGGCTGGCGGGGGTCTCGGCCCAGGCCTTCAGGCTCTCCAGCTTGATAAGAAATTCCTGCCCGCTGCGCCCATCGCGGAAAATGGCGCTGCCATCGCTGATTTCGATCCGGCGAAAGGCGGGAATCGTGGTCGTCCCCCCGGTTTGTGTATCGGCGCCCGCGACAATCCAGTTCCCCTGCCCCCGCAAATTGGTTTCCAAAAGAACGGTCGGTTCGATGGCGATTAAACGGCGCACCTGGATGACTCCGGAAAGCAAGGACAGGAGTTCAACCTCGACCTCGAGACGGCGAACCGAAAACAACTCGGGCCATGTTCCCCACTCCGCGTTGCCGAAGGTGACTTTCTCGATGGTAAGGGTTGGAGACAGGGAAACTTCCAGATTCATGGGTCCCGCAATCTTAAGACTGCGTCCCGTCGCCGCCTTGGCCTGGGCCTCGATCGCGCCGCGCAGATCGTCGAAATCGAGGGATGCCAGAACCGCATAGACGGTCACGACAACGCCCGCCAGAATCGCCGCCAGCGCCGTCGCCACCCATTTGATTTTAATTTTCATGGCCGCGTTACCTTGAACGATCCTACCAACCGTTAACTCGGGACCAATAAGCCATGACAGCTTCTCCCCCACCGTCGATCACATGGTAACCGTCGTAAGCCGCGGCGGTGAAACAGGCGTGATTGGGCAGGATGCGCAGCCTGGTTCCCGGCTTCAGGCGATCGAAGGGCAAGGTTCCGGTTTCTGCCTTAACGATCCCATGTTCTTGCGACACACGATCCACGAACATGACCGGCAGGCTATCGCCGCACTTGGCGTCCAGAACCAGACCGTAACCGGCATCGCGCGGCGCCGTGGCTGTACTGCGATCTTTCGACAAGGCAAGCCCCCCGGCATCGACGACGATCTCGCCGCGTTCGGGGTGCTGGCCGGTGACGGTTGTGAGGACCGATACCGCGATGTCCGCTAGGGCGCAGGAACCGATCTCCGCTTGAAAGACATCCTGGAATACATAGACGCCGGCGCGCAGTTCGCTCACGCCGTCCAGGTTACGGGCATGGGCGGCAGCCGGGGTCGAGCCCACACTGACCACCGGGCAGGGTAACCCGGCGGCCCGCAACCGCTCCGCCGCGCGCACCGCGCCCGCGCGCTCGGCCTCGGCCACCGCCGCGATGGCGTCCGTGTCCTTGCCACCGTAGGTCTGGCCCGCATGGGTTAGAACGCCGCCCAGGGATACGCCAGGTGCGCCGTGCAGGGCTTGACCTATGGCGATCAAGCCGTCGCTTTCGATCCCGATCCCGGCGCGTCCATCGCCGGTATCTATTTCGATCAGAACCTCGAACTCTGCATCCAGATCGCGCGCGCGCACGCCGATCTCGCGCGCCACATCGATATTGTCGGTGATGACCGAAACCCGCGTGCCGCTTTTCCGCAAGGCGGCGACCCTGGCCAACTTGTCCGGCGCGATACCAACCGCATAGGCGATATCGCGAAAGCCATGACCGGCGAAGTACTCGGCTTCCTTCAAGGTCGAGACGGTGATGGCGCCTGAATGTCCTTCGATCGCCAGGCGCGCGACTTCGACGCACTTGGCGGTTTTCATATGCGGACGCAAATCGACGCCTAACTCGTGAGCCCGCGTGCTTATACGCGCGATGTTGGTCCGCAACCGCGACTGGTCGAGGATCAGCGTGGGAGTATCTAGTTCGGGCAATTTCATCGTTTTCGCCTTGCTCCACTAGCTAGGGTTTTTTTCGCCCGGTGGCGGGCGGGTTTGGTGCCGGTCCTGCGGTCCGCCTTCTTGACCTTGGGTTTGGTTCCCGGCGGTGCGTGCGCCAGTCCCTCGGCGTAATTCAGCAACTCGGCCAACACGCGCTCCGACTTTCGCTCGTCGAAACCCAGCTTGCGCCACACGGCCGCCATGTGCGGCGGCAGGGGCGCTGTCACTCTTAAAGTCGTCCCGTCGTCGGGGTGGGGCAAGGCGATTTCACGCGCATGAAGCATCAGCTGGGCGTCGATTCCTTCGGGTATGGCTTTCCGGCCGCCGTACTTGCCGTCGCCGGCGACCGGCGTCCCCATGGCCGCGCAGTGGGCCCGAAGCTGATGGTTCCGTCCGGTCAGGGGCAGCATCACCAGCCAAGTCAGGGCGCGGCGCTTCTCAACCACCTGGAACAAGGTTTGCGCCGGCTTGCCGCCATCGTCCTCCCCGGCAAGACCGGCTTTCTCACCGCCGGGTCCGGCTTGCTTGGCCAGGGGCAAATCGATCATGCCGCGCGACGCCTCCGGCGTTCCCGCGACCAGGGCCCAGTACACCTTCTGGGTCCGCCGGCTCTTGAAACTCTCGGTCAAGGATCTGGCGGCGGCGGCGGTCTTGGCGAGCAGGAGAACCCCGCTGGTATCCTTGTCCAGGCGGTGAACCAGGCGCGCCTTGCCGTCCACGTTTTCAAAAGCGCCCAGCATGGCATCCAGATACCGGGTCTGGCCGGATCCGCCCTGGACCGCCAGACCGGGCGGTTTGTTAATGGCGATAACCCAATCGTCTTCGTGCAGGACGGCTTCGCGCAGAAGACGAATATCCTCATCGCTGACAGGCGCTGACACGCGGGCACGACTTTTGGCGGCGGCATCCTCGGGTTCACTCAAGGGCGGGATACGTACCGCCTGCCCCGGCGCCAAGCGGGTGCCGGACTTGGCCCGGCGCCCATCGACGCGTATCTGTCCCGTGCGCAGCAAGCGCTCCAGGCGGCCATGGCCAAGGGCGGGATAGCGCTGCTTGAACCAACGGTCCAGACGCAGGCCGTCCTCATCCGATTCGACTGAAAGTGTGACAACGCCGCTCATGGGCGGATGATGGGCAAGGAAGCCCAGCTTTGCAAACTGGCTAACAGCTAAGCCGCCGCCCTGCTGGACAGCCAGGACAGGCAGGTGCCGCTGGTCATGAGGTAAACGCCCATGCGGCCCATTTCCCGAACCCCCTCTTCCGTGGCGCTGGCCAGGGCATCGGTCACAACGACGGTGCGAAAGTCGCGGGCGCTCGATTCGTAGATGGTCGCCCGGGTTCCGGTGGCGAAGCTCAAACCGCAGATCACCAAGGTCGTGACACCCAGATCGCGCAAATGGCTTTCCAAAGGTGTGTCATGGAAGGCCCCCCAGCGCGGCCGGTAGAACAGCCATTCGACCGCACCGATTTTCTGCATGTTCCCGCCCAACAACCGCTCTGGGTTCGCGCGGATGGACGGGTCCGGTTTCAATTCGTCCAGGATCTCGGAACCGAGCGAACCCGGCATGAGTACCCGCATCCCCTCCTCCACCGCCTGGCGCCGGCAGGCATCGACATTCGACCCGTCCGGGCGGTAAAGGCGCAGGGCGTGAAACACCGGCGCCCCGGAGGCGCGGAAGCCCTCGACGAGGCGGCGTATGGCCGGCAAGGCGCGCTCCCCGCCATGGGCCTTGACCGGCGAACCGGGGACCATGAAGTCCCGCTGAGCGGACAAAGTCAGCAGGGCGGCGGCGCTACGTTCGGGCACGCAATAATTCGCCATGTCGTCATCCGCCCTTGAGAAAGGCCGTGAATTGAGCTTGCTTCGTCAGGAAGTAAATTATTCCGGCTGGAGCCGGGCGCAACCCGCACGGGCGAATGGCTGTCCCGCAGAATTATCAGGGCTCGCCTTGGCGCTTCTGGCGCAGACGGGCCCAGTAATCCAGGCGCTTGCGGATATCGCGCTCGAATCCGCGCTCGGCGGGGTCGTAGTAGCGCGGCCGGGCCATGCCCTCGGGAAAGTAGTCCTGGCCGGAAAAACCCTCCGCCGTGTCATGATCGTAGGCATAGTCCTTGCCATAGCCCAGGTCGCGCATCAGGCCTGTGGGGGCGTTGAGGATATGGGCCGGGGGGGCAAGGGAGCCGGTTTCCCGCGCCGCCCTCTGGGCGCCCTTGAAGGCGCTGTAGGCGGCATTCGATTTCGGCGCCGTGGCCAGGTAGAGAACCGCCTGGGCCAGGGCCAGCTCGCCCTCAGGCGTGCCCAGGCGGTCATAGGCGTCCCAGGCCGCCAGGGCCTGAACCAGGGCCTGAGGGTCGGCCAGGCCAATATCCTCGGAGGCGAAGCGCACCAGGCGGCGGGCGATATAGATCGGCGCCTCGCCGCCGGCCAGCATGCGGGTCAGCCAATACAGGGCCGCGTCCGCATCGGACCCGCGCAGGGACTTGTGCAGGGCGCTGATGAGGTTGTAGTGCCCCTCCTGGGACTTGTCGTAGAGCGGCGCCCGGCGCTGCACCGCCTGGGTCAGACCCGCCGTATCCAGATCGCCGTCCGGGGACAGGGCGAATATCTCCTCGGCCAGATTAAGCAGATAGCGGCCATCCCCATCGGCCATGGCGATCAGGGAGACGCGCGCCTCGGCCTGAAGCGGCAAGCCATGTCCGGTTTGCGCCTCGGCGCGGCACAAAAGCTCCTCTAGCGCCGTGTCGTCCAGGCGCTTGAGAACGAAGACCTGGGTCCGCGACAGCAGCGCGCCGTTGAGCTCGAAGGAGGGATTCTCCGTGGTGGCGCCGACCAGCACGATGGTGCCGTCTTCGACATAAGGCAGGAATCCATCCTGCTGAGCCCGGTTGAAGCGGTGAATTTCGTCGACGAAAAGCAATGTCCCGCGCCCGGCTTGGCGGCGCTGCTTGGCGCGCTCGAACACCTTGCGCAAGTCCGCGACCCCGGAAAAGACCGCCGATAGAGGTTCGAATTCCAACTCGGAGGCATGGGCCAAGAGCCGGGCTATGGTGGTCTTGCCCGTGCCCGGCGGACCCCAGAGGATCATGGAGGCCAGGCGGCGGCCGGACAACATGCGGCCGATCGGCCCCTCGGGCCCGATCAAGTGATCCTGGCCCACGACCTCGCCCAGGACGGCCGGCCGCAAGCGGTCGGCCAGCGGCCGGGGGGCTTGGGATTCGAACAAACCGCTCATGGCCGCGGGCTCCGTTCAGGTGCCGAACTCAAGCTTACGGACCCGGCCATCGCGCGAGACCGTAAAACGCCATTGTTCCAGGGTCTGCTCAAGGGCGGATACCAGCGCGCCGACATCTTCGATGCCGTGTTCGTTGACGTCCAGCAGGATATCGCCAGGGCGAAATCCCAGGCGATGGGCCGGGCTGCGGCGCTGGATTTTAAGGATAACGACGCCTTGCCATGCCCCGGGGAGATCGAGCTCCTGGGCCAAGGCAGGCGACAGATTGGCCACGATCGACCCAGCGAGCGGGTGCCGCCCGGAAAGGCGCGTTTCGTCCCGGGCCGGGCTTTCCAGCGCCGGTGACAAGGGCAGGCTTACCTCGAGCTTTCGCCTATCGCGCCAAAGCGTCGTCTTGACCCGGAGTCCAAGTTCCCCGGTGGCAATGCGGAACTTCAAGGCTTCGAGATCCTGAACCGGCCGCCCGTCGACGGACAGCACAATGTCTCCGGGTTCGATCCCGGCGCTATCCGCCGGCCCGCCTGGGAAGACCTTATTGACGATCACGCCGCCCGGCCGGTCGAGCCCGAAACCTTCCGCTAGGTCCTTGGTCAGGCTTTGCCCGACCAGTCCGCTCCAGGCGCGCCGGACCGCTTGGCCGTTAATGGCGCTGTTGACCACGGTGCGGACCATATTCGCGGGGATAGCGAAACCGATACCGATCGAACCGCCGCCGCGCGAGAAGATCGCCGTATTGATGCCTAGAAGCCTTCCGTCGAGCGTGACCAGAGCGCCGCCGGAATTTCC
Source organism: Kiloniellaceae bacterium (assembly GCA_021776135.1). Lineage (GTDB taxonomy): Bacteria > Pseudomonadota > Alphaproteobacteria > Kiloniellales > J153 > JAJFGN01. Next base: position 36,046 of record JAJFGL010000058.1, read on the forward strand.
CGGATTGATCGCCGCGTCTGTCTGGATAAAAAAGCTGTAGTCGGAAATCCCGACCTGGGTGCGCGCGGTCGCGGAAACGATACCGCTGGTCACGGTTTGCCCGACGCCGAATGGGTTGCCGATCGCCAGAACCAGGTCGCCCACTTCCACATTGTCGGAATTGCGAAACCGTACATAGGGTAGATCGCGATCACCCGGATCGATCCGCAAAACCGCGAGATCGGTTCCCTTGTCGGCCAACACAAGCTTGGCCGAAAATTCGCGCCTATCGGCCAGTACAACGGTAATCTCGGTGGCTTTGCCGATGACATGGTGGTTGGTCACAACCAAACCGTCCGGAGACACGATCACGCCCGACCCCAGGGAGTTTTCCATGCGCTCGCGTGGAACCCCCTGCATACCGAAATCCTTGCCAAAGAAGCGGCGGAAAAAGGGACTGGAAAACAACGGCGAGACCGGGCGCTGCTTCACCAAACGCTTGGAAAATATGTTCACGACCGCCGGCGCCACTTGTTTGACAACCGGCGCGAAGGACAGGGCGATTCCTTCCCTGGTATCGGGAACCTGCTTGTCCTGCGCCAGAACCGCGCCGTGGCCAGCCAAGCTGAGACACAGAACTAGGGCGATCCATCGCATGGCAGGGTCCAATCCTTTTAGATTAAAGGCACGCCTTATATGTAGGGCCGCGTCATAATGTTAACCAGGGGCACATGACCCATGCGCGAAAGGCAGCGCGGCTTTTTGGCCGGCTGCCCCTCATCTTCGCTATCGAGACACGAAAGCGGCCTAGTCTTGCGCGTCCTCGACCGCATCGTCGTCGTCGAGCATGGTCGGGCCCGAATCCTGGCCCTTGGCCTCGACATCGCGATCAATCAGCTCGATCACCCCCATGGGCGCCATATCGCCGTAACGGAACCCGGCCTTTAGAACCCGGGTGTAGCCGCCGGGGCGTTCCTTGTAACGCTCCGCCAGACCGCCGAACAACTTGGCCGTCGTGGCGTCGTCGCGCAGGACCGAGAAAGCCTGGCGCCGGGCATGCAGGTCGCCGCGTTTACCCAGGGTAATGAGGCGGTCCACGATACGGCGCAGATCCTTGGCCTTGGGCAGGGTGGTCTTGATCTGCTCATGCTTCAACAGGGCCACCGCCATATTGGCGAACATCGCCTTGCGGTGAGTGCTGGTGCGGTTGAGTTTCCGGCCGGCAAATCCGTGGCGCATCTTACGTCCTCCTCGTTCCTGAATCTCGCGCGCGAGACCGATTTCATTTCCCCGCCGCCACGGCTGACGCAAGTCAGTTCCGGCACGCCGGGATAGGGCCCCCTTGGCCCTGGAAAGCTTCGTTGCTTAGAAAGGCTCTTCCAGTTTCTTGGCCAGGTCCTCGATGTTCTCCGGCGGCCAATTCGGAATTTCCATGCCTAAGTGAAGGCCCATGTTGGTCAGGACTTCCTTGATCTCGTTCAGCGATTTACGCCCGAAGTTCGGCGTGCGCAGCATCTCCGCCTCGGTTTTCTGGACCAGGTCGCCAATGTAAACGATGTTGTCGTTCTTCAGGCAGTTGGCCGAGCGAACCGAAAGCTCGAGCTCATCGACCTTGCGCAGCAAGTTACGATTGAACGGCGGTTCGACCGCGTTTTCCTCGTGCTTGCGGGTCTGCGGCTCTTCGAAATTCACGAAGAGTTGCAACTGATCCTGAAGAATGCGCGCCGCCAGCGCCACGGCATCGTCAGGGGTAACCGCGCCGTTGGTTTCGATCTCCATGGTCAGCTTGTCATAGTCCGTGACCTGACCGACGCGCGTGTTTTCAACCTTGTAGGCAACTTTGCGCACCGGCGTGAACATGGCGTCGACCGGGATCAAACCGATCGGCGCATCCTCCGGCCGGTTTTGCATACCGGGGATGTAGCCCTTGCCGGTTTCAACCGTTAGCTCCATATCGATCCGCGCACCGTCGTCCAGAGTGCAGAGAATCAGATCCGGATTCATGATTTCGATGTCGTGACCGGTTTCGATCTGCCCCGCGGTCACCTCGCCCGGCCCCTCGGCGCGCAAACGCATGCGCTTCGGCCCTTCGCCGTGCATCCGCAGGCCGATGCTCTTCACGTTCAAGACGATGTCGGTGACATCCTCGCGCACGCCTGGCAGCGACGAAAACTCATGCAGGACACCGTCGATCTGAATGCTGGTCACGGCCGCGCCTTGCAGCGACGACAGCAAGACCCGGCGCAGGGCATTGCCCAGGGTCATCCCGAAACCGCGCTCCAGGGGTTCGGCGACCGCCTTGGCGGTCCGCTTCGAATCGAAGCCCGGCTGAACATCCAGCTTGCTGGGCTTAATCATTTCCGTCCAATTTTTCTGCTGTACGTTCACGCCTTCACCGCCTTCCAAATTTCAGTCCCGGCGCGCCGGACCAGACCGCGCGTCACTTGGGACCTTCGAGAATCGCTTAATTTCGTTGTTCGATAATTTCCGCTTCAAAGGGCGCTTGGTTTGCCCAGTAGTCTATCGGAGAGCTTAAACCCGGCGCCGCTTCGGCGGCCGGCACCCATTATGGGGTATCGGCGTCACATCGCGGATCATGGATATTTTAAAACCGACCGCTTGCAGCGCGCGCAGCGCCGATTCGCGGCCCGACCCGGGGCCCTTGACGTTCACGTCCAAGGTTTGAACGCCATGTTCTTGCGCCTTACGGCCAGCGGATTCCGCCGCCAACTGGGCTGCGTAGGGCGTCGATTTACGCGAGCCCTTAAAACCCTGACCGCCCGCCGATGCCCAAGCAATGGTGTTGCCCTGAACATCCGTGATCGTGATTTTCGTATTGTTGAAAGTCGCGCTCACATGCGCGATGCCGGAGGTAATGTTCTTTTTCTCCCGGCGGCGCAATCGAGCTTGAGGTTTTGCCATGGCGGTCTTAATCCAGTTCTAAATACTCTAAATACAAATCTTTATCGTAGGCCCGTTTGCCAGACGAATGCTGCTAGACGGTCTTTTTCCTGCCGGCGATCGGCCGGGCAGGTCCCTTGCGGGTCCGGGCGTTGGTATGGGTTCGCTGGCCGCGCACCGGCAGGCCCTTGCGGTGCCGCAATCCACGGACGCAGCCCAGGTCCATCAGGCGCTTGATATTCATCGCGACCTCGCGCCGCAAATCGCCCTCGACCACATGATTCCGGTCGATGGCTTCACGCATCTGCACGACCTCATCGTCGGTCAGCTGATTGACCCGCCGTTCCGCTGGAATACCAACGGTTTTGCAGATCTCCCTAGCCTTGGTCGAGCCGATCCCATGAATATAGGTCAAAGCGATCACAACGCGCTTTTGCGTCGGAATGTTGACGCCAGCAATTCGAGCCACGCCTTAATCTCCTAAATCATTCTGGCTAATACGAAATTCGCGCCGAACCTAGACCAGAACCGGCACGCACCGAACACCCCGGCCGCAATCGCGCCGAGTGCGCGCGGATTATAGGAACCCTGGGCCTCGAGTCAACGGCTGTCATGGGGTCAAACTAGCCTCGATCTGCCGGGTAACCTTGTTGATCGGCGCCATGCCATCGACCGTCTTGAGGATCCCCTTTTCCCGATAATAAGGCAGGATCGGAGCGGTCGATTCGCGGTAGGCCGCCAGCCGCGTCCGCACGGTCGCCTCAGTGTCGTCGGCGCGGCGTTTGAAGTCCGTTCCACCGCAGGCGTCGCAGACCCCAGCCTGGGCCGGAACCTGGAACTTGTCGTGATAGCCGGCGCCGCATTTGGAACAGGTATATCTTCCTGTTATGCGCTCGACCAGGATGTCCTCGTCGACCTTGACCTCGATCACCGCGTCCAGGTGCAAGTCCTTGCCGGTGAGCATCTTATCCAGCGCTCTGGCCTGAGGCACGGTGCGCGGGAAGCCATCCAGGATGAAGCCGGAGCCGCAGTCGGACCGCTCGATGCGCTCTGAAATCATCTGGATCATCAAGTCGTCGGGCATCAACTGCCCGGCGTCCATGACATCCTTGGCCTGGCGTCCAAGATCGCTGCCGGAAGCGACCGCCGCACGGAGCATATCGCCGGTGGAAAGCTGGACCAGATCCCGGCTTTCTTCCAAGCGTTTTGCCTGGGTTCCTTTTCCGGACCCCGGTGCGCCAAGTATAACGAGATTCAACCGCGCCGCCCCCGTAGCTTGGATTTCTTAATCAGGCCCTCGTATTGGTGCGCCAAGAGGTGGGAGTGAACCTGCCCGACCGTATCCATGGTCACCGACACAACGATGAGCAGACTGGTGCCGCCAAAATAGAACGGAACCGCGAAGCGCGAGATCAGAATCTCCGGAATAATACAAACGATCGACAGATAGAGCGCGCCGACGGCGGTTAAGCGGCCCAGAATATGGCTCAGATACTCCGAGGTGTTCTTACCCGGCCGGATACCGGGAACGAATCCGCCGTGTTTTTTCAGATTGTCCGCCGTGTCGTCCGGGTTGAAGACGATGGTGGTGTAGAAAAAAGTGAAAAACACGATCAAGCTGATATACAGCATCAGATAGCCAACATCGCCGCGCCCCAGGAAGGCGGTCATCCAGGTCACCCATTCCGGCCCGCCGCCGCCCGCGAAGCCGGCCACGGTCAAGGGCATCAGCAGCAGCGAAGAGGCGAAAATCGGCGGAATCACGCCGGAGGGATTGAGCTTCATGGGCAGGTGAGAGCTTTCCCCGCCGAACATCTTATTCCCGACCTGGCGCTTGGGATACTGGATCACGATCCGGCGCTGGGCCCGTTCCATGAAGACGATGAAGGTGATGACCGCCACCGCCATGATCAGCAGGAAGACGATGAAGATAGCCGACAAGGCCCCGGTTCGCCCCAGTTCCAGGGTGCTGGCCAAGGCGCTGGGCAGATTGGCGACGATGCCGGAGAAGATAATCAGGGAGATGCCGTTGCCGATACCGCGTTGCGTGATCTGCTCGCCCAGCCACAAGAGGAACATGGTTCCGCCGGTCAGGGTAATCACGGTGGTAAGGCGGAAGAAGGCGCCGCCTTCCAGCACCGCCGAGCCGCTCGGTCCGCTCATGCCCTCCAAGCCCACGGCGATCCCGTAAGCCTGAACCGACGCCAGCACCACGGTTCCGTAACGGGTGTATTGGTTGATCTTCTTACGCCCCGATTCGCCTTCCTTCTTCAGCGCTTCAATGGTCGGCGAAACCGCCGTCATGAGCTGCATGATAATGGAGGCGGAGATATAGGGCATGATATTCAGGGCGAAGATCGTCATGCGCCCCAGGGCGCCGCCGGCGAACATGTTGAACATGCCCAGTATGCCGCCCGCCTGCTGCTGGAAAATTTGCTCCATGATGGCGGGATCGATGCCCGGCGCCGGGATATAAGTGCCCAGGCGATAGATCACCAAGGCGCCCAGGGTAAACCAGATGCGCTTTTTCAGCTCGGTCGCCTTGGAAAAGGCGCTGAAATTGATGCTGGAGGCTAATTGTTCGGCGGCGGAGGCCATCTAAAGCTCACTTTCCCATATCTTTCGGCCAATCCCCGCCCCGAGGCGGCCCTGTCGTGGCCCAGTAAGGCCACAACCGCCTATCTATGAGATCGGATAAAGGGTTATGCGATGTTTTTCCGTTTTTAATTCAACACTCTAAAGCGTTATTCGGCTTCCGCGTCCTGTGCCTTGCCAGTCCCGGAATCGGGCGCCTTCACCGTCAGCGTGCCGCCGGCCTTTTCCACCGCCGCCGCCGCCGTCTTGGAGGCGCCCATCACGGATATATTTACCTTGGCCTTCAAGTCGCCTTTTGCAAGCAGGCGCACGCCGTCGCGCGGATTCGTGATCAAGCCGGCCCCGGCCAGGGCGGCCGCGTCGATGGGTTTTTTGGCATCCAGCTTGCCGGCATCGATCGCCGCCTGCAGGCGGCCCAGGTTCACAACCACGAAGTCCTTGCGGAACGGATTTTTGAAACCGCGCTTGGGCATGCGGCGATGCAAGGGCATCTGCCCGCCTTCGAAACCCTTGACGGCCACGCCACTGCGCGACTTCTGGCCCTTATGACCCCGCCCGGAGGTCTTGCCCAGGCCGGAAGCTATGCCGCGGCCCCGGCGTTTGCCGTCCTTGCGGGCGCCTGGCCGATCCGCCAATTGGTTGAGCTTCATTTCGTTTCGTCCCTAAAAAAAACAACGGCGCCGGTTTCTAGGCCTCGCCCTCGACACGCACAAGGTGATGCACCTTGTCGATCATACCGCGCACCGAGGGGGTGTCTTCCAACTCCCGCGTCCGGTTCATCTTATTCAATCCCAAGCCGATCAGCGTCGCGCGCTGATCTTTCCTGCGGCCGATCGGGCTGCCGGTCTGGGTCACCTTGATTGTCTTACGCGCCGCGTTCATAGCCCCTTACTCCACTGCCTCGGCCACCGCGCCACGACGCTCGCCCAGGATATCGCCGACTTTTTTGCTGCGGCGCTGGGCCACCATGCGCGGGCTCTGGCTGCTTCTCAGGCCCTGGAACGCGGCCTTGATCATATTGTGCGGATTCGAGGTTCCTATCGACTTGGCGACCACGTCCTGCACACCCAGCGCCTCGAATATAGCGCGCGTCGGACCGCCCGCGATAATGCCGGTGCCTTGCTCTGCGGCCCGTATCACGACCAGACCGGCGCCATAGCGCCCCGTGACGTCGTGGTGCAGGGTGCGGCCTTCGCGAAGAGGCACGCGGATCATGCCGCGTTTGGCCGCCTCCGTCGCCTTGCGGATGGCCTCGGGAACCTCCCGCGCCTTGCCGTGGCCCATGCCGACCCGGCCCCGTCCGTCGCCGACAATGACCAGCGCCGCGAAACCGAAGCGCCGGCCGCCCTTGACCACCTTGGCCACGCGGTTGATGCCGACCAGCTTTTCGATCAGATCGCTTTCCTCGCGAGAGGAGCGGTCGTCGCGCCTGCGCCGGGAGTCTCTTCTCTGTTGTGCCATAGCTTAAACTTCCTTCGGATCGTGAACCACGATCGGTAATCCTAGAATGACAGGCCGCCTTCGCGCGCCGCGTCGGCCAGGGCCTTGACCCGGCCGTGATAAAGATACCTGCCGCGATCGAAAACAACCTGCATGACGCCGGCCGCTACGGCGCGCTCGGCGACCAGCTTGCCAACTTCGGCGGCGGCGGTCTTGTCGCACCCGGTTTTCAATTGGCCCTTCAGGCCCTTTTCAAGACTGGACGCGGCCGCCAAGGTCGACTGGCGGGCATCGTCTATCACCTGCGCGTAGATATGCCGTCCGGAGCGGAAAACCGACAGCCGGGGCCGTCCCTTGGATTTCCGTGCCAGGTGAATGCGCACGCGCCTACCGCGGTGCTGGCTGATTTGTTTAGAAGTCAACATGGCTTTACTTCTTCTTGCCTTCCTTGCGCAGGATGTATTCGCCCACGTATTTCACGCCCTTGCCCTTATAAGGCTCGGGCGGACGAAACGCGCGGATTTCCGCGGCAACCTGGCCGACCTGTTGCTTGTCGGCGCCGGAGACCGTGAGGCTCGTCGGCTTCGCGCACTTGATGGAGATCCCTTCGGGAATCGGGTAATCGACGTCATGGCTGAAGCCTAGCTGCAGGCTGAGACTGTTGCCTTGAACCGCGGCCCGGTAGCCGACGCCATTAATTTCCAGTTCCTTGGTGAAGCCTTCCGAAACGCCGGTCACCATGGCCTGAACCCGCGCGCGCGCCGTACCCCACATGGCTTGGGCGCTCTTGCCGTCGTTCACCGGCTTGACCACGACCTTGCCGTCCTCGAGCGAAATCCGCACGTCGTCGGTGGCCTTGAAAGTCAGTTCGCCCAATTTGCCCTTGGCGCGGACGACAATACCCTCAACCGACACGTCAACGCCGCTGGGAACCTCGACGGGGTGTTTACCTACTCGTGACATCTAACGGCCCTCGGTTCCTTAGAATACGCGGCACAGGATTTCGCCGCCGACATTCGCCGCGCGCGCTTCCTGATCCGACATAACGCCGCGCGGCGTGGACAGAATTGTAATGCCCAAGCCGTTGTAGTAACGCGGCAACTCCTTGATTTTGGAGTAAACCCGCCGGCCCGGCTTGGATACCCGCGATATCTCCTGAATGACAGGCAGACCATCGGCGTATTTCAGCTCGATTCGAAGCTCCGACACGCCTTGACGTTCATCTTCGGTCTTGAAGTCGCGGATATAACCCTCCCGCTTCAGAACCTCCAGAACGTTTGAGCGCAGCTTCGACGCAGGCGCTTGGATAACCGATTTGCCGACGCGCTGTCCATTACGGATGCGGGTCAACATATCGCCCAAAGGATCGCTCATCGCCATCGCGCGTACTCTCTCTTCTTCCTAGCAGCTCTTACCAGCTCGACTTAACCATGCCGGGGATCTGACCATTCGAGGCCAGCTCGCGCAGCGCGATTCTCGATAACCGGAGTTTGCGGTAAAACCCGCGCGGCCGGCCGCTCAATACGCACCGGTTTCTAATTCGCACCGGAGCCGAGTTGCGCGGCAGTTGCGCAAGCTTTACGAACGCCTGAAAGCGTTCCTCCGGCGGCAGGGACCGGTCGCGCGCGACCGTCTTCAGTGCCGCGCGCCGGTTGGCGTATTTAGCCGAAAGTAGCCGCCGCCGGGCGTTTTTGTTAACGGCGCTTTTCTTCGCCATTCCTATTCAATCCTCTTCCAGTCTATCGCGTGAAAGGCATTTGGAACCCGCGAAGCAGGGACCGCGCCTCATTATCCGTCTTGGCCGTCGTGCAGATCACGATATCCATGCCGCGAATCTCGCCGACCTGATCGTAATCGATCTCCGGAAACACAATCTGTTCCTTAAGACCCATGGAGAAGTTGCCGCGGCCGTCGAAGCTCTTCGGCGATACCCCGCGAAAATCCCGAACCCGGGGCAAGGCGATGGTGATCAAGCGGTCCAAGAACTCGTACATGCGCGCGCGCCGCAGGGTCACCTTGCACCCGACCGGCATGCCTTCGCGCAGCTTATAGGTGGCGATCGAAAGACGCGCCTTGGTGATCACCGGCCTCTGGCCCGCGATCAGCGTCATTTCCTTAGCCGCCGCCGTGACTTTCTTGGCATCCAGGGAGCCTTCGCCAACGCCCATGTTCAGGACGATCTTGTCGACCTTCGGCACCTCCATGGGGTTCTTGTACTTGAACTCCTCCATGAGGGCGGTGCGAACCACCTTGTCGTAATGTTCCTTGAAGCGCGTCGCCATCGTTCGAACTTTCTTCGCCTAAAGATCTATTGCTTCGCCGGAGCGCCGGGCGATACGCACTTTGCGCCCGCCCTTCTCCAGGCGATACCCAACGCGGGTCGGCCGGTCGCTTTTCGGGTCGATCAGCGCCACATTCGAAATGTGCAGCGCCGCCTCTTTCTCGATAATTCCGCCGGCGTCGGTCTGGGTCGCGCTCTGGTGGCGTTTGATCATATTCACGCCTTGAACCAGAACCCGGTTTTCCTTACGCATAATCCGCAACACATCGCCCTTCTTGCCCTTGTCGCGTCCGGTGATAACGGTCACCCGGTCGCCCTTCTTGATTTTGAACGTCTTGGCCATCTATAGAACCTCCGGCGCCAGAGAGATAATCTTCATGAACCGGCGGGCGCGCAGTTCACGTGTGACCGGGCCGAAAATTCTGGTGCCGATCGGCTCTCCCTGTTTGCTGATCAAAACCGCCGCGTTCTTGTCGAAGCGGATGGTGCTGCCGTCTTCGCGCCGGATTTCCTTGGCCGTGCGCACCACCACAGCGCGATGCACGTCGCCTTTCTTGACCCGGCCGCGCGGGATCGCCTCTTTCACGCTGACCACGATGACGTCGCCGACACCCGCGGTCCTGCGCTTTGAGCCACCCAAGACTTTGATACACTGGACTCGGCGCGCGCCGGAATTGTCGGCGACCTCGAGTTGGCTCTGCATTTGAATCATCGGTTTATTTCCTTCCGGGGCCCTAAGAAGCTACCGCGCCCTCGGTTACAACCCGCCACGATTTCGATTTCGAGATCGGACGGCATTCCTCGATCCTGACCTTGTCGCCGATCTTATGGCGATTAGCCTCATCGTGCGCCGAGTACTTCTTGGAGCGCTTGATGATTTTCTTGTAAACCGGGTGCATGACGCGCCGCTCGACCAAGACGGTAATCGTCTTGTCGGCTTTGTCGCTAACCACGACCCCTTGCAATTCCCGACGCGGCATGACTCCAAACTCTCCTAGGCTACGGTCTGCTGCTTGGTCTGCAGCAAGGTCTTGATGCGTGCGATGCCGCGGCGAACCAGGCGCACCCGCGCCGTGTTTTCCAGTTGCCCGCTTGCCTTCTGGAACCGCAGGTTGAACTGCTCCTTACGCAGATCCAGCAGCGATTCCTTCAGCTCATCGGGCGACTTCGATTTCAGATCGGCGGCTTTCATTTAGCTCTCCTCGCCCAAGCGAACGACGATCCTGGTCTGCACCGGCAGCTTGGCCGCCGCGAGAACAAAGGCCTCGCGCGCGACATCTTGCGGCACCCCGTCCAGCTCGAACATGATACGGCCTGGCTTAACCCGCGCGGCCCACCATTCCGGCGACCCCTTGCCCTTGCCCTGGCGCACCTCGGCCGGTTTCTTCGACACCGGAATGTCTGGAAAAATACGAATCCAGAGCTTTCCGACACGCTTCATGTGCCGGGTAATGGCGCGGCGCGCGGCCTCGATCTGGCGCGACGAAACACGGCCGGGCGTCGTCGCCTTGAGTCCGTAGGCGCCAAAGCTCAACGCGGAACCGCCTTTCGCCAGGCCATGGATACGGCCTTTATGAGCTTTGCGGTACTTCGTCCGCTTCGGCTGCAACATCGTTCTACTCCTTCACGCGCCCCTGGCTGCCGGCCTTTCGGCTCAGCGCCCTGGATGCGCCTCCTGCATGCGTTTTTCCTGGGCCATGGGATCGTGCGCCATGATCTCGCCCTTGAAGACCCAGACCTTGATCCCACAGTTGCCGTATGTAGTCATAGCCGTCGCCTCGCCGTAATCGATATCGGCGCGCAGCGTGTGGAGCGGCACCCGGCCCTCGCGGTACCACTCGGTGCGGGCGATCTCGGCGCCGCCCAGGCGGCCACCGCAATTGATTCGGATGCCTTGCGCGCCAAGACGCATGGCTGACTGCACCGCCCGCTTCATGGCCCGGCGAAAGGCGACCCGGCGCTCAAGCTGACTGGCGATATTCTCGGCCACCAGCTTGGCGTCGATCTCGGGCTTGCGTATTTCGACAATATTGAGGTGAACCTCGCTGCCGGTCATCTTCTGTAACTCGCCGCGCAGCTTATCGATATCGGCGCCCTTTTTACCGATGACCACGCCCGGACGCGCCGTGTGGATGGTGATCCGCGCCTTCTTGCTCGGCCGCTCGATCACGATACGCGAGACGCCCGATTGCTGCAGCCGGCCATAAAGGAACTTACGGATTCCCAAATCCTCGTGCAGCAGATCGGCGTAATTCTTGCCTTCCGCATACCAGCGCGAATCCCAGGTCCGGTTGATCCCGAGCCGCAGCCCGATTGGATTGACTTTTTGACCCATTACGCCGTTTCCTCGCGTTCGCGGACGATGACGGTGATCGAACTCCAAGGCTTTTGGATCCGGCCCACCCGGCCGCGCGCCCGCGCGCGCCACCGCTTCATGACAAACCCCTGACCAACCGAGGCCTCGGCGACATACAACCGGTCCACGTCGAGTTGGTGATTATTTTCTGCATTAGCAACAGCGGACTGTACGACTTTCCTAACGTCCTGCGCGATGCGGCGTTTGGAGAATGTCAGGGCCGCCAAGGCAGCTTCGGCGCTTTTGCCCCGGATGGTTTGCGCCACTAGATTTAGCTTACGCGCCGAGCCGCGCAGGTTGCGCGCGACCGCCATGGCTTCAGTCTCGTTAAGGCGCCGGGGATGCGTTGGTTTACCCATGGATCAAACCCTCTTCGCCTTCTTGTCGGCGGTGTGGCCGTGGAAGGTGCGGGTGGGCGAGAACTCGCCGAACTTGTGCCCGACCATGTTTTCCGTCACCAGCACCGGTAGAAACTTCCGGCCATTGTAAACTCCGAAGGTCAGGCCGACAAAGTGCGGCATGATGGTCGAGCGGCGCGACCAGGTCTTGATGATTTCGTTTCGACCCGACGCGCGCACTGTGTCCGCCTTCTTGAGCAAGAAGCCGTCGACAAACGGGCCTTTCCATACCGAGCGAGCCACGACCGCCCTCCTTTACGACTTCTTGTGCCGCCGGCGCACGATGAGCCGGCTGGTCTGTTTATTACGGCGCGTCTTAGCGCCCTTGGTCGGCTTACCCCATGGCGTCACCGGATGGCGCCCGCCCGAGGTCCGCCCCTCACCGCCGCCATGGGGGTGATCGACGGGGTTCATGGCCACGCCGCGAACCGCCGGGCGTTTGCCGAGCCAGCGCTTCCGGCCGGCCTTGCCAAGATTGATATTGGACTGATCCGGGTTCGACACGGCGCCGATGGTCGCCATGCACTCGGCGCGGACCATACGGGCCTCGCCCGAGCCCAGGCGGAGCAAGGCATAACCGGCATCGCGGCCGACCAATTGCACGTAGGTGCCGGCCGAGCGGGCGATCTGACCGCCCTTGCCCGCTTTGAGCTCCACATTGTGGACGATGGTTCCAACCGGGATCGACAACAAAGGCATGGCATTACCGGGCTTGATGTCGGCGCGCTGGCCGGAGATGACCTGATCTCCCGGGCCCAGGCGCTGGGGCGCCAGGATATAGCTTTGCTCCCCGTCCTCATATTCGATCAAGGCGATGAAGGCGGTGCGGTTCGGGTCGTATTCCAGGCGCACGACCTTGGCCGCGACGTCGAACTTACGGCGTTTGAAGTCGACCATGCGGTACAGCCGCTTATGGCCGCCGCCCCGGCGCCGCGCCGTGATGCGCCCGTGATTGTTGCGCCCGCCCTTCTTGGACAGGCCCTCGGTCAAGGCCTTGACCGGGTCGCCCTTGTGCAGGGCGCTACGGTCGACCAATACCAGTTCGCGCTGGCTCGGTGTGGTCGGATTGAATTTTTTCAACGCCATGGATTTAGATTCCCGTGGTCACGTCGATGCTGTGACCTTCCATCAGGGTCACGTAGGCCTTCTTCACGTCGCCGCGCCGTCCCAGGTTTCCCTTGAAGCGCTTGGTCTTGCCGTTCTGTCGCAGGGTATTCACGGCCTTGACCTTAACCTTGAAGAGGTTTTCGATCGCCGCCTTGATTTCCGGCTTGGTAGCGTCAATGGCGACCTCGAAGGCGATCTGTCCATGCTCGGACCCCAGGGTCGATTTCTCGGTCACCAGGGGCCGGCGCACGACTTCGAAGGCTCGTTCGCTCGACAAGGTAACTTGGTTTTTTCTGAACGCGCGGGCCTTGCTCATTTCAACCGCGCCTCCAGCGCCGTCACCGCATCCTTGGTCAGCACCAAGGTATCCCGGCGCAGGATGTCGTAAACATTGGCGCCTATCTGCGGCAGCACATCGACGCCGGGTAAATTGCGGGCCGCGCGGGCGAAAGCCAGATCGACCTCGGGCCCGTCGATCACCAGCACCGAGGCCCAACCCAGGGCCCCGAACTTCTTCGACAGCTCGGCGGTTTTGCCGGCCTTGGTCTTGGCCGAATCGAGCACCACCAGCTTGCCGTCCGCGGCTTTGGCCGAGAGCGCCGTCTTAAGCGCCAGTTTGCGTACTTTCTTGGGCAAGCCGTGGGCGTGATCGCGCACCACCGGACCGAAGGCCCGGCCGCCGCCCCGGAAGATATTCACCGAGCGGGGACCGTGACGAGCCGTGCCGCCGCCCTTTTGGCGCCCGAATCGGGCCGTGGTCATCTTGATCTCGCTGCGCCCCTTGACCTTATGGGTTCCGGCGCGCCGCTTGGCGAGTTGCCAAGAGACCATGCGGGTCAAGATATCGGCACGGGCCGGCAGTCCGAAAATCGACTCGTCCAGGTCGATCTCTCCGGCCGCCTTATTATCCAGGGTTGTCACCGCGCACTTCATAAGACTCAGTCCTCTTTCGGCGCGGCGTCATCGCCGGCATCGCTTTCAGGGGCAGCGGCGGGCGCATCCGACACGGTTTCGCGCAGACCGGCGGGAAACGGCGCCTCTTTCGGCAGAGCCCGCTTGACCGCGTCGCGAACCCGGACCCAGCCGCCTTCGGCGCCCGGCACCGCGCCGCGCACCATGATCAGGCCCTGATCGGCATCGGTCGCGGCGACCCGCAGATTAAGCACGGTCACCCGGCGGTCGCCCATGTGACCGGCCATCTTCTTGCCCTTGAAGACCCTGCCCGGATCCTGGCTGTTACCGGTCGATCCATGGGAGCGATGGGAGATCGACACGCCGTGGGAGGCGCGCAGACCGGCGAAATTGTGGCGCTTCATGACCCCGGCGAAGCCTTTGCCGATCGAGGTGCCGGTGACGTCGATATACTGTCCGGGCACGAAATGCTCGACCGAGAGTTCCTGGCCGGCCTCCAGCAAGGCATCGCCCGAGACCCGGAACTCGCCGACTTGGCGTTTGGGCTCGACCTTCGACTTGGCGAAATGGCCGCGCTGGGCCTTGCCGACGTTCTTGGCCTTGACCGTCCCGATGCCGAGTTGAACCGCGTCGTAACCATCGATGTCTTGTTTGCGCACGGCGACAACCTGACAGTTATCCACCTTCAGCACGGTCACGGGGATATGCTCACCGGCATCGGTGAAGATCCGCGTCATGCCCAGCTTTTGCGCTATCATTCCGGTACGCATCGTCCTAGCCCTTAAGCTTGATCTCAACGTCGACACCGGCCGCCAGGTCGAGCTTCATCAAAGCATCGACTGTCTGGGGCGTCGGATCGACAATGTCCAACAAACGCTTGTGCGTCCTGATCTCGAACTGCTCGCGGCTTTTCTTGTCGATATGCGGGCCGCGCAGAACCGTAAACTTCTCGATCCGGGTCGGCAGCGGGATCGGGCCGCGAATCTGCGCGCCGGTCCGCTTGGCCGTGCCCACGATCTCAGCCGTCGATTGATCGAGGATTCGATGATCGAACGCCTTGAGGCGGATGCGTATATTTTGGCTATCCATCGTCGAACCTGGTCACGTCCGGCCATTCACGGCGCGGCGCCCTTTCCTTGATCTACTGAACAATACTAGCGACGACGCCGGCGCCGACCGTGCGCCCGCCCTCGCGGATCGCGAAGCGCAGGCCCTCGTCCATGGCGATGGGCGCGATAAGCTCCACCTCCATCGACAC
>JAJFGL010000059.1 GCA_021776135.1 Kiloniellaceae bacterium
ATGATGCTGGTCATAACCCAAGCGGGCCTGCGGGTGCTCGGCGCCGAGCCCACACCGGGAACGGACAAGCGGCCTGCCGCGACCAAGGCGCGAGTGCATACACAGCGCCAAGGCGTCGCTGGAAAGCGGGCTGACGCGAAATCCAAGACCGAGACTGTGCCTTCGAACAGTCGTCGGGTGACGAAACAGTCGATGTTGATTGACCTCCTGAGCCAGCAGAGCGGCGCCACCGTCGCGGAGATGGCCGAGGCGACCGGCTGGCAGGCGCACTCGGTGCGCGGTGCGATCAGCGGCACCCTCAAGAAATACCTTGGGTTCTCAATTGCGTTGGAGAAGATCGAAGGTCGCGGCCGGGTCTACCGCATCGTGGCGGGAGGCTGACATGGCGTCGTCGATTTCTGGATGCGGTGCCACGCACAAGAAGGCCGACGAACACATCAGCCCCTACCTTCGGCGCCGATTGCGCTCCCAAGAAGAGGCCCAGCGCGAGCGAGCCAATAGCAAGACGCGGCTGGTTCGCGGAAAACCTCATTGCAAAGGCATGTCCACTGATCCGGCCGACGACACGAGCCGCGATGAACAAGACGATCGCTGAAAAAATCGCAGCGCTACAGGCACTCGATACACCGGCGCTGCGGGCGCGGTGGGACGAGGTCTTCGGGCGCCCCGCCCCGAAACACATGAGCCGCGACCTACTTCTGCGCGCGCTCACCTACCATGTGCAGAAGCAGGCGGAGGGCGGCCTGAGCAAGGCAACCCTCCGGCGCCTCGCCAGGCTCGCGGACTCCAATGATAAGAGAGTCCAAACCGCGACGCCGCAAGCCCCTTACCTCAAGCCCGGCACGCGTCTGGTCCGGGAATGGCGTGGCGAGGTCCATCATGTGATCGTGCTCGACGAGGGGTTCGATTATCACGGAACCCTCTACGCCAGCCTCTCGGGCATTGCCCGGGCCATCACCGGCGCCCGCTGGTCTGGGCCCCTGTTTTTCGGCCTGCGAAGAAGACGCGGCTCGGTCTCGGCGAAGGAAGCCGATGGCGATTAGGGCCCCCAAGGCGCCGCGCTGTGCTATCTACACCCGCAAGTCATCCGAGGAAGGCCTCGAGCAGGCCTTCAACTCGCTCGACGCCCAGCGAGAGGCCGGCGAGGCCTACATCAAGAGTCAGGCCGGCGAGGGCTGGCAGCCGATCCGCACGCGCTACGACGACGGCGGCATTTCGGGCGGCACTATGAACCGGCCCGCATTGCAACAGCTTCTCACCGACATCCGGGCGCGCAGGGTCGATACCGTCGTGGTCTACAAGGTCGATCGCCTGACCCGCTCACTGGCCGACTTCGCCAAGATTGTCGAAGTGTTCGACACGCATGGCGTGTCTTTCGTTTCGGTAACACAGCAGTTCAATACCACCTCCTCTATGGGGCGGTTGACGCTGAACATGCTGCTCAGCTTCGCCCAGTTCGAGCGCGAGATCACCGGTGAGCGAATTCGCGACAAAATCGCCGCCTCCAAGAAGAAGGGCATGTGGATGGGCGGCTTCCCACCGCTCGGCTATGACGTCATGGACCGCAAACTCATCGTTAACGAGGCCGAAGCAGAGACCGTCCGGCACATCCTCCAACGATACCTCGACCTCGGCTCGGTTCATAGCCTGAAAGCGGAACTCGACGCGCAAGGGATTGTCAACAAGGTCAGGAAGAGTCAGTCCGGTCGATGCTGGGGTGGGAAACGCCTGGCACGGGGCGCGCTCTACCGGATGCTGCAGAACCGTATTTACCTGGGAGAGATCGTTCACAAGGACAAGAGCTATCCGGGCGACCACGATCCGATCATCGGTCAGGATCTTTGGCAGGCCGTCCAACATACGCTTGCGGCAAACCGGATCGAACGCAAGGCCGGCCGCAATGCCAAAGGCCGGAGCCTGTTAGCCGGGCTCCTGTTCGATGGCGAAGGCCACCTCATGACGCCGAGTCACACCGTTAAAAATGGTATGGGTTACCGCTACTACGTCTCCCGAAGCATAAGCGCCAGCACCAAGGCTAGCGCGCCTCACGGGCGCCGCATCCCAGCGGCTGAGATTGACCGGCTGGTCATCGATCGCGTGCGCGCGTTCCTGGCCGACGAGGCCCAAGTCTTCGACGCTATTGGAATGCACGTCTCAGAGATTGCGGAGCAACAGCAGCTAATCAAGAAGGCGGTCGATCTCGCGAAGACATGGTCCGACCTATCGCCGGCACAGGTCCATTCCATCCTTCGCTCCATGATCGCCCGCATCGACATCCTGTCAGCGAAGATCGACATCCATTTGATTCCTGCGACTCTCTGCGATGTCTTACAGGCCGGTCTTCTCGGTCCAGCTACTGCATTTCCTAGCGACGCAGAACGCATGACCCTGTCCGTAACGGCGGTTCTCAGGCGGATCGGCAAGAACGTGCGGATGGTGATCCCGGGGCCGGAAAGGACAGCATGCAAGACCTCCCCCGACGCCACGCTGATTAAGCTCATCGGCAAGGCGCACCGGTTGAACGAGCGGCTTGTGGCCGGCGGCATGAGCATCAGTGAGATCGCCAGCGCCGAGGGCGTGCACCGCTCCTACATCGGACGCCTGCTCAGGCTGGCATACTTTGCTCCGGATATTACGGGAGCCATTCTCGATGGCCGCCAGCCGCCTGGACTCAACGCGAAACAGCTCCTCCAAGGAGCCCCGCTGCCGCTCGATTGGGCTAGGCAAAGGCGGGCACTCGGATTCGTTTGAGCGGGGAACAAAATCTCGGCTCCGCCAAGCCATATATTGTAAGCGTCCATTTCTCGCACGTCGGTCAAGTTTCGACGTTTGAGGCTATCCAGTTCCAAGGCAGGAGATCGTCGATACGCTTGGCGGGATGGCCGTGCGTCATGCGCTCGAGCACGTCTTTGAGGTAGGCGTAGGGCTCGATCCCGTTGAGCTTTGCCGTGGCGAGAAGCGAGGCGACGATGGCCCATCGATCCGCGCCGTCGTCAGACCCGGCGAACAGATGGTTTTTTCGTCCTAGAGCCACCGGCCGGATGGCGCGTTCCACCGCATTGGTGTCGAGTTCCACGCGGCCCCCCGCTTTCGCGGGGGCAGGCTCTATCCAGGAACCTGCAGAGCGCCGGCCAACGCGCGAGCGCATAGCGGATGGCCTCGGCCAGCCCGCCGCGCGGCGGAACCCGGTACAGCTGGCCCTCCAGCCAGGGCTTCATGGCGTCGACCAGAGGCCGCGACCGGATGCCGCGAGTGCTTTGGCGCTCCTCCGCGCTTTGGCCGCGGATCTCCCTTTCGATCGCATAGAACTCGGCGATCCGGCGCAGGACCCCGGCGGCAATCGGAGAGCCGGTAGCCTGGTGGAACTCGTAAAACTTGCGTCTGGTGTGGGCCCAGCACGCCGCCAGCACGATGTCGCCGCCTAGCGTCAGCCGTTCGAACCCGGCCCCCGCCTTCGCGGGGGCAGGCTCTGCAGCACGCCGCAGAAGCCCTTGAGGTGGGCGGCGGGTCGCTCCGCCTTTCGGTCGGGACTGTAGAAGAAGACGGCCGCCGGCGGATCCGGTCCGGCCCAAGGGCGGTCATCGCGCGCATAGCCCCAGAACCACCCGGTCCTGGTCCGGCCGCGGCCGGGATCCAGCACCGGGATCGACGTGTCGTCCGCGAACAGCTTGCCCGAGGCGAAGATATGGTCCGCCAGCCGCATGCGCAACGCCTCCAGCCACCATGTGGCGCCGCCGACCCAGTTCGCCAGGGTCGAGCGGTTGAGATCGACTCCTTGGCGGGCGAAGATCTGCGATTGACGGTATAGCGGAACATGGTCGCAGTACTTGCTGACCAGCACATGGGTCAGCAGCCCAGGGCTCGCGAACCCTTTTGCGATCGGCTGCTCGGGCGCCGGCGCCTGGTGGATCGTGCCGCAGGCGCGGCAACCGTATTTGGGGCGGCGGATGCGCAGCACGCGCAGACGCGCCGGAACATAGTCCAGCATCTCGCTGACCGTCTCGCCAATCTTATGGATTGCGCCGCCGCAGCAGGGACAGGCGCCGGCGCCGATGTCCAGCTTCACGTCCTCGCGCGGTAGATGATCGGGCAGGCTGGGACGGTCGTCCGATGTACGCCCGGGCTTTTGTTCTTTGCCGGGCGCCAACGGCGGCAGATCGGCCTCCGCTCGGGCGATATCGGCGTCGAGATCTTCGAGTGTCAACGCCGGAGTAAAAACCCACCACTGGCTAACGGAGGAATACGAAATGACGACACGACGACGATTTACGGCAGAGTTCAAAGCCCGTGTTGCGCTGGCTGCGCTGCGTGGCGACAAGACGATCCAAGAGATCCGCCGGCCAAGCATAAGGTGCACCCGAACCAGGTGAGCACTTGGAAGCGCCAGGCGGTTGACGGTCTGGGTGAGGTAATGGAGGCGTACGTTACGAAGAAGAGGGATCAGTGAGGTCGTAGCTGGTGCTGCGACCACCGCCGGGGTTTTTGTTTAGACCCCCCCGTTTCATCAAATCGAGAATATCCCGGTAAGCCGTATCCTGTGAGCATTTGGCAAGCTTCGCCCACTTGGATGTGGTCAGCTTACCTTCGAAACCGTCCAGCAACCGATTGATCACCTTGATTTGCCGCTCGTTGAGCGCTTCGGCGGCGAATTTGTCCCAAAAACGTGCTTTGTGTAGCACTGACGCCAA
Source organism: Kiloniellaceae bacterium (assembly GCA_021776135.1). Lineage (GTDB taxonomy): Bacteria > Pseudomonadota > Alphaproteobacteria > Kiloniellales > J153 > JAJFGN01. The sequence goes on from JAJFGL010000059.1 coordinate 4,689, forward strand.
CGTTTCCTGGGCACCCTCAATCGCGCGCGTCAGACAATCCAGAAACCACACTTGCCAATCAGTCACATCCATCGTGCCCTTCTGGGTGTTTTCCAGGGTGTCGTAATAGGCTTTTCTTTCGAACTGGATTTGAGTGGACATGCTATAGAACCGTTGTGCGCTCCGCTCGGAACGGGCCAAGGCCATATCGGCAATGACCCGGGCGATACGCCCGTTCCCATCATCGAACGGGTGGATGGTGACGAACCAGAGGTGAGCAAGTCCGGCTTTCAGGACGGGATCGATATCGGTCTCCACGTTGAACCAGTCAAGAAATGCGGATATTTCCGCGTCAAGACGTTCCTTTGGCGGTGCGACGTAATGGACATGCTCCTTGCCATAAGGACCGGAGACGACTCGCATGGGGCCGCCGCTATCGTCCCGCCATGCACCAACCTGGATTTTGACCATGCCGCTACGTCCCGTCGGGAATAGCGCCGCGTGCCAGGCAAACAATCTTTCTGCTGTTAAAGGCCGGTCGTATCCACGGGTCGCGTCCAGCATCATCTCGACAACCCCCTCCACGTTCCGGTCGGCAGGCTTTAAACCGCTAATATCCATGCCTAGGCGGCGGGCGATGGAGGATCGCACCTGTTCGGGGTCCAATCGCTCACCTTCGATCTCGCTCGATTTAACTACATCCTGGGTCAGCGTCTTGAGTACGGCCTCTTCCCTGAGTTGAAAGCCGAGCGCTTCCATGCGTCCCAACAGCCGCCCCTGTTCATGACGCGCCTGCGCCAGCACGTTGGCCAGTTTTTCCTGATCCCAACTAAACTGTGGCCAATCCGACAGTTCCCATATGTACATGTCTTATTTTCCGCATATTATACGGAGATTATGCCTGTTATTCTCCGCACCTGCAAGAATAATCGGCGCATTTAATGCGGAGAATAGCGCCGGCAATCTCCGCATGCACTCCATTATTTCTCCGTTTTTTGACTGCCATTCCAGCTAATCGTTTCTGTCCCTGCTGGCCTTTCCGTCCACATTGGTTTTGGTTTGTCGTCTCTTAGCCTTTTCCGGGTGCTGTCATCTAATGCGAACCAGTCTCCAAAGTGCCGTACACCGATGCTGTCAGGTCGCCAGTTGACGCCACTCGGCTAAGGTTGCCGAGCGATTCTGCTTGAAAATGTCACGGCGATTGAGGTGGCGGTCGAGATTAAAGTGATTATGGATAGAGGCATGGATGGAAGCGAACTTCTGCAGGGTCTTTATGGCTCTGAATTTTGCCATTGCTCCCTCTCATCGTCGGAATGGCTGGTGTGAGTTTTCGGCCTGATTGTTGAGCCACCGTCCACATTCCTGATCGACGGCATTGCCGATTACCTTCATCGCCGCTCGGTATGACCGGAGTCGGTCTGCCACGATCGCCCTGAGTCGACCGTAGCGTTTCATCGCGCGCTTCAGAAACTTGCGTGCAGCGTTGCGATCCCGGCGTTTTGTGGCGAAGACTTCGAGCGGTGGTTATGATCGCCCTAGTTCAGTTGGTGTAGGTCTCGCGGATAATGTAGCGCCCGTCCTCCCGGCTGGCGAAAAAGTCCCCGATCTGAGGGTGCGACACGGGCTTGCCGCTCTCGTCCATCAGCAGGTTCTGTTCGGAGACGTAGGCGATGTAGGCCGTCTCATCGTTCTCGGCCAGCAGATGGTAAAAGGGCTGGTCTTTGCTCGGCCGCACATTCTTGGGAATCGACTGCCACCATTCCTCGGTGTTGGCAAATTCCGGATCGACGTCGAAAATCACCCCGCGGAATGCAAAAACGCAGTGGCGAACGATGTCGCCGATTTGGAACTTGGCTACCTTGAGGGCCATAACCGTATTCTAACACAAGAAAGTGGCGGCAACCACTATGCCTCTCGCGGCGGGTTTGGCCGCAAATGTCAACGGCGGAGCAATAATGGGCCACCGTGGCGGTGTGAAAAGGGACCACTTGGCGGCTGCGGGCTTGTCCCCGTAGTCCATGGGAGGGCCCCGCCTATTTTCGCAGAGGTAAGCGCCAGTGCAATCAATTGCAATTTGTAGTGGCTAATTGACGCTTTCAGGAACATAGGGGCGCGAAGTTCTGCGTACTGCCAGTAAGCGGTCGTGGTTCGGAGCGGGCCGGAACCGCCGCTCATAACCATAAACAGATTCCCAATGTGGTGAAGCATCCCTTTAGAAATCAGCAAACGCCACCACCTCGATTGCACCCAACCGTCGGCGGTGCGCTGGCAAGCTCGTTCGGTGTTGGGTATGGTACTTGAATGTCGGACAGTGACCAGAACAGCGGAATATTTGACGGAACGGATGTGGCCATCGCGTCGTTCTTTAAATTACGCGACAACCAGCACCTGAAACAACGATCAGTCAGCCGGGGCCTAAACGCTCCCGGTGCTGGCGATGAAGACTTCCTCGCGTTGGTCTCCGATCTTTACGACTGCATTGAGTCCAAACATTCTGGCCGCCCGCCATCTCAAGAAAAATGGCGATCCAAGCGTGTGACGACGCTCAGCGATCATAACAAGAGCCCCGAGGTCCTCCTGGAACGCGCTGTCGCGATGCTGGGTGAGGCGGGGATATTACCGGGCTGGCTGAACCAGGTTCCCGTTGCCTCCGGCTTCATCAATGATCGGTTCGACAAGCGAGCGGCGCTCGATCTGGTGAAACTCGAAGACGATGTGGTCCGGTTTGTCGAGCTCAAGTGGGAGAGTGATACCCCGGCGTATGCCGCCTTCGAGGTCCTGCGCTACGGCCTCGTCTACCTGTTCTCCCGCGTAAATGTGGCGGAGTTCGGCTACGGGGACCGTCGGATGATGCGTGTTGGCCGCGTTGCACTCCAGGTTCTGGCACCGAGTGTCTTCTTCGATAAACACGACCTCGGATGGCTTGAGCGAGGCCTCGATCATGCGTTGGACAACACTTCTCGCCAGAAGACATCGGATCAACTCTCGATGGGTTCGAATTCCTCGCCCTCCCGCCCGATTTTGAACTGCCGTTTCGCGATGGCGCGGAAGTTAGGGCCGCATGTGAGGCCGAACCACCCGCCAAAAGCGCGCGCCGGGTGTGCGAAGCTTTCAACAACCTCTCCCCCGTATGGCCTGCCATAAAGGATTCCCCCGTGTGAGGCGCTGGAGACGTCCGATCTCGTCGTCGCGGGTCTCCACGACACTTGCCATGTCGCGCACCAAGCGGTGCAGAAGGCCGATGTCGGAGGGCAGGTTCTCAAGATCGAGACGCATGAGAGAGTCTAGCCCCTCGGTGTGTCTCTACCAAGGTATTTCATTGATTCTGCTTGCTTTTTCTAGATCGTCCACACTCGGATCACCCAGCCACGGCGGGCCGCCAGCGGCGCTCGGGCGCGCGCCAGTCGATGCCCTCGATCAGCATCGACAGTTGCTCGGCGGTCAACGCCAGCGTGTCGCCAAGCTCGTCAGCGCCGGGCCAGGGGAAGCGACCCTCCTCCAGCCGCTTCGTGAACAGGCACAGACCGGTCCCGTCCCAGAACACGATCTTGCGCATCGGTGATCGTGACCGGCAGGAAGGTTGTCTCGGTCTTGGCCGCCGGCACCAACTCCTTCTTCCAGCGGAACAACAATCGTGTTGTGATCCCGTATTGCCGGGCGACGCCCGACACCGACGCGCCGGGACGCTCGGCCTCCTCGACGATCCGTTTCTTGTCCGCCGTGCTGAATCGCCGGCGCGCCCCGGGTGACGCGGACCGTGCCGAAGGAATATAGCTCAAAGGGGCCGAGGGAATTTCCTTAGACATATGTCTAAGCTCGCCGCCGCGGCGGTAAAGCAGCTTGCCCGCCGAGGCCGGTTCTTCGTGTTTGAGCTTCGCGCGCCAGTTTCCGAACCGCTTCAGAGGAAGCCCGTGCAACTCGCAATATTCCCGTTGATTCTAGTCGCTACGGCGCCAGCCGTCCAGATGCGCCCGCCAAAACGATTCCAGTTCCGAGCGCCTCCCACCCGTCATTCTTGGCACCTTCGTCCCTCCTCATTCACGGACTTACCCGTGGAGAGAAGATCGCATCTCGAAGGCCGGGAACAAGCGTGTAACCAGTGGACGCTTACGCTGTCCTGGCGAATAATTCCCTGTTCCGCGATTTAAATTCCCTGTTCGGCCGAAAAATTTCCCTGTTCCGATTCTTAGGGAATTCGTATCTAACCTACTGTTTTAACGAAGTGATTCCGCATAAATTTCCGCGAAATGAGCCAAATTCGCAAAAATTCCCTGTTTTTTCCCTGTTAAACAGGGAATTCGACGGAAGCGCGTTTGTGCGGGTCCCTGCCAGCGGTCTCTAGGGCTTTGTGCGACCACCAAAATGGCCATGGGAGAAAACTGTGCGATTCGGCCACAGGTTCCTAGATTGCCGGGTCTCTCGCGGTCGCGTATTCGAGTAGGTTCCCGAAAGAGCCCGCAAAATGCGGGCCTTTGCGAGCTCGTTACTGAACGTCGGGAAAAGACTAGCTGAGACTGAGACTGCTTGGCTGGGGCGCCAGGGATCGAACCTGGGATCGCGGGATCAAAACCCGCTGCCTTACCACTTGGCTACGCCCCAAAAGCCCGGTTCAAGCGGGCGGCAATTTAGCGCCGAAACTTCGCCGCCGCAACGCCCCCATGGTTAGAGATCGCCCGTCTCTTCATCGCCCGTTTTGGCGATCAATTCAGGTATCTTCGCCGGGGTCAGGGAATACAGCCATCCCAGGCCCAGGCCCCAGGCGATCCAAACCGCCTCGCGGCCGCGCCGGATCAAGGCCACCGCCAGGCCCAGCGCCGGGCGCCCCGACAAGGCATCGAAAATCACCACCATGACCGCCTCGCTGGCGCCCAGGCTGCCGGGAATGAAAAAGGTTCCGGCCCGCACCAATTGCGCGGCGGTTTCTATGGCCATGGCCTCGGCCCAGGTAATCGGCTGGCCCAGGAGCCATAGAATGGCGTAGAGCTCCGCCATATTGGCGGCCCAGTTAGCGAGGGCGAGAACCAGGGCGAGGGCGAAACGGCGGCGCTGCGTGCCGTAGAAGGCGCCGAAACGGTCGTCGATATCGTGGATATGTTCGAGAAAACTTTCCAGGGCGGCGGCGAAGCGCCAGCGTGCGAAGAGCCGGGCCAGGCGGCTAGCGGCGCGGCCGCGCTGAACCCCATAGAACCCGAACACGCCCAGGGCCAGAACCACCAGCCCGGCGGCCGCTGTCACGCGAAAGGTTTCGCTCAAACGCGGATCGCGCCATATGAGGGCCAGGCCGAAAGTGCAAAAGGCGATCAGCGCCAGGAGATTGACCGTCTTGGCCATGATCAGGGAGGCCGCCGCCTCCCGGTATCCGATGCCATGCAAGCGCTTGAGCAGCCAGGCCTTGACCGGCTCGCCGCCCAGGGAACCGGCCGGCACGATATGATTCAGGGCCTCCCCAACCAGGCGCACCTTGGTCAAGCGCGCCAACCACAGAGCATCCAAACGGGCGCTGGGCAGCATGAGTTGCCAGGACGCGCTATCGATACAGAAAGAAACGGCGAAAATCATCAAAACCATGCCGGCCCCGGCGAGGCCCAGGCCGCTCATGGCGGCCCATACCTCAGCCAAATCCGCCTGGAAGGCGATAAAGCCCAAGAGAGCGAGACCGAGTATGAGGGCGAGGTAGCGTCTCATGCCGAGCGGCCGGGTTTCGCGTTCCGGCCTTCCCCGGCCACTGCCAGAAGCGCCGGCAGAACGACCAATGTCGTCACCAGGGCCAGGCTTATGGCGATGGTCAGCAAGGCCCCCATGCTGGCGGTGCCGCGATGGCTGGACAGGGCCAGGGCACTGAAGGAGGCGATGGTGGTCAGGGAACTCAGAACCACCGCGCGCGGCGTGCTGGTCGCGGACAAACACCTGGCGCCGGCATCCCTGGCGCGCACGACAACATGAATGCCACCCGCCACCCCCAAACCGAACAACAGCGGCAAGACAATAACATTGGCGAAATTGAAGGGCACGCCAAAGACCACCGTCGCCGCGACCGTCAAGAGCGCGGCAAGCAACAACGGCGTCAAGACCAGGGCGCTGTCGCGCCAGCTGCGCAACACGGCCGGTAATAGAATCGAAATCGCGAGCAGGGCGATCCCCGCCGCTTCCAGGAACGCGCGTATGACCGCGCGGCCGGCTTCGGTAATGATAATCGGCGCCCCGCTCGCACTTGGGGCCAGGAGGGTCACCGCATCCACGAAGCGCCGCCGCGCCGTCCCATCGCGCAGATCGTCGCGCGGTACGATCTCGATCCTGGCCCGGCCATCTGTGGCCAGGTTACGGCCGCGCAAACGTGCCGGCAGGTCTTCCAGGCTGACCGGTCCCGCCTCCAAGGCTTGGCCCAGATCGTCGATGCGCGCCCGCAGTCCGCTAAGCAGGGCGGTCTCCAGGGCCTCGATGCGCTGGGGCTCAGGTTCAATTTCGTCCAGGGCCGCGATCAAGCGGCCCGCCGGGTCGGCCAGCGCCCCTTCGGCCCGCCGCAAGATACCGCGAAGCCGCGCCAGGGCGTCTTGAGGGGCGGCGTCGGGGGATGGCGTGGCCGCACCGCCCTGAAACAACGGCAAGAGGAAGAAGCTCATTTCCTCGATAATCGCCAGTTTATCGTCCTGTTGCTTGGGAATGTAATCGCGCAACGTGATTGCGTCCTCGACCTCGGGCAGCTTTTCCAACTCCACCGCCAGGGCTTCCGCGCGCGCTAAATCGGCGGCCAGAAAATCGGCGCTATAGGGTTGCACACGCGGGTCGCCGATCAGGTCGTTCAGGGTCGATACGGATTCGCTACCAGGATCGCGCAGGTTAAAGGGGTCGTCATCGAAACCGGCAAAAGGAAGAACCGCGAGCGCGCCTAGGCCCAGGATCGCCGCCACGGCCAAGACCATCCGGGGCCGTGCGGTTGTAACCCGCGCCGCCGGCGCGCCGCCGGCGCGCCGCGCGGTGATCGGCAGAAGACTCAAGATCGCGGGCAGCACCGTCAGATTGGCGAAGAGGGCGATGAACATACCCCCGCCCGCGATGAGGCCCAGTTCGGAGAGGCCCCGGTAAGAGGTCGGTAGGAAGGCGAAAAAACCGATCGCGGCGGTCACGGCGGAAAGCGTGAGCGGCCCGCCCACACCGCGTGCCGTTGCCGTCAGGGTTTCGTGCGCGGAGGCCTCATCCACGATCTCACGGTAACGCAGGACGAAGTGAATCCCGAAATCGACGCTAAGGCCAATGAACAACACCGCGAAGGCAACGGAGATCAAATTCAACTCCCCAACCGCGAAGGCCGCGAAACCGGCGGTCCATATCAAGCCCATGGCCAGGGTCGCCAGTACCGCGAAGATCAGGCGCGGCGAGCGCAGGCCAAGGGTCAGAATGATGGACACAAGGACCAGGGATACGAGACCCACGAGCCCCATGCCGTTTTTAACGCTGCGCAGCTCATCCTGAAGCATGACCGGCGATCCGGTCAGGCGTACCCGCACGCCGGCGTCCCGGTTCAGGCCCAAGACGGCGGCGCGGCGGCGAACGGTTTCGATCGCGGCGGCCGCCGGTTCCAAGGAGGCGTAGTCCAACACCGGTTGGGCCAATATGAGGTGGCGCTTATCCCGCGCGGTCGCCTCTTTTCCGCTCAAGATCGTGGACCAAGCCATGGCTTGAACGGCGGCGCCGGGCACGGCAGCGGTTTGGGCGGTCGCGGCCATGCGCTCGAGCACCGGCGCCAGGGTCGCCTGTTCCTCTGTATTGAGATTTTCGCTAAAGGCCCGCTCCAGCACCGAAGCCAAACCGGATAGGGATAGATCCCGCGCCAGTGAGGCCAGGAGCGGTTGCACCTGCGCCAGGCGGTCGCTCAAGGCCAACAAGCCGGGCACATCCAGATAGAGCAAGCCGTTACGGCGAAAGAACGGCTCCGCTTCGGCGTAAAAGATGCTTTCGAAGGCTTCGGGGCGGGCGCTTAGATCCTCGGCCAGGCGCGCCGCCGCGGCACCGGCGGCATCGGGCGAACCAGCCTCGACCACGATCAACAACACATCGGTGAATTGCGGGAAGGCCGCACTCATGGCGGCATCGTTACGCCGGAACGCCAAGTCTTCCGATAGCATGTCCGTTGTGCTGGTATTGATTCCTATGTTTGTGAGCGTGCCATAACCGGCGGCCAGCGTCAGCGCCAAGGCAAGCACGATCACCATGGCCGGGCGCCGCGCCGCGCCGCCAACCCAAGAGGCCAAGAATCTTTGGCCTAGACCTATCTTGGGCTTGGGCATAAGGCGGAACCGGCGATGAATTTCGATACTGACATATCGCGGCTTATAGCCCTAGCTGGAACCGCGAACAACATGGGGAAGGGGTTGGTTTTGACAATCCGTGACGCTTTGTTCTTAGTACGCCGTGGCAAGAACTTCGCCACCTGGAGAGGACGCTAGTGACATCTGAACCGCATGTGCAGCGCTTCGCGGCCGTGCTGGCGCGCCAACTCGCCACGACCGGCGCTCATCCCAATCACGTCACCGCCGTCTCGCTTATCGCCGGGCTATGCGGCGCCGGATTGTTCGCCTTGGGCGAAACCTGGGCCATGAACCTGGGCGCCGGCTTTTTTGTCCTGGCGCGGTTCTTGGATTCCGTGGACGGCCGGCTTGCCGCGGTCGCGGATCTGCGCAGCAAGTTCGGCTACTATTTCGACTACGTGACCGGCGTGCTCTGTTACACGGCGCTTTTCGTGGGCTTGGGGATCGGATTGGCGTCCGGGGCCCTGGGCGACTGGGCCTATGCTATCGGCGCCGCCGGGGCGGCCTCGGCCGTCGTGTCCGCGTTTCTGAACCACAGACTGGATAGCCTAAGCGGCCTCGGCAAAAACGAAAGCGTGGGGTATCCGGTAATTGGCGGTATAACGCTCGAAGACGGCATATTTCTGATTGCCCCGGTTACCTGGATGGGATGGCTGACCCCGTTTTTCGCCTTGGCCGGGATCGGCGCCACGATTTATTGCCTTTGGACCCTCAGCCGCCTGTTAGCCCTTCAATCTTCGCCAAAATAGAATCAGCATGAAGACCGCGAAGGCCGGGGCCCCCAGGCTGGCGGCAACCAAGAGGCCCTCCGCCTGACCGAGCCAGATCAGCAGGGGTAGCGCCAGTAGCGCATCGTCGGGATCGAAGCCGGCGAAGCCGCCAATTTCTCCGGCCCGGGCGCCATGGTGTTTCTCCATTTTCATAACCAGCCAAAGAATCCCAGCGATCGCCAGCCCCGCCGCCAGGCCCATCAAGAGGGCCCAATCGCCGTAAGATCCATGCCTGAGCCCGACGCCCAGGCCGAAAAATGCGACCGCGTTGCTGAGGGTATCGCTCACTAAATCGTATGTATGCCCCCAAGGGCTGGTTTTGCCGCTTTGACGGGCCAGCTCGCCGTCGGCCCGGTCCAGCAACATAGAGAGCAGGAAGAGGCCGGCCCCAAGGTGACGCCAAGCGTCGCCGCCCTCGGCCAAGGCCAGCCCGGCCGCGATCCCCACGGCCAGGCGCAAGCTGGTTAGCTGATTGGGCGTCACAGGGGTCGCGGCAAGGGGCCGTACCGCATGGCGCACGGCCCGATGAATCCAGGTGTTATGGCTCATGGCAAGGCAAGTTAAAGAGACCTCAATCCGGCCACAAGCGGCGTCCCAGGGTTAATCTGCAATTAAGACCTGATGAGGCATCATGCCCCAGTCTTGTCACAGAAGGGCGGAGACCCTTGAGCGTGAAACGAAAATCGAAATCCCAAGCGGCGCGTAAAACCACGGTCAAGCCGGCGGCGAAGCGTAAGTCCACGCCGCCTAAGGTCAGCGGCGCGAAAGTTGCCGCCAAGAAAGCGGCGGCAAGCAAGGAGGCCGTGCGCCAGAGCGCCGCCTCGAAAAGCGCCAAGCCCAGGAATATCTTCGCCAAGACCAAAAAAACCGCCGAATCCAAGGCCACGAGCCAAACCTCGGCGGCCAGACCGGACCTAAATTCGATCGGTCAAAATGAAGCGCTACTCGATGTCATGGATCTGGCCGCCTCGGATATCAAGCCCACGCCTATAGCGCTGTCCGGTGAACGGCGCGGCGCCGAAATCTCAGGCGCCGCGGAGGGCGATCGCGGCCAGACGCCGGCACGGGTCAATAAACTGGTGCCGACAAATGCGGTTCATACAACCAAGCGGCGAATGAAACGCAATACTTGGCAGGGCCCGGTTTTGGCGCTGGGCGCGATTGCCGCTGTTCTGGCGGTCCTGGTGCTTGGCAATAACAATGAGCCGCTGGACGTTTCGCCATTGGAACGCCGCGTGGAAGCCCAGCCCAGCGCACCCTTGCCGCAGACAACCCAGACATTTCAGCACATGAAAGATCCCGCGCAAGCCGCACCGGATCTTAAAGCGCCGGTTCCCAGCAGGCTGGCCCAGCCGGCCTTGCCAGCGATTCTGGGGGAAGACACCTCGCAAGTGGCCGCGCAAGAACCGGATTCCCCGCGTGCCTTGAAGGTCTTGGAACTGGTTGAGATGGAACGCATGCTTGCCCGTCTGGAAATGGACCCCAGCCAAGCCGACGGTGTCGTCGATGGGCAGACCGAAACCGCCATCCGCACATACCAGCAAATCGCCGGCCTGCCGGTCGACGGCGAAGCGACGCCGGCGTTGCTGGACGACATGCGCGAAGTGGTCAAGTTGATGGACGGAACTAACTAGCCAAGACGACAGGCGCCGCTTCGGCCCACCAGGCCGGATAAGCCGCGCGGATACCAGCCGCGGCGGAACAGGCGGTATCTTTCTCACCGTATATTCCAAAGCAGGTCGCGCCACTGCCCGACATGCGCGCCATGAGGCAAGCCGGTGTGGCGCGCAGCGCGGCCAGAACCTCGCCTATCTCCGGCACCAGAAGGGCCGCCGGCGCTTCCAGGTCGTTGCGGCCCTCGTTCAGGCGCGCGGCGAGCGCCGGCACATCCTTCAATGCGCCGCGCCACCGGAAGGACTGGGAAAAAGGTCCCTGGCGGGACTTGAACACCGCCGGCGTAGAAAGCGGAATTCCGGGATTAACCAGGACCAACCAGAACCGGGGCAAGACCGGCGCCGCGTCGATCCGCTCTCCCACGCCGCCCATGAAGCTCGGCCGCCCGGCCAAGCATACCGGCACATCGGCGCCCAGCGCCGCGCCCAGGGCGATCAGCTCCGCCGGGTCCGCGCTCAGGCGCCAGAATTCATTCAGGCCGCGTAAGGCGGCGGCCGCGTCGCAGGACCCGCCGCCGATACCAGCCGCCACGGGCAGAAATTTGGTCAGATGCACATGAGCGCCCGCCCCAGGTGAGTAGCGCGCCCGTAAAGCCGTCGCGGCGCGCATAACCAGGTTTTCGGAGGGATCGCCCAGGGCGGCGGCGAAGGGGCCCTCGACGGTCAAGCTCAGGTCATCGGCAGGTTTGATTTCCAAAACATCGCCAACACCGGCGAATACCACCAAGCTGTCCAACTCGTGGTAGCCATCCGCCCGGCGTCCCGTGACGTGCAGGGTCAAGTTGACCTTGGCCCAGGCGTCAATCCGCAAATCGGCCGTGGTCATGGATTAAATGTCTTTAGGTTTGTCCGCGAGGCCTTTTTCGATCTTCGTTTCGATCTTGGGAACCTCATCCGCCTTGGGCTCGAGGCTTAGAGAGCGGCGCCATTGAAAGCGCGCCTCCTGCTTGCGGCCAACGCGCCAATAGGCGTCGCCGAGATGATCGTTGATCACCGGATCCTGGGGGCGGAGTTCGACCGCGCGCTCAAGGTACTTCACGCCAAGATCGTATTCGCCCAGGCGGAAATATACCCATCCCAAACTATCGACGATGAAGCCGTCATCGGGTCTAAGCTCCACCGCCCGCGCCAGCATACCCTTGGCCTTGTCGAAATGGAGTTTCTTTTCGATCCAGGAATAAGCCAGATAATTCATGACGAAGGGCTGTTCCGGCTCCAGCTCCAGGGCGGTCAGGAAATCGCGTTCGGCGCGGGTCCAGAGGGAAAGCCGCTCCAGGGCGATGCCGCGAAAATAATACAGGCTCCAGAAGCGCCGCTGCGGCGCGCCGATGCGCTCAACCGCCCGGTCATAGGCGGAAACGGCCTCGGCGAAACGCTCTCTATTGCGCAGCAGATTGCCCAGCTTGATAAGGGAATCGGCGCGTTTCGGTTCCGCCGCCGCAAGGGACTCCAACTCGGCGGCGGCATCGTCGATCCGCTCCAGGCGTTCCAACTCCTCGGCGATGCGCAAACCCACCATCCACGAAAAGGGCGAATCGGAAGGAATGTCCCGGTAGGCGTCGATGGCCGCCAGGCTGCGGTTCTGGTCTTGCAGTATCTCGCCTAAAAGAACCTTGGCGATCACGAAACTAGGCTTCAACCGAAGCGCCAGGTGCACATGGACGAGCCCGACATCTTGGGCCCCTTCCTGGGACAAAAGGCTGGCCAGGTTGAATAAGGCTTCCGCGATACCCTGGGTGGCGTCGCTCACGACCGGCCGCGCCTGGCCGCCGGCGCGGGCGCGCGCCAAGGCGGCGGCGATGATGCTCGAATTCGGGCTGGAGGCGAGAAAGGTTTCATAAAGTTCAATCGCGCGCGCCCGGCCGCCCTGCCGCTCGTAAAAATTACCGGCCAGCCAAACCAAACGCAGGCTTGCTTGTCCGGCCGCTTCCAAGGCTTGATCGAAGCTGGCGCGGGCTTGGTCTGGTTTGCCCAGGATATCGTTCATCAGGGCGGCGTGGAGACCGTGAAAAACGCCAAATCCGTTCTTATTCCGCAAAGGGGCGATTTTAGCCATGGCGCCGGCGTCATCGCCCTCGAGCACCCGAATCCAGGCCTGCATTACCGGGGCGGCAATACCGCTCAAGCCCTGCGCGGGCATGGCCGCGAGCCGGGTTTCGGCTTGAGTTATGTCGCCCCGTTTGATGGCCTCGACCGCCAGGACCAGCGCCGCGAGCCCGTTGCTTGGGTTAAGGGCCTCGATTCGCTGGGCGATTTCGGCCGCGTCCTCATGGCGCCCATCGCCGGTCAGCAGGAGTAACGAGCGGTTGAGCAAGAGTTGATTGCCGGGGTCGTAGGAAAGGGCGTGCAGCATGAAATCCGCGGCCGCAGAGAGGTCGCGCTCGCGCCCGGCATGCAATCCAGCCAGGTAGGAACCGTAGGGAGATCCGGCCGAGGGATCGGCATCGCTGCGCACTGAAGATTGCGCCGCCGCCAGGAGAATAAGGCCGCCGGGCGAGCGGCCCTTGGCAACCTCAGGTGCGCCGGCGCAAGCCCCGAGCGTTGCCAGTAGGAGAGGCGCCAGAAGACGCAAGGGCCGGGGTCCGTTTGTTCTTGGTGTCATGAATAAACCCATTATTGGGCGTCTGCGGAACCAGAGGTATTACATATTGGGATAGTTCGGGCCACCGCCACCTTCTGGGGTAACCCAGTTAATATTCTGCTTCGGATCCTTGATGTCGCAGGTTTTACAGTGGACACAGTTCTGGGCGTTGATCTGAAGGCGCGGATTCGACTCGTCCGCGTCGCGCACGATCTCATAAACCCCGGCCGGGCAATAGCGCTGCTCGGGCGCGTCGTAAAGCGCCAGATTATGGGCGATCGGCACGCTGTCGTCCTTGAGGGTCAGGTGAACCGGCTGATCCTCCTCATGGTTGGCGTTGGATAGAAAGACCGACGACGGCCGGTCGAAGGTGATCTTCCCGTCCGGCTTCGGGTAATCGATTTTCGGCGCCTCGGACGCCGGCTTCAAAGTTTCGTGATCGCCGTGCTTGTGGTGCAGGGTCCAGGGGGCGCGGCCGCCGAACAGTTTTAAATCGAGGCCGCCGTAAAGCATGCCGCCCCACAACCCCCAGCGGGCGAAAGCGGGCCGAAAATTGCGGGCTTTGTGCAGTTCCTCGTGGATCCACGACTTGCCAAGGCGTTCCGGATAAGACTCCAAGACCCCATGACCCGCATCGCCGCCGGCCAGGGCGTCGAACACCGTCTCGGCGGCGATCATGCCGCTCTTGAGGGCGTTATGACTGCCCTTGATCTTCGGCACGTTCAAGAGCCCGGCCGCGCAGCCAAGCAACAAGCCGCCAGGGAACACCTGCTTGGGTATCGATTGCAGACCGCCCTCGTTCAGGGCCCGGGCGCCGTAGGCGATTCGCTTGCCGCCCTCGAGCAGGGGACGGATCTTGGGGTGGGTCTTGAAGCGTTGGAATTCCTCGAAAGGCGAAAGATGCGGGTTGGTGTAGTCGAGGCCAACGACAAATCCGACCGCCGCCTGATTGCCTTCCATGTGATAAATGAAGGATCCGCCCCAGGTCTTGCGGTCCACGGGCCAGCCGGCGGTATGGACGATCCGGCCTTGCTTGTGCTGGGCCGGGTCCAGGTCCCAAAGCTCCTTCAAGCCAAGGCCGTAGGTTTGCGGATCGGCGTCGGCGCGCAAACCGAAGCGATCCATGAGCGACTTGCTCAGCGACCCCCGGCAACCTTCCGCGAACAAGGTGTACTTTGCATGCAGCTCCATGCCCGGCTGGTAGGTGTCCTTGCGTTCGCCGTCCTTGCCGACACCCATGTCACCGGTGGCGACGCCGCGCACCCGGCCCTGTTCGTCATAGAGAACCTCCGCCGCCGCGAAGCCCGGATAAACCTCGGTGCCCAGGGCTTCCGCCTGCTCGCCCAGCCAGCGGCACAGATTACCCAAGGAAATAATATAGTTGCCGTGGTTTTGCATCTGCGCCGGCAAGAGGCCGGTGGGGATGGAATAGCCGCCCTTTTCGGTCAGAAATAGAAACTTCTCCTCGCCGGCGAGGGTGTTCAGCGGCGCGCCTTTCTCCTGCCAATCGGGGAGAAGCTCGTTCAGGGGACGGGGCTCGAAGATCGCGCCGGAGAGAATATGCGCCCCGACCTCGGAGCCCTTCTCCAGCACGCAGACAGAGATGTCCTGGCCGCGCTCCGCGCTAAGCTGGCGCAGGCGGATCGCGGCGCCCAACCCGGCCGGACCGGCGCCCACGATCACCACATCGAATTCCATCGATTCGCGTTCCATGGCGTCGCTCCTTAAAAATCTAGGTATCTTTGATAGTACATTTTAGCCCGCGCCGGCCATCACGAAACATCCCATTTTACCCCAGTGCGGCGAGGCTGTTATGCTGCGGCCATGGATTCAAAAGATACCTCCCTGGCCGCCTTGCGCTGGTTGGTCGAGGCCGGCGCCGACGAAGCGATAGGCGAGGTGGCGCAAGATCGCTTGGCGGCGCCCGCGCCTATACCTACCCCACCTAAGCCAAGCGCGCGCAAGCTAACGTCAAACGACGCGGTCCTGGCCTCGGCACGCGACCTGGCGCACGGGGCGCGAAATCTGGTGCAGCTACGCGCGGCCCTGGAGTCCTTCGAGGGCTGTCCCTTGCGCCAAGACGCGACCAACCTGGTTTTCGCCGACGGCAATCCGAAAGCCAAGGTCATGATTCTGGGCGAGGGGCCGGGCGCGGAAGAAGACCGCCAAGGCCTGCCCTTCGTCGGCGCCTCGGGTCAGTTGCTGGATCGTATGCTGGCCTGCATCGGCCTGGACCGGACTTCCGTCTATATAACCAATATGCTGTTCTGGCGCCCGCCGGGTAATCGCACCCCGACCGGGCACGAGCTTGCTTCTTGCCTGCCCTTCGTCGAACGGCATATCGAGCTGGTCGATCCGGGGTATTTATTCTTGATCGGCGGCACCCCGGCCAAGACCCTCCTGGGCCGGAGCGAGGGAATTCTGCGTCTGCGCGGCAAGTGGACCCATTACCAGCACCCGGGCATGCCCCGCCCGGTCCCCGCCCTGCCAAGCTTGCACCCCGCCTATCTGCTGCGCCAGCCGGGCCAGAAACGCCTTGCCTGGCAAGACCTTATGGCCCTGCGGGCGGCGCTCGATTCGGGTAAAGATCCCTTGTTGGCGGGCTAATCCTTAACGCGATATTCACGCCGATCCGCGAGACTGGAAGGCACGAGTTGCCTCGCATTTGGCAAATAGTTAACGTGTCCCGAAAAGGGGAGGCAAAAGGGTGCGTCTGTTTCGCAAGACCCGTCATATTCGGGCGGTTTTCCGATGCGTCATAGGGCTTGGGGCGGTCTGGGCCGCGCTGACAGCCGTGCCCGCCGCCGCGGAAACGGCCGTGCCTGGTGGATCGCTGGTGGCGATCCCGGCAACGGTCGGCGGGCTTGCCAGTCCCCCCTCGCAGCACAGCTTGCGTTTGCCCCAGGTTCTCGCGGCGCGGGACGCGGAGCTTTACAGCGAGATCTTCGCGCTCCAGGAAGCTGGCAATTGGAAGGCGGCGGACGCGCGCATCGCACAGATCGCGGACCGGCGCCTCATGGGCCATGTCCTGGGGCAGCGCTATATGCACCCGACGGCCTATCGCTCGAAGTACAAGGAATTGCGCGCTTGGATGGCTGACTACGCCGATCATCCCGAGGCGCGGCGTATTTACAAATTGGCGGTTAAGCGGCGACCCAAGAACTACCTGCGGCCGGCGCCGCCGGCGGCGCGTAAGGCCAGCGTGGGAAGCCGGACCTACCGGCCGGCGAAGACCTACCGCTCGACCAAGCGCCTGGGCAAAAAACAGCGCCGCCAGTCCCGGCGGCTGAAACGCCAGATCCGGCGCAATGTGCTGAGCACCCGGCTGTCAGTTACCGAGCAACTTCTCAATAGCCGCCAGGCCGAAGCCCTTCTGGACGCGGTAGAGATCGACATCGGCCGTTCCGACATCGCCGCCGCCTGGTATTATTTCGGGCGCGACGAAAAAGCCTATGGCTTGGCCAACGCGGCGGCGGCCCGTTCGGGCGATCACGTCGCCATCGCCAATTGGACCGCCGGTTTGGCCGCTTGGCGGCTTGGCAAGTTGGAAAATGCGCGCCAGCACTTCGAAACCCTGGCGGTTTCCAAGCAGGTGTCGTCCTGGAACGCGGCCTCCGGCGCCTATTGGGCGGCGCGGGTCAATCTCAAGCTGCGCCGGCCCGGCGAGATGAGTAAATGGCTGTGGCGCGCGGCGCAGTTCCCACGCACTTTTTACGGTCTGCTCGCGCTCCGCGCCCTGGGCCTGCAACCAAGCTTCGAGTTCGCGCGGCGCCAGCTAGACCCCGAAATGCTCGCGCGGCTCGAGGCCGAGCCCACCAGCGCCCGCGCGCTCGCGCTCATGCAGATCGGGCAGAAGCGGCGCGCGGAGAGGGAATTGCGCGGCATGAAAGCTTGGGCCGGCGCCGAAATGACGCGCGCCCTCCTGGCTTTGGCCGAGAGCGCGCAGATGGCGGAGCTGGCTTTCCGCCTGGGCAACCGCCTCGCCCTCTCCGAATCTCCGGACGCGGCGCTGGGCCCGCTCGATGTCGCACTGTACCCAATTCCCCCGTGGCGGCCCGATAGCGGCTTCAAGGTCGACCGGGCCCTGGTCTATGCCCTTATCCGTCAGGAATCCGGCTTCAATCCCAGGGCCAAGAGTCCGGATGGCGCGCGCGGCCTCATGCAGCTCATGCCGCGCACCGCCAGTTACATGGCCCGCGACCGCGCCGACCGGCGTTCAAAGCGGGGCAAGCTCTTCGATCCGGGCATCAATCTGGAGCTAGGTCAACGCTATATCACCCACCTGCTCAAACACTCGGTCGTGCAAGGCAACTTGTTCCGCCTGACCGCCGCCTACAACGGCGGGCCAGGCAATCTGAACAAATGGCAACGCAATATGGACTATGACGACGATCCCCTGCTATTTATCGAGAGCCTGCCGTCCAAGGAGACGCGCCTTTTCATCGAACGAGTGCTGACCAACCTATGGATTTACCGCATGCGCCTGGGCCAGGAAGCCCCCTCCCTCGACGGCCTGGCCGCCGGACGCTGGCCGCTCTATGTGCCCCTCGACACCTCGCCGCCGGAGCTCGCCAAGCGTGAGCAAGCCAGCAACTAGAATCGACGAATCCAAACCCTTCCAGGCGATCCGTATCGCGGTCCTGACCGTTTCCGATACCCGTAGCCTCGAGGACGACAAGTCCGGCCGCACTCTGGCCGAGATGATCGCCGCCGACGGCCATGCGGTGGCGCGGCGCGAGATCGTGAAGGACGACGTGGCCGCCATCGCCGCGCGTCTGCGCGCCTATATCCAAGACCCCGAAATCGACGTCGCCATTTCCACCGGCGGCACCGGGGTCACCGGACGCGACACAACGCCGGAAGCCTTCAAGCAGGTCATGGAGAAAGAGATCGAGGGCTTCGGTGAATTGTTCCGCATGCTCAGCTTCGCCAAGATCGGCACCTCGACCATACAAAGCCGGGCCTTGGGCGGGGTCGCCGGCGGCACCTATCTCTTCGCCCTGCCCGGTTCGCCCTCAGCCTGCCGCGACGCTTGGCAGGACATCTTGTGCCACCAACTGGATATCCGGACCCGGCCCTGCAATCTGGCTGAACTCATGCCGCGCCTGACCGAGACATAGAGCACTTTCCGGCCATATTAAGCCATTTGACCGGAAAGCGCTCTATAGGCCGCCAGATCGGCGCCGGTATCCACGTCGGCAAGCGGCGCCAGATAAGCCACGCGGAACCGGCGCAGGTTCGCCACCGTATCGGCCAGGGCATGGGCGCTGGACCAGCGCACGTCCGCGAAGGGATCGCGCGGGCCGGGGCGCCGCCGCGCCGCGCCGATCAGCCAATAGCCACCGTCGCTGGCCGGGCCGAAGACCCAATCCTGGGCGCCCAGGGCGCGCAAGGCCTGCACGATATGGCCGCGTCCCAAGTCCGGAATATCGGTGCCGACGATAACCACGGGACCGGGCGGTAGCTGGCGCAGGAAGCGCCCCATGCGCGCACCCAGATCGCCGCGCCCCTGGGGAACGCCGCGCCGGGCCGCGCGATCCGGTGTCACGGCCAGCCACAGCGTCCAACGCGGGTCGCGGCCCAACTCGCGTGATAGGCGGGTCAGATTCCGCCGGTAAAAATTCAAGGCGGCGAGCGCCCCGATATCGCGCGCCAAGCGGCGCTTGACCGCCCCCAGACGCGGCGCCCGCGCCATGACCACCAGATGCGCCCGCCGGGTCATGCGTAAAGCCGCTTCAAGGTATCGGGCGGCACACCCAGGAAATAAAGCGCAAGGATCGCGAGATTACGCAGGGGCCGCAGCCACCAGCCCCCGGCCCGGTAGCGCGCGGCGGAAGTGAGCGCGATAGCGTCCAGCTCGACAAAATTACCGCGGCCGATGCGGCGCGCGAGATCCACATCCTCCATGAGCGGCATTGGCCGGAACCCGCCAAGTGCCTCATAGAAGCGGCGCGAGATCAACAGGCCCTGATCGCCATAGGGCAGCCCCAGAACCCGGCAACGCCAGCGCGCCAGGCGTTCGATCCGCCGGGCACGAGGATCGCCGTCGTCCAAGGCGAGGCAGAACGCCGCCGCCCGGCCTTCGCTACCGAGTGTTTCCATGAAGCCTTGAACCGCCGCCGCCCAGCCTTCGCTTAAGAGCGTATCGGCGTGCAGAAACAGAAGCCATGCCCCCTTCGCCGCCGCCGCGCCGGCCGCCAATTGCCGGCCCCGGCCGGGGCAATTTTCCAGAACCCGCGCCCCGGCCGCCCGCGCGACCTGGGCGGTCTCATCAAGCGAGCCGCCGTCGACCACAACAACCTCCTCCACAAGGCCCGAGCGCCGCCCCTCTTCCAAGGCCAGCAGGGTTGCCGCGAGGCTCGATGCCGCGTTGAGGGTGGGGATAACGACACTGACTTGATGGGATGGTGCGCGAGTCATGCGCGGGTTTAGCACAGAGGCATCCCATGGGGGAGTGTGGACCTGGCCCGCGCGGGCATGTTAGGGCTTCGCACCCCTATGCCTCAGAACCCTGACACGCCGCCCCGACTCGATCTCGATGCGCTCGCATCCGCCGTCGCTGTCTTGCCGGGTTATGGCGATCTTGGGCGCCGGGATCTCGAACTCATGCGGGTCAAAGGCCTGGCCCACGATCATGTGGCTTTGCGCGGCCGGGGCGTGCTGCTGCGCGTGCCCCGGCAAAGCCAGTTCGCCCTCTCGGCGGCCAAGAACCTGGCCTATCAGGCGGCCTGTTTCGAGCGGGTGAGCGCCGGCGGCCAGGCGCCGCGCCTGCACGGCACGCTCGCGCCGCAGCAGCGCATCCCCATGGGCGCCCTGCTGGTCGATTACATCGAGGGCCGGCCGCCGCGCTTGCCGCAAGACCTGGCCGCCCTGGCCGCGTGCATGGCCCGGGTTCATGCCCTGCCCTTGCCTCAAGAACGCGCACCGCTTGCCGTTCATACGGACCCTGTGGGCGGCGCCATGGCCGAGATCGAGGCCCAAGCCTTGTATCTGGATGACGCCGGGCTCAGCCGCGCGGCACGATCGGAGATCGAAGCGGAACTGTCCTGGGCGCGGGATTTCCAAAAAACTCCGGGCGGCGAGCAGCCGGTGACCCTGGTTCTGACCGACACCCACCCCGGCAATTTCCTGATCGACGCGCAGGGCCAGGCCATAGTCGTCGATTTGGAAAAGGCGCTCTACGGCTCCCCCGGCACCGATCTGGCCCATGCCACGATTTATTCCTCGACCACCTGGGATACCGACACCTGGGCCGACCTTAGCCTTGAGGAAGTGGCGGATTTTTACCGGGAATATCTGTCGCGGCTCGACCCCGCCATGGCGGCGCGCCTGCGGCCCTGGCTGGTTCCCTTACGCCGGATTACCATGCTGCGCGCCATCACCTGGTGCGTGAAGTGGAAAGTCCTGCACCGGGCTACGCGCCTGGACTCCAAGCACAAGGCCGCCAGCACCGAGGATTGGTCGGCCGAAAACACCGAAGCGGCCCTGATCGCCCACGTCGCCGGCAGGGTCGCGGAGTATCTGAACGCGGCCACCCTGCGCCGCATGCGTGCCGAGTGGCTGGACGAACCGGGCTTGGCGGCGATGATCTAAACATGGCAGCCATGCGCGGGCGATCCTTGGGTTCGGCGTACGGCGGCGTATAGGATTTGAGCGTTAGAAGTTCATAGCGGGAAGGACTGGCATGACGGGCAAGACTTGGCGGTTACCGGCCGTTATTCTGATTTGCGGCGCGTCTATCCTGGCGCTCAATATGGGAACCCGGCAGACCTTCGGCCTGTTCCTGGAGCCCATGACCGAAGCCTATGGCATCGGGCGCGGCAACTTCGCCCTGGCCATCGCCGTACAGAACCTGATCTGGGGTTTGCTGACGCCGGTTTTCGGCGTTCTCGCCGATCGCTACGGGACCGCGCGTTGTTTGATTTTCGGCGGCATAGTTTACGTTTGCGGCCTGCTCATCATGGCCCTTGGCGATTCGGTCTTTTCCCTGCACCTGGGCGGCGGCGTCTTGGTCGGCATCGCGGTCGCGGCCTGCGGCTTTCCCATGGTGTTGTCGGCAGTCGCCCGGGCCGTGCCCCCGGAGAAGCGCAGCTTCGCCCTGGGGATCACCTCGGCGGGCGGATCGGTGGGGCAATTCCTGTTGTTGCCCTTTACCCAGATCACCATGGGCTGGCTCGGCTGGGCCGGGGCCTTGCTCGTGCTCGCCGCCCTCAGCGCCCTGATCGTGCCCTTGGCGTTTGCCTTGGCCGGCAAGCCCGCGGCGGCCTCGTCCGGCAGCCTTACCCTGGGCGCCGCCGTGACCGAGGCGCGCCGTCACCGCGGCTACCAGCTTTTGAACGGCGGGTTTTTCGTCTGCGGGTTTCATGTCGCCTTCATCGCCACCCACCTGCCCGCCTACATCAACACCTTCGGCCTCGATCCCATCGTTGGCGCCTCCGCCCTGGGCGTGATCGGTTTTTTCAACATCGTCGGCGGTCTTTTGGCCGGATACCTGGGCGGGAAATACCGCAAAAAATACCTGCTGTCGGGTATCTATCTCGCGCGGGTGGTTACCATCGCTCTGTTCATGATCGCGCCCAAAACGGAACTGGCCGTCTGGGTATTCTCCGCCAGTTTCGGCCTCTTGTGGCTCAGTACCGTGCCCCTGACCAGCGGCCTGGTCGGCGATATCTTCGGCCCGCGTTACATGGCGACCCTGTTCGGAATTGTCATGCTGAGCCACCAGATGGGTTCGTTCTTCGGCGCCTGGCTGGGCGGCATCAGCTACGATATGACCGGTTCCTACGATGCCGTGTGGATGGTGGCGATCGCGCTTGGCCTCATGGCGGCGGCGTTGCATTGGCCCATCGCCGACCGGCCAGTGGCGGAAACCCGCGCGCCGGCTTAACCCTCGATCCAGGCGATGCGCAGCACATTGGTCGCGCCCGGCGTGCCGAAGGGCACCCCGGCGGTGACGATTATTTTATCGCCCGCCTTGGCGATCCCCTCGGTCACCGCGATGCCGCAGGCCTTTTGAACCATCTCCTGAAAGGAACTTACATCGGCGGTCCGCACACAGTGCGCCCCCCAGGTAACCGCCAGACGGCGCGCGGTCTCGAGCTTCGAGGTCAGCACCAGGATCGGCACGTGGGGGCGCTCACGCGCCGCGCGCAGGGCGGTTGAGCCCGAAGTCGTATAGCTGACGATGGCCGCGGCCTCGATAGTGGCCGCGACCTGCGCGGCGGCGGCGGAGATGGCGTCGGGCGCGGTCGGTTCCGGCTCCGGGTGCAGAGCGTGCAGGACCGGCCGGTACAAGGGGTCGGCCTCGGTCCGAACCGCGATTCGATCCATCATGGTAACTGTTTCGACCGGATAGTCGCCGCTGGCGGTTTCCGCCGACAGCATCACGGCATCGGCGCCGTCGTAGACGGCGGTCGCCACGTCGGAAGCCTCCGCGCGCGTGGGCGCCGGCGCATGGATCATGGAATCGAGCATCTGGGTCGCGACCACCACCGGCTTACCGGCCAGGCGGCAGGCCCGAATGATACGTTTCTGAAGGCTGGGCACGTCCTCGGGCGGCATCTCCACGCCCAGATCGCCGCGCGCGACCATGACCGCGTCGGACATCTCGATCAAACGCTCGAGATGGTCGATCGCGGCCGGCTTCTCGACCTTGATCATGATCGCCGCGCGCCCGGCGATCAGGCGCCGGGCCTCGGCCACGTCCTCGGGCCTCTGGACAAAGGAGAGGCCGACCCAGTCGGCGCCCAGTTCAAGCCCAAACCGCAAATCCTTTCGGTCCTTGTCGGTAAGAGGCGAGATCGGCAGAATCACACCCGGAACGTTGACGCCCTTGCGGTTCGACAAGGGGCCGCCCGTGATTATTTCGGTCTCGGCGAAATCCGCGCCGCATTCCGTGACCCTGAGCCGCAGCTTGCCGTCGTCGAGTAGCAGGTCCGCGCCGGGCTTGAGCGCCGCGAAGATTTCAGGATGGGGAAGCGGGGCGCGCCGGGCGTCGCCGGGGGCGTCATCCAGATCGAGGCGAAATCGCTCGCCGGCTATTAGTTCCACGGAATCGCCCGCCATGGCGCCGACGCGCAACTTGGGTCCCTGCAGGTCCATCAGTATGCCGATAGGCCGATCGGTTTCGCTTTCCAGGGCCCGGATGGTTTTAACGTTACGCTGGTGATCTTTGTGAGTACCGTGGCTGAAATTTAACCGGAACACATCCACGCCGGCATCGAACAAGGAGCGAACGATCGCCGGGTCGCAGGACGCCGGCCCCATGGTCGCGATGATTTTAACTCTACGATGACGTGGCATACTTGAATACGGTCCTTACCCTATGGCCGATTATCTAGCGTTGGAGCGAACATCGCCGCGCGAAGCCTTGGGCGGCATTTCCACCTCTGGCGCGTTCCGATAATTCGATAACACGGTTTGCAGGTGCTCGGCCATTGCCCGCGCAGCCATATCGCCGTCCCGCGCCTTGATCGCTTTAACTATCGCGCGATGTTGTTTCAAAAAAATCCGATCCTGGGTTGGATCGATATACAGAGTGTAGAGATGGTTGGTGAACATCTCTACAAGGATGCTGCTCAACATGCTTATCAAATGCATATAGATAGCACTACCCGATGCTTTGCCGATTGCCTGGTGCAAACGTTGATCGTCCTGGGCCTTTAAAGACTCGTCGCGGCCGGGCCGGCTCATGATCGCCATGGCATCCTCGATTTCGGCGATGCGCTCGTCGGTGCCCCTTTCCGCCGCGCGGCGCGCCGCCCATACCTCAAGCCCGGCGTGAAGCTCGGCAAGATCGTGCAGGTTTTGGTGGCTGTCTAGTACAAGCTGCGTTAAAGCCGATGTCCCGTTCTCGTCATCGGCGGCCAAGACCCGGGTACCGCCGCCTTGCACGGCGGCGACAAAACCCTGGCTTTTGAGATGCCGCAGCGCCGTACGAATCGTGACTCGGCTCACGTTCATCATTTCAGCCAGCCGCCGCTCGCCAGGCAAGCGCTCGTCGGGTAATAAATCGCCCGCGGCGATCATACGCAGCAGTTCCTGCTCCACACGATCCGCGATCCGTTCGCGCGGAATTTCGTGGAACTTTAGATCCTGGGCTGTGTTCAGCTTAGACATGGGCAGGGGGCCGGAATCGGCGGCTGCCGAAACTGGCATATTGATAAGACCACTTCATGGAGGTTTATCGGTCAAGCCCGCCTCCCGGTCAAGGCGCGCGGCGGCCCACACCGTCGAATCCGGTTCATCCCTGTTACGCCGCGATGCCCCCCGCTATAGTCCGGCTCAGCCATGGATACCTCCGATATGACCGAACTTATTCTGCCGGCGGAAGTCACCGCGATTCTAGCGCCGGACGAACCCGCGCCTTTCGAGCTTCACAACGAGGCCGGCGGGGCGCCGGTCCTTTTGTTGTGCGATCACGCCACCCGCTTCGTGCCCCGGACGCTGAATAATTTGGGCTTAAGCGAGGCGGAGCTATCGCGCCATGTCGCCTGGGATATCGGAATCGCGGAAGTAACCCGGCATTTGGCTAGCCGCCTGGATGCGCCGGCGGTACTCAGTCATTTCTCGCGCCTTGTTATCGATCCCAACCGGGCCTTGGACGATCCGACGCTGATCCCGCAGCTGAGCGATGGGGTCATCGTGCCGGGCAACCGCGACCTGATGGAGACGGCGCGCCAGGTCCGCCTATCCACCTTCCACCAAGCCTATCACCAGGCAATCGGCCTAAAACTGGACGCCATGGCCGCGCGTGGCCCCGCACCGGCTATTGTATCCATGCACAGTTTTACCCCGGTCATGAAAGGCCTGGAGCGGCCGTGGGAAGTTTGCGTCCTGTGGAATCGCGACGCGCGCCTGCCGGTGCCGTTAATGGCGCGCCTGCGCGCCCAAGGCCTGACCGTCGGCGACAACGTGCCCTATTCCGGACGCGACAATCACGGCTATACTTTACATATTCACGCGGAACCGCGCGGTTTCGCGAATGTGCTGATCGAGGTACGCCAGGATCTCATCGATACCCATCATGGCGCCGCCGAGTGGGCCGACTGCCTGCATGGAGCGCTTGCTTCCGCCCTGTCCGATCCGGCCATTCACGAAGCGAGGCAAGATACATGAAAAAACAGGAACCGCCCTTCACGATCGGTATCGAAGAAGAGTATCTTCTGGTCGACCTCAAGACCCGCGACCTGGCCGTCAACGTGCCTGAAGCCTTGATGATAGAGTGCCAGCGCCGCTTGGAAGACCAGGTCAGCCCAGAATTCCTGCAATCCCAGATCGAGGTCGGCACCCAGGTGTGCGCCACGGTCAAGGAGGGCGGGCAAGAACTGGCCGGGATGCGGAAATGCGTGGCCGAGGTCGCCAAGGAACACGGCCTGGCGCCCATTGCCGCCTCCACCCACCCCTTCGCCGCCTGGGACCGGCAAAAGCATACCGACAAGGCGCGCTACAATACCCTCGCGCGCGATATGCAGGCGGTGGCGCGCCGCCTGGTGATCTGCGGTATGCACGTCCATGTCGGCTTGAACGACGACAACTTGCGCATCGATCTTTTGGATCAGGTAAGTTACTTCCTGCCTCATTTGCTGGCCTTGTCCACCTCGTCGCCGTTTTGGCGCGGCGAGGATACCGGCCTTAAGTCCTATCGCATTTCGGTTTTCGACGAATTGCCGCGCTCGGGACTGCCGGAAGCCTTCGATAGCTGGGGCGAGTATCAGCGCCACATCGCCATCCTGATCCACGCCGGCGTTATCGAGGATGCAACCAAGTTATGGTGGGACGTGCGCCCCTCGGCCCGCTTCCCAACCCTGGAACTGCGCATACCGGATATTTGCACGCGGCTGCAAGACGGTGTGACGATCGCGGCCCTATTCGTTAGCCTGCTGCGCATGCTCTATCGTTTGAAACGCAACAATCAGCGCTGGCGTCGGTATTCGCGCATGTTGATAAAGGAAAACCGCTGGCGCGCGCAACGCTATGGCACGGATCAAGGGCTCATCGATTTCGGACTTGGCGAAATCATCCCCTACGCCGATCTTCTCGAGGAAATTATCGACTTGGTGCGCGAAGATGCCTTGGAACTCAATTGCCTGCCCGAGGTCGAACACGCGCGGCAAATCGTGACCGGCGGCACCAGCGCCCACCGCCAAGTCGCCGTATACCATGAGGCCCTGGCCGCCGGCGCCGAGAAGACGGAGGCCCAACGCCAGGTGGTCGACATGCTGATCGCGGAAACCGTGGCCGATCTTTAGCGCCGATCGGCCATCGGGCTCCCGCCGCGTTAAAGCAGGAGCCCGATAGCTTCGCGGTTCCGCCGCGGCCGTGCGCTTATGCGGCGGCCTAGACAAGCGGGCCACGGCTGGCCACATTACCTTGTAACAGCACGAGATTTCAGGAGAGAGCGCCCCCATGGACCAGCAAACCCGGACCGAACTTGAAGCCGCCGCCTTCCGGCGCCTGGTCGGTCACCTGCGCGAGCGCAACGACGTGCAGAACATCGACCTGATGAACCTGTCGGGCTTTTGCCGCAACTGCCTGTCCAAGTGGTACGTGGCGGCGGCCGAGGAGCGCGAAGTGCCCATGACCTACGACCAAGCGCGCGAGATGGTCTATGGCATGCCTTACGCGGACTGGAAGGCGAAATACCAGAGCGAGGCAAGCGCCGAGCAGAAGGCGGCTTTTCTGAAGTCGCACCCGGATCACGCTTAGGAACTTTTCCACAGGCCGGCGGCGTTGAAACGCGGCGGGCGCGCGGGTAGTCTCTCGCGCCCATCGATCGTTTTTAGCCAGCTACCATGGAGAGAATTTAGTTATGACCGATGTCGGGGGAATCGGGGCCGAGCAACTGCGCTCCTATATTGAGCGGATCGAGCGCCTGGAAGAGGAAAAGGCGGCCCTGACGGCCGATATCCGCGAGGTTTACGCCGAGGCCAAGGGCAACGGTTTCGATACCAAGACCATGCGTCAGGTGGTGCGCCTGCGAAAGCTGGATAGCGCCGACCGGGAGGAGCAGGAAGAGCTGTTGGACCTCTATAAACAGGCCCTGGGCCTGGCGGTCTGAGGCCTAAGACCCGG
This sequence comes from Kiloniellaceae bacterium, assembly GCA_021776135.1. Classification (GTDB taxonomy): domain Bacteria; phylum Pseudomonadota; class Alphaproteobacteria; order Kiloniellales; family J153; genus JAJFGN01. Next base: position 32,071 of record JAJFGL010000059.1, read on the forward strand.
CGAAGTAATCGCGCCAAGACACACGACGTTTCAACCATTCCATTACCAATTATTTAGAAGCTGTTCGGGTACGATTACCTGAGGGCGCGTATTGCTTTGTGCGGTGCAGCAAATTAGGGTTCCAGTCACGCCCCCCAGATCAGCCGCGCGGGAACCGGAAGGTCGCGAGATGTCTAGGTTTTGGGCTGGAATACGCAACAATCTGACCGCCTTATTGGCGGGGTTTCGGCCTCGGCCGGACCAGGGCGCGTCAACTCAGGCCGCTTCCCCCCGGCCCTATCCCTGGGAAGGCGCCTATCCGCCTGGCTTGTCCTGGGACGCGGAAATCCCGATTCGCCCCATTCCTGAGATTTTGGACCAGGCGGTGCGAACCTGGCCCCAGCGCCCATGCCTGGAGTTCCTGGGCAAGCGCTATAGCTATGCCGAGGTCGGCGAGCTTGTCGCCAAGGCCGCCAAGGGGTTTCAAGAACTGGGCATCGTCAAGGGCGACCGGGTCGGGCTGTTCCTGCCCAATTCGGCTTACTACGTGATTTGCCACTATGCCGTGCTCAAGGCCGGCGGCACGGTCGTCAATTTCAACCCGCTATACGCCGAGCCGGAGATTGCCCGCCAGATCGGCGATTCCGGCACCCGGATCATGGTGACTTTGAATCTCAGCATGATCTACCCCAAGGTCGCCCGGCAATTGGAGCAAACCTGTCTAGAGAGGGTCGTGGTATGCGACATGGGCGGGGCGCTGAGTCTCCACAAGCGGGCGCTATTCGCCCTGTTCAAACGCCGCGAGGTCGCCTCGATTCCCAGCGATGAGGCCCACATAAAGTTCGCGAAACTGATCGCTAACGACGGCAAGCCGGCTCCGGCCGAGATCGATCCCCTTCGCGACCTGGCGGTTCTGCAATATACCGGCGGCACCACGGGAACGCCCAAGGGCGCCATGCTAACCCACGCGAATTTAAGCGCCAACGCGGCGCAGACCCTGATGTGGGTGCCCGACCTGGTGCCGGGAGAAGAGCGCATCCTCGCGGTCCTGCCTTTGTTCCACGTCTTTGGCATGACCAGCGTCATGAATGTCGGCATATCCTGCGGCGCGGAGCTCTTGCTTTTGCCGCGCTTCAAGGTCAGCGAGGCGCTGGGCGTCATCGAGCGGGAAAAGCCAAGCATCCTCATGGGCGTGCCGACCATGTATTCGGCGATCAACGCCTTTCGTGAACTCGAAAAATACAGCCTGAAGAGCCTGAAATTCTGCATCTCCGGCGGCGCCCCCCTAAGCTATGCCATCAAGACCGAATTCGAGGAAATCGGCGGCTGCATGCTGGTCGAAGGTTACGGTCTCAGCGAAGCCGCACCGGTCTGCACGATCAATCCCTTCACGGATTCCGGTAAAACCAATTCCGCCGGCTTGCCTTTGCCCGGCACGGTTATCGAGGTCGTGTCGATCGAGAATCCGAACCAGCCCATGCCCGTGGGCGAACTCGGGGAGATTTGCGTAACCGGTCCCCAGGTCATGACTGGATACTGGAACCAAGAGAGCGAGACCGCGCAGGTGCTTAGCCAAGGACGCTTGCGCACCGGCGACGTCGGCTACCTGGATTCGGACGGCTATGTTTACTTGATCGACCGGATCAAGGATCTGATCATTTCGGGCGGCTTCAACGTCTACCCGCGCATGGTCGAAGAAGCGGTCATGCTGCATCCAGCGGTCGCCGAAGCCGCGGTCGCGGGAGTCGAGGACAGGCACCGGGGCGAGGTCGTCAAGGCCTTCGTCGTGCTGCGGGACGGGGTGACCCTGACAGCATCGGAATTGCGGACTTTCCTAAAGGAGCGCCTGGCGCCTTTCGAGGTGCCGCGTAAGGTCGAATTCGTCGATGAAATTCCCAAAACCCTGATCGGCAAACCGCTGCGCCGGGCCCTGGTTGCCTATAACCGTCACCGTCAGGAAGCGCTGGCGGCCGAAGCCCAAGCGAGCCGAAAGAAGGAACACGCGCGATGAGCCAAGAGAATATTCTGCGGACCTTGAAGTCCCGCCTAAACGATTTCGCCGGCTTCGGCTACCGGGTCGCGTTCGACATGGGGGACGATGGCATCGTTGCCGTTGACGGAACGCAGCACCCACCAGTCTTGGAAGACGAGACGGGCGAACCGGCCTGCATCATCCGCTTATCCGCCGATAATATGGAAAAGCTCATGGCCGGCGGCCTCAACCCCATGATGGCCTACACCCTTGGCAAGCTGAAGATCGAGGGCTCCATGGGCGTGGCCATGAAGGTCGCGAGCTTGCTGGAGGAGTAGGGGCCGGATAGCGCCCTTGGTATCAGTCCTCCGAGGCCTGAACCGGGCCGCCGAAGCGGGCTTCCAGTTTGCTCCCGAAATAGAACGCGGCCGCGGCCATGGCCGCCATGGCCAGGATGATCACGATCCCCGGCACGCCCAGAAGCTGATCGAGGCTTTGCCGCGGCGCGCCCTTGCCGGCGCGGTAGAACGGCTCGATCCAATCGAAGACCCCGGCGAAAACGGCGACCCCCGCGACCATTCCGGCCATGAAAACCAGCGCGTCCAGGCGGCCACTGGCCAAGCCGACGCTGGAGGTGCCGGGGCAATAACCGCCCAGGGCGAAACCGGCACCGACCAGGGCGCCGCCCAGGGCGATCGACCAAATGAAGAGTGTCGGCGTATAGACGCTATTGGCGCCGATAATCCCGCTGGCTTCCGCCAGCCACAGGCCGGCGGCGGCGGCGATGACGGCGGTGAACATGACCTTGATCACCGCGAAATCGCGCAAGGTGAACTGCGCGGTCAGCTTGCGCGGGCTGCCGAAACCGGCCCCTTCAAGCACCAAACCGAACAGCAGGCCTAGTAGCAAGGCGGGCCAGAACCCGCCGTCGTAAAGCGGCCAGGTCATTGCCATTCCCTCCGAGCAAAACGCATGGTCAAAAAACCGGCGGCGAAAAAGAAGATCAAAAATACGAACCCGGCGACCGCCAGGGTCGCGCCGCCCGAAAGCCCCAGGCCGCTGGTGCAGCCGCGCGCCAGGCGCGATCCCATGCCGACCAGAACACCGCCGGCGAAAGCAAATGCGAGCCGCCGGCCCGGCGTTGTTTCACGCCCCCGTTCGATCTTGGCCTTGAAGCGGCCACTCGAAAGGCTGCCTATCAGGCCGCCCAGGATAACGCCGATCGCCTCCCAAGTGATCCAACCGGCCAAGGGCATGCCTTTGGCGAAGCCGCCCAGATAGGAATTCGCCGCCGTTGCCTCGGGCAGGACCCAGACACCGGCGGCGGCCGCCAGACGGGTGAAGAAACCGCTGGCGCCCAGGCCGTGGCCGGTTACCAGGAAGGTGGCGAAGAGAACCAGGCCGAGCAATATGCCGGCGGTGAGCGGATGCCAGTAGGGGCGCGGGGTGCCGGACATGGGCCGCTTCCTACTGCTTCAAGGCCGGCAGGCCCAGACGCGCGCGAACCGCGGGTTCGCGGCTTTTTAGGCCGGCGGTGCGCCCTTCCTCAACCGCGATCTCGGCAGGCACGCCAGCTTGGGCGCGGTACAGCGCCCACATGGCGCCGGTCCGATTGGCGGAGACGCAGTTGACCAGGATAGGAAAATTCGCCGGGTTCTCGACCGCGCGGGCAAAGAGGCGCACCTGTTCGTCGCTCGGCGCCCGGGTCGTGACCGGGATCTGTATGTAGGTCAGGCCGGCGGCCTTGGCCGCCATGGCGTTGGCGTCCACGCCCTTTTCATCCGCGCCGCGCAACTCAATCACCGTGGCGAAGCCGAGCGCCTTGACCTCCCCGACCGCGCCCGCGCCGTAGGTGCCCGAGGTAGCGATGTGCGGCGTGGCACGGTTATAATTGAAGATGGCCGCGCTGACCTTATCGCCGAAGGGCGCCTGGGGTGGGCCGGCCAAGCCGGGCGCGGCAAACCCTAACAAGACAGCCAGTAAAGACCCAAACATGACCATCGGTCGTCCTATGAGGCGCACTAAGCTCGCCATGAGTTCCTCCATCTTTTCCTGCTCGCGAAACGCGGAAAGCGCCCGGGATCCGCCATATGTAATAACAGTATTATCTAATATAAGAGATTGACCTCAAGAACGACATTTAATTTCCCATGGCCGGTTGCCGCGGTTTTCGCCTTATGGCGATGTCACGAAGCCGCATTTTCCGCAGGGCTATCATTATTATAGATTTTCCCCTTGAAAACGGTCGCCTAATGATTATATTAGAATAATTCCAGTTCGCATAATGCGGCTTTCGTAAAATTCAAAGCCAGGAGTACTAGGCATGATCGGCAGAACCCTTCCCCAAGTTACCTTCAAGACCCGGGTGCGCGACGAATCCATCGGCGGCGATAACCCCTTCCGCTGGGAAGACAAGACCACGGACGATTTCTTCAAGGGCAAGCGCGTGGTGCTGTTTTCCCTGCCCGGCGCCTATACCCCGACCTGCTCGACCTTTCAGTTGCCCGATTTCGAGAAGCTGGCCGGCGAATTCAAGGCCAAGGGCATAGACGCGATCTATTGCCTATCGGTCAACGACGCCTTCGTCATGAACGCCTGGGCCAAGCAGCAGAACCTGAAGAACGTACAGGTGATCGCCGACGGCTCCGGCGAATTCACCCGCAAGATGGGTATGCTGGTGTGCAAGGACAATCTCGGCTTCGGCATGCGTTCCTGGCGTTACGCCGCGATCGTCAATGACGGCACGCTTGAGGAATGGTTCGAAGAGCCCGGCTTTTCCGACAATTGCGAGAGCGATCCCTACGGCGAATCATCGCCGCAGCATGTTCTGGAGAAATTGGCCACCAAGGCCACCAAGGCGGCGTAACCGGCCCTATAGTCACAACCTCAAGACACCACAGTCGGCCCGCGCCCGGTTTATCGGGGCGGGCCGGCTTGCGTTAACTCCGCCGGTCACTGAGGATGGGACGGATACGCATCAGCGCCTAGCGGGAGATCGCCATGCCGCACTCGACTTATCTTCCGGAACGCATGGGCACGGCGAGGGTGGAGCCGCAAGGCGACTTCGCCGCCGGTTCGTTTCAGGAATTCACCCTCACTTACACCGCCGGAACCTTCGGTATCGACGACACCGGCTCGATCAAGGTCGTGCATCGCTTCGCCAGCGATATGGGCCGGCCCCAATTCGCCGACCCCAAGGCGCCTAATTATATCAGCGTCGAAGCCTCCAATGGCGCTGTTCTCCACGCCGATTACGACATGAAAAGTAATATTCGGCCCTGGGACAAAACACTCTACATCAAGGTCGTACGGGGTTTTCTGCGCGAAGGCGACCGGATAATCGTGCGTTTCGGCGACCGGCGCCAGGGCAGCCCCGGCATACGCCTGCAAACCTTTTGCGAAGATACATTCGAGTTTCGTGTTCTGGTAGACGCCATAGCGACCTACAATTACGTGGAATTGCCCGAACAAGCGGCAATCCGCATCGTGGCCGGCGCGCCGGTGCGCTGGAAGGCCATCTTGCCGAGCATGCGGCGGGCGGGCGAAGCCTTTCGCCTATGCCTGAAGGGCGAGGATGCCTGGGGCAACCCAAGCGACCGGGGCCTGCACGAATTCCGTTTGCGGACTTCTTGCCCGCTGGAGGGATTGCCCGAGCGGGTGAGCATCCCCGAGGGTGAGTTCACCCTTGTGCTCGACAATCTGCGCTGTGCCGAAGCGGGAGATGTGATCGTCAGTCTGATCGATGAAGAGGGCCAAGTTTGCGCCGACTCCAATCCTCTTCGAATTGTCTTGGAAGCGGCGCTTCTGCCCTATTGGGGCGATTTGCACGGCCAGTCGGAGGAGACGATCGGCACCAACTCGGCCCGCGACTTTCACCTTTTTGCCCGCGATAAAGCATTTCTCGACGCGGTATCGCACCAGGGCAACGACTTTCAGATCACCACGCCTTTTTGGAACCACCTGAACGAGCTAACGGCGGAGTTCGACCAGCCGGGCCGCTTCGTCGCTTTTCCCGGCTACGAGTGGTCCGGTAATACCGGCATGGGCGGTGACCGCAACGTGCTGTACATGAAGGAAGGCCGGAATATTTACCGCTCTTCTCACGCCCTGATCGACGATCTCTCCGACATCGACAGCGACGCCCACACCGCCGCCGAGCTCTTCGCGCGATTGAAGGGCGAGGACTGCGTGGTCTTCGCGCACATCGGCGGACGCTACGCCGATATCAAGATGGCGCACGATATTCGCCTTGAACGCTCGGTCGAGGTGCACTCCGCCTGGGGCACCTTCGAATGGTTACTGGAAGACGCCCTGGAACAAGGATACCGCGTCGGCATCGTTTCCAATTCCGACGGGCACAAAGGCCGGCCCGGCGCCAGCCATCCCGGCGCCACCAAGTTCGGCGCCTATGGCGGCCTGACCTGTATGCTGGCCCCCACATTCGATCGCGCCGGCCTGCTCGACTCCCTGCGCAAGCGCCATCACTATGGCACCACCGGGTGCCGCATGCACCTGGAGGTCAGCGCGCACTTCGACAGCGCGGCCGAGATTTTCGACCAGGATCCCAATCTCGGCCCCTGCGCCTCGAGGCAAACCCAAACCGCCATGATGGGCGATATCCTTCGTTCGTCCGAAACCTCGCTTGAGTTGCGCATTGGCCTGCATGGTTCCGCGCCGATCGAGCGCATCGAGATCCGCAATGGATTGGACGTTTTGGAAACCTACCGTCCTTATGGCGAAGCGGATCTTGGGCGGCGTATCCGGGTCATCTGGGAAGGCTCCGAATACCGGGGCCGGGGCCGCGAGACCCTGTGGGACGGTCACGCGGTCTTGAGCGGCAACAGCTTCGATAAAACCCAGCCCATCAACCGCTATAACCTGGACAAGCGCTTCGAGCGGCCAAGGCGGGACCGCCTTGAATGGACCGCTCTGACAACCGGCGGCTTCGGCGGCTTCGATGCCTGGCTGGGCGATGCCCGAAGCGGAACCCTGACAATCGGCACGGCCCTGGTGCAAGCGGAAATACCCATTGCCGAGATCGGCCTCGAAGACAAAGCCTTCGAGGCCGGCGGTATCGGACGGCGCATTCGCGTCTTCCGCATGCCGGACGATAACCCGCACCGGGAATTCACCCTAAGTCGGCATATAAAGCTGCGCGGCCAAGGCGACAACGCGATCTATCTGGCGATCACGCAAGAAGACGGCCACCTCATCTGGTCAAGCCCGATTTATGTTTTCCGGTGACGCGGGCCGGCCTTCGCCGGGTCTGAAACCTAGCTGTATTTTCCCAACTTCGCGGACTTGATATAGCGCAAGGCAGCAGACGCGCCGGAGCGCGATACTATCTTCGCGCGTGTTTCTTGGCTTGCTGGAGGGACGGCATGAGGCGGTTGTTGCTTGGTCTGTTTTTCCTCACTTACACCCTGACCCCGGCGTGGGCGGCTGAGTGGCCGGCGGGCAACGCCGCGGCCGGACGAGAGGTTTTCGAGGCTTATTGCGCCGAGTGCCATAGCCTGGACCCAGAAGCGCGGGGCAAGCGCGGGCCGCATCTGGCCAAGTTGCTGCAGCGCCGCTACGGCGCGGTCGAGGGATTCCCCTACCGCATGGTTTGGACTCGGGCCGACCCCAGATGGACCCCGGAACACCTCCATTCCTACCTGGAGATTCACCGCCTGGGCGAAGCGCGGTTGCGTGCCGATGCCATCGCCTTTCTGCAGGCGGCGACAAGGGGCACGGGGATGGACCTCGACTTGGGCGATCCGGTCGCGGGCGAGCGCCTGTACAACGCCAAGTGCGCGTATTGCCATAGCCTGGTCCGCGAGGCCGCCGCCAAGGCGCCCGCCAAAGACCGATACCGGGAAATCACCCGCGCCTTGGAACGCCATCCCTGGGAACCGGCCCTTTCCCAAGCGGAGTCCGCCACCGTGAGCGAGCGCGTGCGCCGGGGCCCGCATTTGGCCGGGTTGCTGACCCGGCCGCCCGGCGCGGCTGTGGATTTTCCCTACCGCTTTGTGTACGAGATTCCCGGCCCGGCCTGGACCGCCCCCGATCTCGATGGCTATATCGAGTTCCACGCCCGGCTCAAGCCGCTGGAGCGCGCCGACCTGATCGCCTTCTTGGCTAAGACGGCGCGCTAGAGGGGACGGGAAAAGCGTTCTATCGCCGCCCTCCGGCTAGGCGCGAGGACTCCGGATGGGCGCGCAGGCGGGCCATGGCCCAGACCCCCAGGAAAGGGCCGAAGGCCAGGGGCATGAAGGCCCAGCGCCAGCCTAGGGCCTCGATCCATATGGGCATCAGGTGAATGGTGATGAGCGTGAGCGTAAAGCCGAGCGCGGTCTGAAGCGTCAACATGGTGCCGACAAGGAAGCGGTTCGACAACTCGACGATTGAGGCCGAAAACTGAGCCGAGTCGGCGACGATGCTAAACCCCCATATCAGACAGATGGCAAGCAAGAGCCAGGGCGGGCCGGCAAAAAAAAGACCGATGGTGGCAGCGCAGGTGCCTGAGACCGCCATGGCCAGCATGGTCAAGGTCGTGCGGCCAAGGCGGTCAGCGAAGATACCCCCGGCCAGGCAGCCGATGGCGCCGATACCGACCGTGGCGAAGGTCGCCAGCTTGGCCGCGAAGGGCGCGATATCCGGCGCCAGGGTCTGGGCAAAGCTGGCATGTAGAAAGACCCCGACCCAGGCCCACATGGCGTACAGCTCCCACATGTGGCCGAGGTAGCCTAAATTGGCCAGGCGGACCGGCTTGATCTTCCAGGCCCAGAGCACAAAGCCCGGTTTGAAAGGCGGAGCCGCTTGAACGTTCGGGCCCAGGCCCACGGCCAGTATGGCCAAGCCGCCCAGCAGCGCGGACAGGGAGGCCAAGGCCAGGGTCAGGCGCCAATCGATGCCCCCCAAGGCGCTGAAGAGATGCGGCGCGGCGGAGCCGAGAGTCAGGCCCCCGACCAGCAGCCCAACCAAAAGACCCATGTCGCCGCCGGCGCCGCCACGGGCCCAGGTCGCGGCGATCTTCATGCCGACCGGATAAACCCCGGCCATGCACACCCCGGTGGCGAAGCGAAACCCCACGACCCAGAGGGACGTGGGCTCGACCAGAAGCAGGGCGCCATTGGCGGCTGTGGCGATCAGGGCGCTGACCAGAAAGAAGCGCCGGGGATCGATCCGGTCGGCCAAGCCCAGAACCGCGCTGGTCAGGCTGCCGGCGACGAAACCGGCCTGGACGCTGCTGGTGAAAAGGGACTTGGCGAAACCGTCGAGCCGGTATTCGGCGCTGAGCGCGGGAACGATGGCGGAGGCGGAAAACCACAAGGCCATGACCGCCACTTCGGCCAGGCACAGTATGGTTAACGAGCCCCATTTCGACCCGGCCAGTATACGGCGGTTTTCTCTCATCGGGAAAAGGGCTAACACTGTCGCCGGTGATCTTGCACGAAGACAATCGTAACAATTGCGCGAGCAAAGGACGAAACATGGCCTATTGGTTGATGAAGTCGGAACCCGGCAGCTACTCCTGGGACGATTTAACCGCCGACGGCACGACCCATTGGGACGGCGTGCGCAACTATCAGGCTTCCAACAACATGAAGGCCATGAAGCTGGGCGACCGGGCCTTCTTCTATCACTCGGTCAAGGACAAGTGCGTGGTCGGTATTGTCGAAGTGGTCAAGGAGTATTACCCCGACCATACCGACGCCAAGGGGCGTTTCGGCATGGTCGATGTCAAGGCGGTCAGGCCCTTCGCCGCGCCGGTAACCCTGGCCCAGATCAAGCAGGAAGCTGAGTTGAGCGATCTGGCCCTGGTCCGCCAATCGCGCCTATCGGTCCTGCCCATAGGCGCCGGTGAATGGCGCAAGATCTGCGCCATGGGCCAGACCGAGGCCTAGAGCCCTTTTTTCGATCCTACGGACCCATTCGATGGGTCCATCGGAAAGAGCTCTAGGTATTTAGCTCTTCGAGAGTTTCCGCACGGCCTCGCCGAGAGCGGCCAGGAGCGCCTCTTCCTGCGGCCCGCCATCGCCGCGGACTTGGTTTTGAGCCACCAGGTTCATGAAATCGATATGGGCGGCGATCAAGTCCAGATTGCGCGCCGCACAGGCTTCGTCACGATCGATAAAGCCATGAAGCATGTGGCCGACTTGGGTCAGCAAGGGATAGCCTAGGGTCTGCCCTTGCCCTTTTACCTCGTGACTGACCTTTCGGATCTGTGCGATGGCGTCCGGGTCCGGCGGAACACTGGCCTGGGCTTTGTTCATGGCCGCGTTGATCGTTTTAAGATAGTCGCTGATCCAGTCTTCGTACTGGTCCGACATGTCATCCAGCGCGGCCTCGGCCTGCTTGACGATCTGGTTCAGGTCCAGGCCCGGCTTGTTGCCTATCTTGGCACGCAACAGGTTGGGCACTTTGATGATTTGCGGCGTCTCGTCACTCATGCTCGGCGGTCCTTGGCGTTACGCGACGTTATCGCTTAATTCCGCGTCTTCGCGGCGTTCCGGGCCTGAGTAGTTGGGATCCTTATTACGGCGGCGGCAGGGCCCGAAATAGCGTTTCGACTTCACGAAGGGCCGCGGGCTTTCAATGATGGAAACCAGGCGCGAATAGAGCGACTTGATGGAGATCGGTTTGGCCAAAATCTCATTGACGCCCGAATCGCGCGCTTCGAAAACACGGTGCATCTCGGTATGACCGGTCAGGAGAATAATCGGGACGTAAGGATTGGGACTGTCCGCACCCTTACGTACCAGGCGGACGAAATCCAAACCGTCCAGCGGCTCCATGGCCCAGTCGGTGATGACGATGTCGGGGTGCCAATTGCGCAATTCCATGAAGGCGTCCGCCGCGTTGTCGCTGAAGCGGATGTTCTTGATACGCATGGAGTTGAGAATCGCCTTAACCACCATGTGCATGTGCTTGTTGTCGTCGACAACAAGAATACTAAGCGCTTCCAAGCTGATACTTGACATGAATCCTCGACACGCCGGCGCGGGATGATAAATTTATATAGGTTGTATGAATCGTGTATTAATACACGCATTAAGGGCATGATTGACCGGAACCGGTGCCTAATCGTTCACTCGCGCGCTTGTGCGGAGAGCCTAAATCCGTAAATAATTACAGGATTAATAATTGGCGCCTTGGCCGGCGATGCCGCCTAGCCAAAGGTTTCGAGAATGGGAGTGCCCAAGATGTCTGAAAACCTTGTTTTTCCGGTTCCGAAGGATACCGCGTCCAAGGCTCTGTGCGACGAAGGCCAGTATTTCAAGATGTACGAGCGGTCGGTCAGCGCCCAGGAGGAATTCTGGGCCGAGCACGGCAAGCGGATTGACTGGTTCAAGCCATATTCAGCCGTCAAGGATGTCTCCTACGGGCCAGGCGACGTGCACATCAAGTGGTTCGCCGACGGCACAACAAATGCGGCCCACAACTGCATCGACCGTCATCTGCCGGCCAAGAAGGACGATACCGCGATCATCTGGGAAGGCGACGACCCCGCCGACAGCAAAACCATCACCTATGGGCAACTCCATACGGAGGTATGCCGCCTTGCCAACGCCATGAAGGACATGGGGGTCAAGAAGGGCGACCGGGTGACCCTTTATATGCCCATGATCCCCGAGGCCGCTTACGCCATGCTGGCCTGCGCGCGCATCGGCGCCGTGCATTCGGTCGTCTTCGGCGGTTTTTCGCCCGACGCCCTGGCCGGGCGGATCGAGGATTGCCGCTCCAATTTCGTCATCACCGCCGACGAGGGCTTGCGCGGCGGGCGCAAGATTCCGCTCAAGGCCAATACCGATAAGGCGGTCGAGGGCATCGATCATGTGGAAAAGGTCATCGTGGTCAAACGGACCGGCGGCGCCATCGACATGAAGGACGGCCGCGACGTTTGGTACCACGAGGTCTGCGCCGCCGCCTCTACCGATTGCCCGGCGGAAGTCATGAATGCCGAGGATCCGCTGTTTATTCTCTATACCTCGGGCTCGACCGGAAAGCCCAAGGGGGTGCTCCACACCACCGGCGGTTATATGGTTTTCGCCTCCATGACCCATGAATATGTATTCGATTACCATGACGGCGAGGTTTATTGGTGTACCGCCGACGTCGGCTGGGTCACGGGACACAGCTACATCGTTTATGGGCCGCTGGCCAACGGGGCCCAGACGCTGATGTTCGAGGGGGTGCCGAATTACCCCGATACCTCGCGCTTTTGGCAGGTCTGCGACAAGCACAAGGTCAATATTTTCTATACCGCCCCAACCGCGATCCGCGCCTTGATGCGCGAGGGCGACGAGCCGGTGAAGAAAACCGACCGCGGCTCCCTGCGCATCCTGGGCAGCGTTGGGGAGCCGATCAATCCCGAGGCCTGGATGTGGTATCACAAAGTGGTGGGGAACGAGCGGTGCCCGATCGTCGATACCTGGTGGCAGACCGAAACAGGCGGCATCCTGATTACCCCCCTGCCCGGCGCGACGCCGCTCAAGCCGGGCTCCGCCACCCGTCCCTTCTTTGGGATCAAGCCGGTCATTGTCGATGCCGACGGCAAGGTTCTCGAAGGCGCGTGCGAGGGTAACTTGTGTATCGCCGATTCCTGGCCGGGACAGATGCGCACTCTCTACGGCGACCACGACCGTTTCGTGGAGACCTATTTCACCACCTATCCCGGCAAGTATTTCACCGGCGACGGCTGCCGGCGCGACGGCGACGGCTATTACTGGATTACCGGCCGGGTGGACGATGTGCTTAACGTTTCCGGCCACCGCATGGGCACCGCCGAGGTCGAGAGCGCCCTGGTCGCCCATCACCAGGTCGCCGAGGCGGCTGTGGTCGGCTATCCCCACGACATCAAGGGCCAGGGCATTTATGCCTATGTGACCCTGAACATGGGCGAAGAACCTTCCGACGACTTGCGCAAGGACTTGGTCAAGTGGGTGCGCAAGGAAATCGGCCCCATCGCCAGCCCGGACCTTATCCAATGGGCGCCGGGCCTGCCCAAGACCCGCTCGGGCAAGATCATGCGCCGCATCCTGCGCAAGATCGCCGAGAACGAGTACGGCAACCTGGGCGACACCTCGACCCTGGCCGACCCCAGCGTGGTGACGGACCTGATCGAGAACCGGCAGAACCGCTGAATTTCCAGCAGGTTTGAAGCTTCAAAGAGGCCGGCGGGAACGCCGGTCTTTTTCTTTGCGCGCGCCCTGATCCTTAACTTCGCAAGACTCGGATGGATATGAACACGGCCTAAGGTCACCTTTTCCTGAACTAACCCCCCAAAGGAGCTAAGTTCATGACCCAGGTTCGTTTTTTCTCCATGCCCAGTAAAGAGGCCGAGGCTTTTTGGGCAGGCGGCCTCGACGCCAACGGACAAGAGCCGGAAGTCCACGTTTCTAATGGCGTCGGCGTACCCTGCCGGCATTGCCAGCAAGAAGTCGCCGAGGGTGACTCCTATCTAATCCTCGCCTACCGGCCGTTTCCCGAGGCGCAGCCCTATGCCGAAACCGGCCCGATCTTTTTGCATGCCGAGCCCTGCGCGCGTTACGAGGAAAACGGGCGCACACCCGAAATTTATCTCAAGTACGAAAGTTATCTCCTCAAAGGTTATGGCGCCGATGACCGGATCGTTTATGGAACCGGCCAGCACGTCCCCCCAATAGATATGCGCGATGCCGCGGCTATAATTTTCAAGCGCGACGACGTGCGTTACGTGCACGTACGCTCGTCCTTGAATAATTGCTACGCATGCCGCATCGACCGGGACTAATTGCCGTCATGCTCTCGACCGATTTGGCCGCGATCGCATACACGAAACTTAGCTCAACACGCGGAAACCAATTCAGTCTTCTCCGGACAGCAATGCGGCAGGTACATGTCTGCGACGGCCAACAGGGTTGCGGCCGAGGCGACGACACCGAGAAAAACATAAAAACCGGTCGGGCCGATCCGCTCCATAGCGAACCCGGCTGCAATAGGCCCACAAAGGGCCCCGGCATTATAAGCCAGTAAACCTGCGGTCGCCGCCAAGATGACGTTCCGCCCTCCCACGGCATCGACGATGCGGCTGAGGCCGAGCACGTAGAGGGGAACCAGACAACCACCGGCAACAACGCTTGCCGCGGTGACCGTCCAGAATGACGTGGGGTGCATGAGGGAAACAAAACCGCAAGCCAACACCGAGAGTCCCGCTATGAACATGGCGACCGGCATGCGCCCAAAACGATCCGCGAGAGCGCCGATGGGAATCGCGGTAACAGCCGGAGCGACAAGAACGATGCCAACGAATAGGGCAATGGGGACGGTGTCGTAGCCTAAGGCATGTGCGTATACCGCACTCAAACTGTAAAAACTGGCATTGGCGATCCCGCCGCAGAAAGCAATCGCGAGCGCAAAGGGGAAACACCGAGCCAAGCCTGTTATTCCGCTTGAAAGCCTGCGGGCTTTTGTCTTTGGGTTCGGGGCGTCATTGAACAGCGCGGGCACGAAGGAAACCGCATAGCCGATCGCAACCAGTGTGAAGCTCGTCGTTGTTGCCCCTACGACGATGAGCGAGGGACCGATTGCGGTTGCCAGCAGGCGCAGCGTTTCAAATCCGGCGAACAGCCGCCCACGGGTTTTCCGGGTGGCGAGCGCCGGCACCCAACTGTCAACCACGATGTAGTAACCGCCAAGGGCATAACCACCAAGGAAGCGAAGGCCGAGCCATACATATGGATCGTCAAATAGGGTCAACGCGAAAGTAGCCACGCCTGCAAGCATGGACATGGCGAAGAATGCGGCCTTGTAACCAACGCGGTTCAAAACCCAGCCATAAGTGAGCGCGCCCATCACCGAACCGGTGTAATAGAGCGACGTCACGGAACCAACAAATGCTTCACCAAAACTCAGGCGGTTAAGTTCCAGGGCAACAAGTGGAAACAGGGCGCCTGTCGAAATACCGAAAAAAGGGGCCGCAAGGAACAGCCACCCCGCACGGCGAAATATCCCTGAAGATTTTGACATAAGAATATACTCGTGGTTTCCACCATATTAGCATATTTCCATATTTCCGCAATAATGAAAATAACGATACAGAAGAAGCGATCGCCAGCCGCAACACCCGTAATTGAGTCTATGACCTAGCCATCTAAAGCCTTGGCCAGCCTGATGACGCTGTCCTCGATCGCGTCCTCCTGCACGGCGGCGTAGCCGAGCAGGAGACCGGGATCGCATTGGGCCTCGACCGCGTAGCCGGACAAGGCGGAAACGGCGACCCCCGCCCCGGCGGCGCGGGCGGCGGCTTGCGTGTCGCTCATGCGCCGCCCAAGCGCCGGGGTTAGGCGGGCGACCAGGTGCAAACCGGCCTCGTCCGGGGACAGCAAGAGCTTTCCGTCCAGCCAGCGCCGCGCGGCCTCAAGCAGGGCTTCCTGGCGCGCGGCGTAGTGCCTGCGCATACGGCGCACATGGGCGCTGAAATGACCTTCCGCGATAAAGGCGGCCAAGACCGGCTGAACCACGGCGGAAGGGTGATCGTCGAGCGCCGCGCGCACTTGGGTCAAAGGCTCGATCAGGTCTTTGGGGACCACCAAATAGCCAAGGCGCAAGGAGGGAAACATGACCTTGGAAAACGTACCCGCGTAGATAACCCGCCCGGCGCCGTCTCCGCTATCCGCCTCGAGACCTTGAAGCGCGGCAAGGGGCCGCCCGGCATAGCGGTATTCGCTGTCGTAATCGTCCTCCAGAATCCAGGCCCCCGCCGAGCGGGCCCAGTTCAAAAGCTCCAACCTGCGGCCAAGGGACATGACTACGCCCAGAGGAAACTGATGAGAGGGCGCGACCACGGCCAAGCGCGCCTTCGGCGCCCGGTCGCGGCCCTCGGCCACGGATAGGCCCTGGTCATCGACGGGTATTTGGACAAGACGCGCGCCCGCCGCGATCAAGGGTCCGCGCAAGCCCGCATAACCCGGATCCTCGCACCAAACCGCGTCGCCGGGATCGAGCAAGGCACGGGCCACCAGATCGAGCGCTTGCTGCGCCCCGCTGGTAATCATCACCTGCCGCCAATCGCAGCTCAGGGCGCGGGTCGCGCGCAGATACTCGGCGATGGCCTCACGCAAAGGCCGGTAGCCGGCCGGATCGCCAGAGTGCGGCAAAGCCGGCACCGGCCGCCGCCAGGCCGCGCCCAAGATACGGCCCCAGACATCGAAGGGAACTTGCGAGACATCGGGACCCAGCATGAAGGCGCCTACTGGACCGCGCGGCCGAAAACCGATTTTCGCCAGGGCCCGCCCGCGCGCCGACAGGGTAGCGCTTCCGCCGCCATGAGACTTCGGCCCAGCAGCCTCAACGCCAGCCGCCAGCGCCATGAAAGGGTCGGGCAACAGCCGCGAGACGTAGGTGCCCGACCCGCGCGACCCCGCCAAATAACCTTCCGCGAGCAAGAGATCATAGGCGCTCAGCACCGTGTTCCGGGAGCAGCCGAGATCGCGCGCCAAGGACCGGGTCGCGGGCAGGCGCACACCCCCAGCCAAGCGGCCGCTGAGGACGTGGCCGCGAATTTGATTGTAAAGCTGCCGGTGTTTCGCCCCCGCCTTCGCGCCCGCCACAAGGGTCAAGGGTACGAAGGGTGGGGCCGCGCGGCGAAGGTATCGGGAAGAGGCCATGAGTGCCGGAAAGAGTTATTGATGAAAAGTGGCTCCATGGTTTATCGCAAAGCGGCTCTTTCTATACAACCACTTCGCGGTTAGCTTGGCGCCTGAACCCTGAAACGAAAGGCCAGAGCAACCATGACCTCATCCAAGGACGCCCAACTGCCGGATTTTCAGCCGACACAGCGGACCAAGATCAAGCGCCTGTTCCAGCGTGCCGTTTTCGACCGCAAGACGGTCTATGAAATTCTCGATGCCGGGCTCCTGTGCCATGTGGGTTACGTGATCGAGGGACAGCCCTATGTAACCTCGACCGCCTATTGGCGTTTGGATGACCGGGTGTACTGGCACGGCTCCTCGGTCAGTAAGATGCTGAAGGCGGTGGAAAAAGGCATCGACGCTTGTTTCACGGTGGCGCTCATGGACGGGCTGGTCATCGCCCGCTCGGGCTTTCATTCCTCGATCAACTACCGCTCGGTGGTGGCCTTGGGCCAAGCGGAAAAAATCACCGGCGAGGCCGAAAAACTGGCGGCCTTGGAAGCCTTCGAAGGACGCCTGGCGCCGGGCCTCTGGGCCGATCAGCGCCCGGTTCACAAGCAGGAACTCAAGGCGTCAACGGTGCTCTCCATGAAGCTGGAAGAGGTCGCCTGCAAGGTGCGCACCGGCCCGCCCGGCGACGACGAGGAAGACTACGATCTCGATATCTGGGCCGGGGTGGTGCCTATAAGCACCGTCGTCGGCGCCCCAGAGGACGATCCGCGCCTGAAGGCTGGCATCCCGCAGCCGGATTATCTGAAGCAGATCAAGATCGGCTAAAGCGCGGGATTCCGGCGCCATCTGAACCCATAAACTTCGCTTCGCGCTTAGATCAGCGCGCATTGAGGCTAGTCGGGCCGGGCTGCAGGCTGTAAGGACAAGCTTGGGAATAGGGAACCACCGCACCCGGCGGGCCTTGAGGCGCGTCAAAGATAATGTCTAGGGAGTAAGAGGCCATCATGCCCAAGAGCGATATTGAAATAGCCCGCGAATCGACCATGAAGCCGGTCATGGAAATTGGCGCGAAGCTAGGTATACCGGCCGAGGCCCTGGTTCCTTTCGGCCATCACAAGGCCAAGATCTCGCCCGATTTCATTCACGGCCTCGAGGGCAAGCCGGACGGCAAGCTGATCCTGGTGACCGCCATCACCCCGACCCCGGCGGGCGAAGGCAAGACCACGACCACGGTTGGCCTGGGCGACGGCCTGAACCGGATCGGCAAAAAAGCCATCATGTGCCTGCGCGAGCCCTCGCTTGGCCCCTGTTTCGGCATGAAGGGCGGGGCGGCGGGGGGCGGCTACGCCCAGGTCGTGCCCATGGAGGATATAAACCTTCACTTCACCGGCGACTTTCACGCCATCGGCATCGCCCATAACCTGCTCTCGGCCCTGATCGACAATCACATTTACTGGGGCACGGAGCCGGCCATCGATTCCCGCCGGGTCGCCTGGAAGCGGGTCGTGGACATGAACGACCGGGCCCTGCGCTCAATCGTCAATTCCCTGGGCGGCACGGCCAACGGCTTCGCCCGCGAAGACGGTTTCGACATCGTCGTCGCCTCGGAAATCATGGCGATCTTCTGCCTGGCCAAGGATCTGGACGACCTAACCGCGCGCCTGGGCAAGATGGTCATCGGCCAAAACCGCAAGCGCGAAGCCATCACCGCCAAGGACGTCAAGGGTCCGGGCCCCATGTCGGTGCTGCTGAAGGAGGCCATAGCCCCCAATCTGGTCCAGACCCTGGAGAACAACCCCGCCTTCGTTCATGGCGGCCCCTTCGCCAACATCGCCCACGGCTGCAATTCGGTGATCGCCACCAAGGCGGCCTTGAAGCTATGCGACTACGTGGTCACCGAGGCCGGCTTCGGCGCCGACCTGGGGGCCGAAAAGTTCTTCAACATCAAGTGCCGCAAGGCCGGTCTCAAGCCGGCGGCGACGGTCATCGTGGCGACGGTACGCGCCCTCAAGATGCACGGCGGGGTCGCCAAGGACGATCTGGGCAAGGAAGACGTCGCGGCGGTCAAGGCTGGCTGCGCCAACCTGGCCCGGCATCTGGAAAACGTCAAAAGCTTCGGCGTCCCCACGGTGGTCGCTATCAACCAGTTCAGCGCCGATACCGATGCCGAACTAGAGGCCGTGCGCGCCACCGCCGAGGGCTTCGGCGCCAAGGCCATAGTCTGCTCCCACTGGGCCAACGGCGGCGCCGGGACGGAGGAGCTGGCCCATCACGTCGCCGAGATGGCCGATTCCGGCGCCGCCTATTTCAAACCGCTTTATCCCGACGACATGCCCCTGGTCGATAAGGTGCGCACCGTGGTCCAGAAAATATACGGCGGCGATGATATTACCTTCGACGGCGCGATCGAAAAGCGCTTCGCCGAGCTGCAAAAGGATTACGGCCACTTTCCGGTCTGCATGGCCAAGACCCAGTACAGCTTCTCGACCGACCCGGAGCTTAAAGGCGCGCCCTCGGGCTTCACCGTGCCGGTCCGTGAGCTGCGCCTCTCGGCTGGGGCCGAGTTCATCGTCGCCGTCACCGGCGCCATCATGACCATGCCCGGCCTGCCGCGCGTACCCTCGGCCAACAACATTTACCTCAACGAACAGGGTCAGATTGAAGGACTGTTTTAAGACGATTCACCCTCACCCGCCATGACCCGTCACGCCGATGTGGTCATCGCCGGGGGTGGAATCATGGGCTCCGCCATCGCCTATTTCCTGGGCGCGGACCCGGACTTCCATGGCTCCATCCTGGTGGCCGAGCGCGACCCCAGCTACGCCACTTGCGCCACCGCCCTATCCTGGGGCGGGATCCGGCAACAGTTCTCGACCCCGGAAAACATCCGCATGTCGCTCTATGCCGCCGCGTTCCTGCGCACGGCCGGGGAAGCCCTGGCGGTCGCGGGCGCGGCGCCGGACTTGGCCTTTCGCGAGCAGGGCTATCTGTTTTTAGCCAGCGAGTCCGGGCGGCCGGTCCTGGAAAGCAACCTGCGTCTGCAGCTTTCTCTCGGCGCCGAGGTTCAGCTTCTGGATCCCGGCGCGCTTCAATCCCGCTTCCCCTGGCTCAATATCGAGGGTATCGCCGCCGGGGCCTTCGGCCCGCGTAACGAGGGCTGGATCGACCCCAGCGCCCTCATGCACGGCTTCGCGCGTAAGGCGCGGGCCCTGGGCGCCGAGTACCTGCGCGACGAGGTTACGGGTATCGACACCGCCCAGGGCCAGGTTACGGGGATCCGCCTGGCCTCGGGCGGCGCAGTCAAGTGCGGCACGCTGGTCAATGCAGCGGGGCCCCAGGCCGGGGCCTTGGCGGCCCTGGCCGGTGTTGAACTGCCGATCCGCCCGCGCAAGCGCACCAGCTTCGTCTTCGATTGCCGGGAGTCCTTGCCACCCCTGCCTCTGACCATAGACCCGAGCGGGGTTGCGGTGCGGCCCGAAGGCAGCCAGCACATCGCCATCGTCTCACCGCCCGAGGACCGGGATCCCGACAGCGCGGACCTGGAACCGGATCGCGATCTTTTCGAGGAAAGTATTTGGCCGGTCCTGGCGAAACGGATACCCGCCTTCGGGGCGGTTAAGGTCACCGGCGCCTGGGCCGGGCATTACGATTACAATACCTTCGACCAGAACGCGATCCTCGGGCCCCATCCCAAGTTCGGGAACTTTCTGTTCTGCAACGGCTTCAGCGGCCACGGAATTCAGCAGAGCCCGGCCGCCGGGCGCGCCCTGGCCGAATTGATCGTGCACGGCGAATATCGGGCCCTGGACCTGTCCGCCTTCGCCTTCAGCCGTATCGCGGCCGGGCGCGAGCTTAAGGAATTGAACGTGGTATGACGGCTGCCCGCCGTGCTAGAAAATCTTCATGCACACCTTTCTGGACTTCGAAAAACCGGTCGCCGAGCTAGAGGGCAAGATCGAGGAGTTGCGCCACATCTCCGACGACGGCGAGATCAATATCGCCGAGGAGGTGGCGAAGCTGCAGACCAAGGCCGACCGCATGTTGCGCCAGAGCTACGCCAAGCTGACGCCGTGGCAGAAAACCCAGGTCGCGCGCCATCCCGAACGCCCGCACGTTTCCGATTACATCGCCAATCTGGTCGAGGATTTCATGCCTCTGGCCGGCGACCGGCTATTCGGAGAAGATCATGCGATCCTGGGCGGCCTGGGCCGGATACGGGGCCACGCCATGGTCGTCTTGGGCCAGGAGAAGGGCAACGATACGGCCAGCCGCGTGCGCCACAATTTCGGCATGGCGCGCCCCGAAGGTTACCGCAAGGCGCAGCGACTCATGCTCCTGGCCGAGCGCTTCGGACTTCCCCTCATTACCTTGGTGGATACGGCCGGGGCCTATCCCGGCATCGGCGCCGAGGAGCGCGGTCAGGCCGAGGCCATCGCGCGCTGCATTCAGATCAGTCTTGAGTTACGGGTTCCCTTCGTCTCGGTCATTATCGGCGAGGGCGGTTCGGGCGGCGCGATAGCGGTCGCGACCGCGAACCGGGTTCTGATGCTGGAGCATTCCATCTACTCGGTGATTTCGCCCGAGGGTTGCGCCTCGATCCTGTGGCGCAATGGTGAGCGCGCCCAAGACGCGGCGGAGGCCTTGAAGCTGACTGCCGAGGATCTGCTGAAACTGAAGGTGATCGACGAATCTATCCGCGAACCCCTGGGCGGAGCGCAACGGGGCAAGCGCGAGACCATCGAAGCGGTGGGCGACGCGATCGAAAAGCACCTGGCCGAGTTGCGGGGCCAGGACGGCGAAACCTTGCGCGCTTCGCGGCGCGAAAAATACCTGGCCATGGGCCGCGCCGGCGTGGGCTGACGCGCTTTACCCGTTTACGCCAGCTTGCCGTGGCAATGCTTGTACTTCTTGCCGGTGCCGCAGGGACAGGGCGCGTTGCGCGGCACCTTGCCCCAGGTCGCGGGATTGGCGGGATCGATCTTCGCCGCCGCGCGCCGGGTTGTGGTGGGACGCGGGGGCGGGGGCGGGGTCACGCCGCCGTCTTCCTGCTCCTCACCGGCGCCCGCCGCCAGGGCGGGATCCTGGCGGGTCTCGTGCATGACTTGATCGCCGCGCGGCATCATGACGGCTTCCGGTTCGGCGGCACGCAACTCCACCCGCGCCAGTAACATGGTCACCTCGTCGCGGACCTCGGCGAGCATGCGTTCGAATAGCTCGAAAGCCTCGCGCTTATACTCGTTCAGGGGATCGCGCTGGGCATAAGCGCGCAATACGATGCCGTGACGCAGGTGGTCGAGGGACAGAAGGTGATCCTTCCATTGCTTGTCCAGGACCATGAGCAGAATCTGCTTTTCCAACGAGCGCATAACGTCCTCGCCGTAGTTGGCCGTCTTGGCGGCCATGCGGCGGTTGACCACGTCCGTGATGCGTTCGCGGATTTCCTGGTCGGCGATGCCTTCCTCGGCTATCCAATCGGCGATTGGGAGATCGAGGCCGAAGACCCGCAGAGTCTCGGCATGAAGGCCCGGCCCGTCCCATTGCTCGGCATAGGCGCCCGCCGGGATGTGGCGGCCGACCGAATCCTCGATCAACTGTTCGCGCATGTCCAGGATCGCGTCGTGGACTTCCTTGGCGCGCATCAAGTCCTTGCGTTGCTCGTAAACCACCTTGCGCTGATCGTTCATAACGTCGTCGTACTTCAGCAGGTTCTTACGGATATCGAAGTTGCGCGCCTCGACTTTCTGCTGGGCCTTTTCCAAGGCCTTGTTGACCCAGGGATGGACGATCGCCTCGCCTTCCTGCAAACCCAGGCGGCGCAGCATGGTGTCCATGCGCTCGGACCCGAAAATGCGCATCAGGTCGTCTTCCAGGCTGAGGAAGAAATAGGAGGCGCCGGGATCGCCCTGGCGCCCGCCCCGACCGCGCAACTGATTGTCGATACGCCGGCTTTCGTGCCGTTCGGTGCCGATAATCATCAACCCCCCGGCGGCCAGCACGACCTCGCGCGCGGCGGCGACCTCCGCCTCGATCTCTTCGATCTTTTTCGCCCGCGCGGTTTCGTCCTCGATGATGTCGGCTTCTTGCCAGGTCCGCATGTCCAGATTGCCGCCAAGCTGAATATCGGTGCCGCGCCCGGCCATGTTGGTGGCGATGGTCACGGCGCCCGGCGTCCCCGTCTGGGCGATGATGCCGGCTTCCTGTTCGTGGTAGCGGGCGTTGAGAACCTGGTGCTTGATCTTTTTCTTTTTTAACTCCGCCGACAGGTCCTCGGACTTTTCGATCGAGACCGTGCCCACCAGCACCGGCTGTTTTCGCTCCTGGCAGTCTTGAACGACCGTGACTATGGCGTCGAACTTTTCCTTGCCGGTGCGGTAAACCTCGTCGTCGCTATCGATACGGATAGTCGGCAAGTTGGTGGGGACTTCGATCACCTCCAACTTGTAGATGTCGAGGAATTCGGATGCCTCGGTCATGGCGGTGCCGGTCATGCCGGCGAGCTTGGGATAGAGCCGGAAATAGTTCTGGAAGGTAATCGAGGCGAGGGTCTGGTTCTCTTGCTGAATCGACGCGCCTTCCTTGGCCTCGAGCGCCTGGTGCAAGCCTTCGGAATAGCGCCGGCCTTCCATCATGCGGCCGGTGAACTCGTCGATGATGATAACCTTGCTGTCCTTGACGATGTAATCGGTGTCGCGCTGAAACAGCTTGTGCGCGCGCAGGGCCTGATTGACATGATGGACCAAACTGACGTTTTCGATATCGTATAGCGTGCCTTCGCTAAGCAGGCCGTCGCCGCGCAGCAGTTCCTCGACCTTTTCGGTGCCTTCGTCGGTTAGCGCCACCGTGCGCGCCTTTTCGTCCTTTTCGTAGTGCGCCGCTTCCAAGCGCGGAATAACCGTATTGATCTTGACGTACATTTCCGAAGAGTCTTCGACCGGCCCGGAAATGATCAGCGGCGTGCGCGCCTCGTCGATCAGGATCGAGTCCACTTCATCGACTATGGCGAAATTGAAATCCCGCTGGACCATTTCCTCAAGCTGGAATTTCATGTTGTCGCGCAGATAGTCGAAACCGAACTCGTTATTGGTGCCATAAGTCACGTCGCAGGCGTAAGCGGCGCGGCGCTCGGGGTCGGTCAGGCCATGGACGATGCAGCCGGCCGAGAGGCCCAGGAAGCCGTAGATTTTCCCCATCCATTCGGAATCACGCTTGGCCAGGTAATCGTTGACGGTCACAACATGGACACCGCGCCCAGCCAGGCTGTTCAGATAGACGGCCAGGGTGGCGACCAGGGTTTTACCCTCGCCGGTCTTCATCTCCGCGATCATGCCGTTGTGCAGCACCATGCCGCCCAGCAACTGAACATCGAAATGGCGCTGACCTAGGGTTCTCTTGGCGGCTTCGCGCACGGTGGCGAAGGCTTCGACCAGCATCTCGTCCAGCTCTTCGCCCTTGGCGGCACGCTGGCGGAAATCCGAGGTCCGTGCGCGCAGATCGTCGTCGCTCAGGGCCTCCAGTTCGGGCTCCAGCGCATTGATCGCCGCAACCTTGGGGCGCAAACCCTTGAGGTATCTTTCGTTCGCGGATCCGAACAGCTGCTTCGCCAGCGCGCCGAGCATGGGGTGCCTCAAGATGGGATTTAAGGGCAGGAAAACGTTGGCTTTCCCGGTCACACATAGGGGTCCGAAGCCTATCTGTCAACGCCGTGCCCACCCATGGCGGCTCTCATGGCGGGAGGCCCGGCGGGCGGTCTTGCGCCCCTGGTCCCAGCATGCAGAATGCGGTCTAATCCAGGCTTGGCGGCGGTGTTACGCTCGAACGGGCCGGAAACAATTTTCAGGGAGATATTCATGCCCTTGCCCCATTCGCTTCAGGGCGTTACCCGCCGGACCGGCTTCGCCCTCGCCGCTTTAACCCTCGCCACGGCCGCGTTGGCGGTCCCCCTTGCCGTAACCGCGCAAACCAGCGGCGCGGACGACGCGGTTGTGGCGCGCGTCAATGGCGAGGAAATTCTCCGCTCCGAGGTTTTCGTTTTGGCGCAGAGCCTGCCGCCGCAATATCAATCTCAATTAGCCCAGATTTATCCGCTTCTGGTCCAGCGCCTGGTCGATTTCAGACTTGCCTACGCGGCCGGGATGGCCGACGGGCTGGCCAACGACCAGGAGGTCAAGACCCGCCTGGCGGAGGCGGAAAAGCGCGTGATCCGCGATATCTGGATTGAGCGCGCGGTCACCGCCTTGACCACGGACAACGCGCTTCAAGACAGCTACACCGCTTACCTGGCCGCCAACCCGCCACAGACGGAGCTTAGCGCCCGGCATATTCTTTTGGAGAACGAGGAAGCGGCGCGCGATATCATCGCCAAGCTCAACAGCGGCGGCGACTTCGCGGAACTGGCCAAGGAACACTCAACCGGACCTTCGGGCCCTAGGGGCGGCGATCTGGGAACCTTCACCGCCGATCAGATGGTGCCGGAATTTTCCACCGCCGCCCAGGCGCTGGAGCCAGGCCAGTATTCCAAGGATCCGGTCAAGACCCAGTTCGGCTGGCATATCATAAAGCTTGAAGACCGGAGCGAGACGGCGCCGCCCAGTTTCGAGGACATGGAGGCCCAATTGCGCCAGGAACTGGCCGGCGCCAATGTCGAAACCGTGCTCAGCGGTCTGCGAGGATCGGCGGAGATCGAGATTACCGAGGACGGATCCAGCCTGGCGCCCGGCGCCGCCGCTCAGTAACCGCCATGTCCCAGGAGGGCCTAGAAGTCTCTCCCTTGGCGCCCGCCGCCTTTCCCAATCTGCCGCGAGTCGCCGGAGTGGGCCTGGCCACCGCCGCCTGCGGGGTGCGCTATCAAGGGCGCGACGATGTTTGCCTGCTTGCCTTGGCGCCGGGAACCGCCGTCGCCGGGGTCTTGACCCAATCGCAGACCGCTTCGGCCCCGGTGCTTTGGTGCCGGCGGGCGCTCAAGGGCGGACGCGGGCGGGCCATCGTGGTCAATGCCGGCAACGCCAACGCCTTCACCGGCGCGCACGGGCTGGCTGCGGTCGAACGCACGGTGCAAGCCACCGCCGATATCCTGGGCGCCAAGAAGACGGAGGTCTATATCGCCTCCACCGGCGTGATCGGGGAGCGCCTCTCGGACGATCGGATCACGGCGGCCCTGCGCGGGCTCAAGGCCGGGCTCCATGGCGGCGCCTGGGCGGCGGCGGCCAAGGCCATCATGACCACGGACACCTACCCCAAGGGCGCCACGCGCACGGCGGAAATCGGCGGCGTGACTGTGACCCTCAACGGCATCGCCAAGGGCTCCGGTATGATCGCGCCCGACATGGCGACCATGCTGTCGTTCCTGGCCACCGACGCCAAGATTCCGGCCAAGACCCTGCAAGCCTTGCTGACGCGCGGCGCGGGGGACAGCTTCAACGCCATCACGGTCGATAGCGATACCTCGACCAGCGATACCCTGCTGCTGTGCGCGACCGGCCAAGCCAAACACAAGCGCGTGTCCGGCGGCCCCGGCGATCCCTTGCTCAAGTCGTTCAAGGCGGCGCTGTTCGATCTCTTGCGCGACCTGGCCCATCAGGTGGTGCGCGACGGCGAGGGCGCCCGCAAGTTCGTGACCATCGCCGTGACCGGTGCCGCCTCGAAGCGCGCCGCGCGGCGTATCGGCCTCTCGATCGCCAACTCGCCCCTGGTCAAGACCGCCATCGCGGGCCAGGATCCGAACTGGGGCCGCATCGTCATGGCCATCGGCAAGGCGGGGGAGAAGGCCGACCGCGACCGCCTGGCGATCCGCATCGGCGGTATCGAGGTCGCCCGCGACGGTCTGGTGGTGCCCGGCTACGACGAAACCCCGGTCGCCCGGCACATGAAGGGCCAGGACATTTCCATCGAGACCGATGTCGGCGTCGGCCGGGGCGCCGCCACGGTCTGGACCTGCGACCTGACCCACGCCTATATCGACATCAATGCCGACTACCGATCCTGACGCTACGGACGAGGGCTGCTGGGGCGCCGGAGCGCGCGCGGTTGCCACCGCCAAGCCCATGTTGCTGGTCGGCGCCGTGGCCTTGATCGATGGGGATGGCCGGGTGCTGCTGGCCAAGCGGCCCGGGGGCAAGTCCATGGCCGGCCTGTGGGAATTTCCCGGCGGCAAGGTCCAGGATGGGGAAACGCCGGAACAGGCCGTGGTGCGCGAGCTGCAAGAGGAGCTTGGCATCGACACCCGGCAAAGCTGTCTGGCGCCCATCGGCTTCGCCTCCCATGGCTATACCGATTTTCACCTGCTCATGCCGCTGTACGTGTGCCGTACCTGGCGCGGCACGCCCAGCGGGCGCGAGGGACAAGAGCTAAAGTGGGTCCGTCCCATGCGGCTCGGCGACTACGACATGCCGCCCGCCGACGCGCCCCTGGTGCCCCTGCTGCGCGATTTGCTTTAGGACGCCCGGAAATTCCATGACCATCACCATCGAAAAAGTGGAAAACCCGACAAATGAGGTGCGGAGCCTGCTCTTAGAGTTGGACCGGGACTTAACCGGCTCCTACTCGGACGATCAGCAGCACGCCCTATCGTTGGAAGACTTGTTTCAACCCGGCGTTCATTTCTTTCTCGCCCGCCTGAAAGGTGCCGCGGCAGGCTGCGGTGGCGTCGCTATTTATGACGAATATGCCGAAATGAAGCGCATGTATAGCCAGCCCTCGGCACGCGGCAGCGGTGTTGCATTAGCATTGCTGAACGAAATGGAGACCGCTACCCGGCACGCCGGGATCGCGTACTTGCGGCTAGAGACCGGAGTCTACCAGCACGCGGCCATCAAGTTTTACGAGCGCAACGGATTCAGGTCGTGTGGGCCATTCGGCCCTTATGCCGCCATGCGCACGCACGCTATAGAGCTCAGCGCCTTTTACGAAAAATCTCTCTGAATTGTAAATTCTTACTGCAGCACCTTGGGCCAGTTCCCGTCGGCCTTGACGATGAAGCCGGGGATGTCCTTTTCCCAGCGGGTTTGAATGCCCTTGCTGTAATTCAGGTAGAGCTTGCCGTCCACCACACTCCAAGCCTCGGGATCAGTCGAGGCGGTATAGCCTTGGGACACGGCCCAGGCGCAATAACCGCCGTACTGGGGCGCATAGGTTTCAGGCTTCGCCTTGAAGGCCGCGAGGTTGCCTCGGTTGGCGAAACGCCAGGTCGCGCCGTTCCACTCATATTCGAAGTCGCCACTACCCTCGACCGGCTTGCCCTCGGTGAAATAGGCGACCGGATCGTAGCCGCTGACCGCCAGACTGCTGAAGGTGCCGGTGTAAACGCTGTCTTTGGCGGCGAAAGCGGCGGGCGCCTGGAACATCAACGCGGCAGGCAACAGCAGGGCGATGAGAAGACGTCGTATGGACATGGCGGCTTATCCTTTTTGGACTCTGGGGCCCATCATACCTAAGCAGGAATTATCCCGAATTCGTCCCGGCGCTATCACATCTTGGTGAGGGCCGATGCGCCCGGCGCGATCCTCAATCCTGTCCGGCTATTCACCCACGGGCTTTGTCGGCAACGTGTCATGACATAAACTCAGGTCATGCAGGTTATTGTTGTCTTCCAGATCCTGGTCCTTCTGGCCCTGGCGAACGGCGCGCCCGTTATCGCGAAGAAGGTCTTGGGAAACCGATTTTCCTATCCCCTCGATTGTGGCATCCGCTTCGTCGATGGCCGGCCGCTGTTCGGACCTTCCAAGACGCTACGCGGTCTCGCCTTCGCGCTTGTTGTCACCACTGGTTTGGCGCCCCTGATCGGTCTTGACCTGAAAACCGGGGCGGTCGTCGGAGCGGCCGCCATGATCGGCGATCTATTTTCCAGCTTCTTGAAACGCCGCATGAATCTTCCGGCCAGCAGCCAGGCGCTCGGTCTCGATCAAGTGCCGGAATCGTTGCTCCCACTTCTCGCCTGCCGAGAGGCGCTCTCTTTGACTGCTATCGACATCGCGGCGGCCGTTGCAGTATTTTTCGTCGGCGAACTCTTGCTATCCCGCCTGCTCTACAAACTCCGCATCCGAGATCGTCCATACTAAGAGGTCAAGGGCGTTCGAGACGATGCAGGGTGATCTCGGGGGGGCAGTTGAGCCGCACGGGTACGATGCACGATCCGGCGCCGACCGAAGTATATCCCTGCATACCGCAATATTGCCACGGGCCCGATCCCATGCGCCGGGGCAAGGCCGCGTCCAGAGTGATCGGGATGGAGCCGGGAAGGCAGATCTGGCCGCCATGGGTATGGCCGCTCAGGAGCAGATCGAACTCGGCATGGGCCGCTTGCCGGTAAATCTCGGGCGTGTGGGATAACAGAATCGATACTTCATCGTTCGGGATTCGAGCCGCGGCCTTTTCGATGTTGTCGACGCGGAAGTAATGGGCATCGTCGATGCCGGCCATGTGAATGCGCTGGCCGTCCCGTTCGATCGTCACGGCCTCGTTGAGCAGCATCCGTATCCCAATCTCTTCCATACCGGGAACCATCAGGATCGTGTCGTGGTTGCCCAAGACCCCGTAGACCGGGTCATTGAGGTGGATTCGCACCCTCGCGAGCCCTTCGATCGTTGCATCGAACGAACCGAAAGTCTTAGCCCGGAAGTCGCCGGTTAGGACGCAGGCGTCGTAGTCGAGGCCTTCGACAAGCTCCATCAGGCGCGCCATGGCGCCCTGATTCATATCCACATGCATGTCGCTGATATGCAGAATGGTGTAGCCGTCGAAAGGCGCGGGCAGGCCGGGCAAGCGAACTGAGTTGCGTCTGACCTCTATCCGTTCCGCGTTCCGGCGCCCGCGCCAATACAAGCCGGTCAGTTTCAGCGCGTTTCGAATAACGGAATGAACGGAGTACCAGTTCTCGATGTGAAAAAAATTCAGACCCCCACCGAAGACGCGCGCCTCGTCGTCCGTCTCCATACCAAGGCGCTGCCTGGCATGGACACGTCCGAGCCTCTGCTCCAGCTTCTCGAAAACATCCGGATTCATGGACGAACCTGCTTGGCCTTTTCGCCGGCCGGGCGCTTCGTCGCGCCCAGCGCCTCGGCGAGGCTGGCTTGCGCGCTGCCAGGTTTGAGCGCCTTGGGCTGATCGGGCGCTGGCGCCCAGGCGGTCAGGTAAATGACCTCGAAGATCGCGGTTAGGCGGCCTTGGGCATCCGCGTGCTTTTCCTCGTAGACCGCCGCCGCGCGCAGCAGGGTGGCCCGGCGCGTGGCGCTTTTACGCCTGGTGTGCACGGCATTAGCCTCCCCCATGCCGCGCAGGTCGCGCATGAGGGCGAGCGCGCCCGGGTAGGTCACGGGGATGCTGTCCTTATCCACCAGGGGCAAGGCGAAACCGGCGCGCTGCAGCAAACCGCCGGCATCGCGCACATCGGCGAAGGGAGAGACGCGGGGGCTGGCCCCCTCCTCCTCGGCGATCTCCGCTTCCATCAGGGCATCGCGCAATTCGCGCAGGGTCTCGCCGCCCAGCATGGCCACCAGCAGTAGGCCGTCGGGCTTCAAGACCTGGCGCAACTGCAGAAGCGTGCCGGGCAGATCGTTGACCCAGTGCAGGCTCAGCGCGCTCAGAACCAAATCGAAGCTGGCCGGGGCGAAGGGCAGGGCCTCCTCGTCGGCGGCCAGGCTGGGGCATCCGTTGCGCGCGGCGGCGCGCGCCATTTCCGGGGCCAGGTCGCATTGCACCAGAGTTTCGACCCCGCCCCGCTCATCCAGGATTTCGGCCAGAATTCCCGTATGGCATCCCAAATCCAGGGCCTGGGGGAATTTACGGGTCATTTCCTCCAGGCGCTCCCCCAGGCGCCCGGCGATCTCCCGGAACAAAAAATCGTGACCGCCCAAACCCGGCGCGGCGCGGGCGCGGTGGGCGCGCAAGGCGCGGCGGTCGAAGATGGACATGGAATCGGACATGGGCCCACTATGATAGGGCTTGCCTCCCCGGTGTACACGAAATTGGCGCCGGTCTATCCTTAGGGCAAAGCTCAATGGCAATAACGGGGAGACAATCGTGACCGAGACCTTACCGAAAATCCGCGCCCTTGAGGTCCGCTGCGTCGAGGTGCCCATGGCGCGGCCCCTGCGCACCGCCGTGGGCTCCATAACGGCGGCGCCCTTGGTTCTTATCGACGTCGTGACCGGGGAGGGAATTACCGGGCGGGCCTATATATTCGGCTACACCACGGCGGTTCTGGCGCCGATCGCGCATTTTCTTACCAACATAAGCGAAGAGATCGCGGGTAAAACTATTTCGCCCGTGGAGAGGGCGCGGGACTTCGACTTGCGGTTCCGTCTGCTTGGACATCAGGGCCTGGTGGGCATGGCCCTATCCGGGCTGGACATGGCGCTTTGGGATGCTCTGGGCAAGGTGCACGGCGTGCCCGTGGTCCAGCTTCTGGGCGGCGAGGCGGTGAGCCTCCCCGCCTACGACAGCTACGGCATCCTCGACCCGGTCGCGGACCGGCCGGTGCTCGAGCAATCCCTGGCGCGCGGCTTTCGCGGCATCAAGATCAAGATCGGCGGCGGCAGCCTGCGCCGGGATGTGGAAACCGTGGCCGCCGTGCGCGATATCCTGGGCCCAGATATCGCCCTCATGGTCGATTACAACCAATCCCTGAGCGTGCCGGAGGCCATTCGGCGTATTGAACGCCTGGCCGACTACGACCTGCACTGGGTCGAGGAACCGGTTCCGGCCGAGGACGTTCACGGCCACGCCAAGATACGCGATGTCTCGCCCATACCGATCCAAAGCGGCGAGAACTGGTGGTTTCCGATCGGCATGGCCAAGGCCATAGAAGCCGGCGCCTGCGATTACGTCATGCCCGACCTGATCAAGATCGGCGGCATCACCGGGTGGCTGCGCGCCATGGGCGTGGCCGAAACCGCGAGCATACCGGTTTCGAGCCACTTATTCATAGAAGCCAGCGCCCATGTCCTGCCGGTCACGGCGAACGCCCATTGGCTGGAGTATCTGAACCTGGCCGATGCGATCCTGGCCGAGCCCCTGGCCGTGGAAGACGGCCGGGTCACCGCGCGCGGGCCCGGCCTGGGCATGGACTGGAACCTGGAAGCGGTCGAGCGCTATGGCTTTACTGGATAAGCTGCCGGCACTGGCGCTCAACGCCGTTTTGCCACCACGATGCCTGGCCTGCGGCGAGATGGTGGCGCGCAGCGGGGCGCTCTGCGGGCCATGCTGGTCGGAGGTCGAATTTCTGGCGCCGCCGCTTTGCGCCTGTTGCGGCCTGCCCTTCGAGTACGACACGGGGCCGGAGGCCTTGTGCGGCGAATGCACCCGCTCCCACCCCGCCTACGAACGCGCGCGCGCGGTCATGCGCTACAACGACGCTTCTAAACGCCTGATCCTGGGTTTCAAACACGGCGACCGGACCGAGGGTGCGCCCGCCTACGGCGCCTGGCTGGCCCGCGCCGGGGCCACGCTCATCGCCGAGGCCGACCTGATCGCGCCGGTGCCCTTGCACCGCTGGCGCTTGCTTGGCCGGCGCTACAATCAGGCGGCCTTGCTGGCCCATGCCCTGGGGCGCGCGACGGACCTGCCCGTGGTCTCGGATTTACTGCTCCGGCGCCGCTTCACGCGCTCCCAGGGACGTTTGAGCCCAGTGGCCCGGAAACGTAACGTGGCCGGGGCCTTCGCGGTCAAGACGGCACGGGCGGCGGGCCTTGCGGGGCGCCGGGTGCTCTTGAT
The DNA here is from genome assembly GCA_021776135.1 of Kiloniellaceae bacterium. Classification (GTDB taxonomy): domain Bacteria; phylum Pseudomonadota; class Alphaproteobacteria; order Kiloniellales; family J153; genus JAJFGN01. Next base: position 64,336 of record JAJFGL010000059.1, read on the forward strand.
CGACGACGTTCTGACCACTGGGGCCACGGTTTCGGCCTGTGCGCGGGCCTTGCGCCGGGGCGGGGCGGCGGCGGTCGAGGTTCTGGTTCTGGCGCGGGTTCAGCGGTCCTGATATTAACCCACCTGTAATTCCTGGCGGGGCTTACTAAGTGTATGCTTTCCGCTTTCCCCACCAAGAGCGCGGTTTTTGGAGAACTGAGAATGACAGGGCTGGTTGAAGTTTACTCCACAATGCTGTGCCCTTTTTGTTACCGGGCCAAGTCTTTGCTGAAACGCAAGGGCATCGAATTCCAAGAGATAGACGTGATGCTGAGCCCAGGAAAACGCCGGGAGATGGTCGAGCGCAGCGGCGGACGGACCAGTGTGCCGCAAATCTTCGTCGACGGCCGGCACGTCGGCAACTGCGACGAGATCCACGAGCTGGAATTCAAGGGCCAACTAACCGGGATATTGGAGGGAAGCGCCCCTGCCTAATACCTTCACCGCCGCCTGCGTGCAGATGACCGCCGGGCGCGAGCCGGCGGAGAACCTGGCCGCGGCCACAAAACTAATTCGCCAGGCCAAGGCCGAGGGCGCCGACCTCATCGTGACCCCGGAATGCACGAACATGATGGAGCCGCGCCGCGCCCTCTTGTTTGAAAAATTAGTGGCCGAGGAAGCGGACGCTTCGCTCGCCGGCTTCTCGGCCCTGGCGGCGGAGCTTGGCGTTTGGCTGCTGATTGGGTCCGTGGCTGTGCGTATAGCGCCCGGCCAGGCCGCGAACCGTTCGATCCTCTTCGACCCCCGGGGGCAAGTCGCGGCCCGCTACGACAAGATTCACATGTTCGATGTCGAGATTCCCGACGGGCAAAGCTACCGCGAATCCAAGGCTTACCGGCCAGGCGAGCGGGCAGTGCTGGCGGACTTGCCCTGGGGCCGCCTGGGCATGACGGTGTGTTACGACATGCGCTTTGCCCATCTTTATCGCGCCTTGGCCCAGGCTGGGGCCAGCTTCCTCTCCATCCCCGCCGCCTTCACCCGCTTTACCGGCCAGGCGCATTGGCACATCCTGTTGCGGGCGCGGGCGATCGAGACCGGATGCTTTGTCTTCGCGCCGGCCCAGTGCGGCACCCACGCGGAAGGGCGCGAAACCTACGGCCATTCGCTGATTGTCGCGCCCTGGGGCGAAGTCCTGGCCGACGGCGGCGAGGAACCGGGCATCGTCCTGGCCGAGATCGACACAGCGCGGGTGGAGAAAGCCCGCGCCATGGTCCCGGCCCTGTGCAACGGCCGGCCCTTCGAGACGCCCAGCGCGGCGAGCGGCGCTTAGCATCCTAAACAGTGTGTTAATGAGATTGCTCTACATACCTAGGTAGTCTTTCGAAGCATCCTGAAGGGTTGAGACATTGGGGCACACCAAGGCCAGCGCCTATGCTCATGCCGGGAACAATGAGCGATCGAGACACATTGACCGAGACACGGCGTGGCGGCGGGCACTCACAGCCCGCGCATAGCCCTGTATCCTTTTTCCGCTGCCGCTTGTGCTGGCGGATCACGATCATCGTCTTTCTCAGCATCCTGACTATCGAAGCCCTTATCCTCGTTCCCTCCTATTTCAAACGGCAGCAGGAACTGCTCGATGGGCTGGCGGTTTCCGGCCTAACCGCATTGACGTTGGCGATTCATGAGCATGGTCATGCGGGCGATGGCGCCGGCTTCTCGTTCGACGAGCAGTCATTCGGCACGCAAGAGTTCAACCTTCCGTGGCCCTTGGTCGGCATGCACCTGTATTCGTCTTCGGGCGCGCTTCTAGGAACCTTCGGGGAACCGCCGGATCACGACTTCGAGGCGGCGCGTGTGGGGACCGGCATCTTGGCCCGCGGCACGGATGCTTCGCGTTACGAAGTTTTCTGGACCAGCGTGGATTCGAACGCACCCTTGGCCGCCGTCGCTAGACTGGACAGCAGCCACATCGCGACGGAGCTTCGAGGGTTTGTGTGGCGGATTTCCGGACTGGTCGTTTTAATTTCGCTCTTCGTTTGCGGCGCCACCATGATGGCCCTGACCCTGATCGTCCTCAAGCCGATCCTGGACCTGCGGTCCTTGATGCTCTTTACCAAGGAACGTCCAGAGACCGCGGGCCGAATCGCTCGCAAGCGGCGCGGGTGGGACGAGATGGGCGACATAACCGATGCGTATGGCGATCTTGTTTTGCGTTTGACTAAGCAATACCGGAGTACTTTGCACGAGCGCGAGCAGCGTTTCGAGGACTTCGCGCAAGCAGCTTCCGACTGGTTCTGGGAAATGGACGAAAACCTGCGCTTCTCTTACTTCTCCAAGCGCTTTGCCCAAGTGACCGGTGTCCCGAATCATCAGCTCTTGGGCAAGACCCGAGAGGAAACCGGGATACCGGATGTCGATCCCGAACACTGGCGCAAGTACCTAGGCGATCTGTCGGCGCATCGGTCTTTTCGCGGTTTCACCCACCCCAGAACCATGCCCGATGGGACCGTGGTTTGGCTGTCGATCAGCGGCAAGCCCTATTTCGATCCTGAAGGAAATTTCAAGGGATACCGGGGCATTGGGCAAGACATCACGCGCCTGAAGCGTTTCGAGGAGGAACTGCGCCAATCGAGGGACAAGGCCGAGCAAGCCAACCGCGCGAAATCAGCCTTTCTAGCCAATATGAGCCACGAGCTTCGCACGCCGCTCAATGCCGTTATCGGCTTTTCCGAGGTTATCGAATCGGAACTCTTCGGTCCCACAGGAAGTCCCAAGTACGTGGGTTATGCTAAGGATATCCGCACATCGGGCCAGCATCTGCTCGAGTTGATCAACGACATACTCGATCTCTCAAAGATCGAATCCGGCGCTGACACTTTGATTGAGAAAACGATCTCGATACCCAGGCTGCTGATGGAAGTGGAGGTGCTGGTTCAAGCCGATGTCCACAAGGCGCGTGTCAGCCTAAGCTATCGCATCCAGGGCGACCTACCCGAGATTCGCGCCGATCGGCGCAAGCTGATGCAGGTCGTCACCAACCTCCTCATCAATGCAATTAAGTTTACGCCGGCGGATGGTGAAGTTTCCATAGAGGCAGAGTGCGATCCCGGCGCTGGGCATGTGATTAAGATTACCGATACGGGCATCGGCATGGCGCCGGAAGATATTCCGATTGCCCTTGCACCGTTCCAGCAGGTCGATAACGGCCTGAACCGAAAATACGAGGGAACCGGCCTGGGTTTGCCGCTCGTTAAGGCTATGATCGAGATGCATGGGGGGACACTGGAACTGTTGAGCGAGCGCGGTGGCGGAACAACGGTGGTTGTACGTTTTCCGGCGGAGCGCGTCGTGCTGTCCGCGCCCGGTATATCGGCGCTGGCAAGGCATGGCGGTCAGGCGGGCTAACCCCGGGTGTCAGGGGACGGCAGTTTCGCACCGGGCGCAGAGACGCTGTACCGCCGCCGGGCGCGGCGCGTCCAGGGTTAGATCTTCGTAGGCCAGAACCCGCAAATGCCCGCGCACGGCGTCCAACAGCTCGCCGGGATTCAACAGGTGATCCGGGTTGCGTGGGCGCCCGAATAGTTCGTTTCCCTTGGCGAAGGTCTCGTAGATCAGGATACCGCCGGGGGCCAGGGCTCCTATCAGGGCCGGGAACAGCGGCCGGTATAGGTACCGCGAGACCACGATCCCGCCGAATTGCCGGTTTTGAAGGGGAAAGGGGCGGCCGTCCTCAAGATCGGCTTCGATAACCTCGGCCATGGGGTTGGCGGCCAGATCGGCGACTTCGGAAGTATCGATATCGAGCGCCACCACCTTGCTCCCGCGCGCCAGGAACAAACGGCTATGGCGCCCGGCGCCGCAGGCCAAGTCCAGTACCGTGCCGGCGCTGGGAATCAAATCGGCGAAGCGCGCGACCCAGTCCGAAGGTTCTGAAATCGCGTGCCGTCCCATGACTTGTTTGCGGTATCCCAAATACCCAGATTTATCGTACTATACGCCACTGTCCTTGGAATAACAGGTTCCCAGCACGCAATGATCGTTTTCAATCTACAATGCCGGAATTCTCATGTTTTTGAGGCTTGGTTTCGCGACAGCGCCAGTTATGACCGTCAAGTCGGGGCCGGGGAACTGGTCTGCCCAACCTGCGGCAGCCGTAAAATCGAAAAAGCGCTCATGGCGCCGCACCTGGGCAAGTCCAAGAAGGGCGAAGCGGCGATCCCCGCGGCGGCCAATAAAAAGGCGGTCATGGAAACCCAGGAGGCCGGAGAGGCCATGAAGGCGTTGCGCGGCCTGCGCGAAAAGATCGAGAAGTCTTGCGACTATGTCGGCCCCAACTTCGCCGAGGAAGCACGCAAGATCCACTACGGCGAAACCGATCCGCGCGGTATCTACGGCGAAACCTCTGACCAGGACGCCAAGGCGCTCAAGGACGAAGGGGTCAGCTTCGGCCGCGTCCCCTGGGCCCCGGACCGGGATTCCTAAATTCTAGACCCCCAGGGCCGCCTCAATGGCGGGACGGTCGAGGCCGCTTTGGCCGATGATCACCAGGCGGGTTTCGCGGGCCTCGCCGCTGCGCCAGTCGCGGTCGTAGTAGTGCTGAAGCCGCGCCCCCACCCCTTGCAGGACCAGGCGCATATCCTTGCCGGCGATATTGGCGAAGCCCTTGACGCGCAGGATGCCGTGATCCTCGATCGCCGGGGTCAGGCGGGCAAGCAAGATTTGCGGCGTGGCCAAGACCCCCAGGGAAACAGCGAAGCTTTCGAAATCATCGTGGTCGTGATCCTCCAAGCCATCGTGATGCGAGGGCCGCGCCGCCAAGTCGTCTTCCGCCGCCGCTTCCAAACCGAGCAACACCTCGGCGCCGATGGCGCCGTGACGGCCACGCACCAGCTTGACCGAGGGGCGCAAACGGGCGCGAACCTCGCCGGTCACCTGGGTCAAGGCCGCATCGTCCAACAAGTCAATCTTGTTGATTACCACCATGTCGGCGCAGGCCAGTTGATCCTCGAAGACTTCTTCCAAGGGGCTGTCGTGATCCAGGGCATCGTCCGCCGCCCGCTGGGCCGCCACGGCCGCCACATCGGGGGCGAAACGCCCGGCGGCCACTGCTTCGGCGTCGATCACCGCAATCACGCCGTCGACCGTAACCCGGGTCCGGATTTCGGGCCAGTTGAAGGCCTTGACCAGGGGCTTGGGCAAGGCCAGGCCGGAGGTTTCGATGACGATGCGATCCGGCGGGTCGGGGCGGTCCAACAACGCCTCCATGGCCGGCACGAAATCGTCCGCTACCGTGCAGCAGATGCAGCCGTTGGCGAGCTCGACCACGTCGCCTTCCTCGCAGCCTTCGATGCCGCAGGACTTCAATATCTCGCCATCCACGCCCAGGTCGCCGAACTCGTTGACGATCAAGGCCAGGCGCTTGCCCTTGGCGTCGCCAAGCAAGTGGCGGATCATGCTGGTCTTGCCGGCGCCCAGAAAGCCAGTGATGACGGTAGCCGGAATTTTCGCGGTCATGGGGGATCCCTGTCTGTTGTCCCGGGTTCGCCTTTGAGGATGAGCGGTAAACCCGCGGTCATGAAAATCACCGTAGTGGCGGCGGCGGCGAGGGCCTGATGCAAACGCCCTGCTTCGTCGATGAAGTGCCGGGCCAGGGCGTTGGCCGGCACGATGCCCTGGCCGACCTCGTTGGAAACGAAGATGCAAGGACCGGCGAGCCTTGGCAGAACTTCAATAAGCCCATGGCTTTCGCGCGCCGGGTCGCGGCCGGCGGCCATGAGGTTGCTCAGCCACAGGGTCAGGCAGTCGATCAAGACCATGGTGCCCGGCGCGCAAGCCCCTTGCAGGGCGGCGCTTAGCTCGAGCGGTTCCTCGATCGCGGTCCAGCGTGGGCCCCGACGGTCCCGGTGGACGCGGATTCGATCCGTCATTTCGGCGTCGCCCGCCTCGGCGGTAGCCAGGTAGACGCAAGGCCCGCGCCGGGCTTCGGCCAAGCGTTCCGCGTGTTGGCTCTTGCCCGAGCGGGCGCCGCCGAGAATAAAGGTAACCGGCGCCTTCATGGCGCTAAGCCAGCGAGCAGTGCCGGGGTCATGGCGCGGTCGGGCACCAGTCCCCCGGCCAGAACCTCGCCTGGAACCGAAATGCGTTCCGCCGGCACCAGCAGACGCCAGTTCTGATCGACCGGGATCGCGCGCAGCAAATAGTCCTTACCTGCGGTGCGCGCGCCCAAAATTTCCGCGCCCGCGAAACGGCGCAGCAAGGCGGCCAAGACTTCGGCGCTGCTGGCCGTGCCAGGGCCGACCAGGACCAAGATGCTGCGCGGTTTCGTGCTAGAGTCCAGGCGCGGCAGGTCGAGCGCTTCGGTCTTGCCGCGATGGGTTAAGCTAAGCGCCTTGCCGCGTGGCCCGATCAAGAGACCGGCGACCCGCAGCATGCGGCCGAAATCGCCACCCGCGTTGCCGCGCAGATCGAGCAGTATATCGGCGCCGGCCGTGGCGGCCCGCGCCATGTCCGCTTCGACCTTGCGGCCAAAACGCTTGAGAACGATCAGCCGCCGTCCGTTCGGCATGACCTTGACCGGGCCCAGGGACGCGGCGGTCTCAACCATGCGTATGGTATCGGTATTGGGCACGGCGGCCCGTTCCAGGCGTGCCTTGGCGCCCAGGTGTTGAACGATGGCCTTGGCGGCGCAGTACGCATCCCCGGCGCAAGCCTGCCGGAGCTTCGCCATCTTGGGCGGCACGGCATAAACCGCTACCCGGGCCAACAAGCGGTCTAGAGAATCCATGGCCAAGCCCGCACGCGGGTCGAACATAAACAAACCGCAAAGCGCGATCGGGCCGAGGAAACGATGAGCCGGGCGTTTTATCATGGCTTGCATGACGGAGGCTTCCGCCGCCCTAGGCGGTGCAAGCCTCCATGTCTGCTAGCTCAATGACAGTAGTTGAGGGCGCCGACCATGGTGACGCCCCAGGGTTCCTCGCCAACCCCGTCGATCGTCTTGACGAGCTTGCGGCTGCGCGCATCGATGACCGCGACTTTATTGGCATCGCTCAAGGCCACATAGATCTTCATGCCGTTGGGCGTGGTTACCGCGGTCTCGGGTGTGCCGGGCAAGGCGATTTCGCCAGCGAGTTTCATGTCGATCAGGTCGAGGACGATAATCTTGTCTTCGCCGCGGCTGATGACGAAAGCGGTGGTATCGAGAACGGCGGAATTGATGCCGGTCATGTCTTCGCCGCCGGGCAGGGTGGCGACAACTTCTTGGGTCGCGGTCGAGATCACCGATACGGTCTTGTCGCCGTTGTTGGGAACCAGCATGTAGCGCCCGTCGGCGGTGGTGAAGGCGCGCCAGGGCAGCTCACCCAGGCTCACGTCCTTGATTTTCTTGCCAAGGTCCAAATCGATCACAGCCATGGTGTTACCCTCGCCGTGAGCGGCGTAGCCGAAGCGCCCGTCCGGGGTCGCGGTCACGTTGATGATGCCCTGGAATTCAGTATCGGAAGCTTGGCTTTTGCTGGCCAGGGGGGTCGGGTCGGCGACGCCGATTTCGTCGATCACAATGCCTTTGGCGACATCGACGACGCTGACGTGATCGGCGCCCAGGTTGGCGACGAAAAGCCGGGCGCCGTCGCGGCTGAAGGTCATGTTGTGAGGCTGGATCAGGCCGGTAACCCGGGATACTTCCTTGCGCTCGGCCAGGGAAACCAGGGAGACCGTGCCGGCGCCGATGTTGCCGACCGCGACCAGGGCGCCGCCGGGGCTGAGCTCCATATGCTCGGGCTCGATATCCAGGCGCAGGGTCGCGCTGGCGGCCAGGGATTTCAGATCGGCGAAGGTGATGGTGTTGTCTTCGGTATTGCTGGTCACCATGGTGCCGAGAGCGGTCGAGATAACCACCTGATGCGGTACATGGCCGACCTTGACGTGGGCAATGACCTCGTCGGTCCGGGTGTCGATAACCGCGACATCGGACGAGGCGCGGTTAGGCACGAAAACATAGTTCTCAACGCCCGCTTGCGCGGGGGCCGTGTAACCTGCCGCCAGAACCAGGCCGGCCAGTAGCCCGCCAAGGACGGCGGTGCGAATGTGTCGAGTGAAGCTGGGCTTGTGTATAGACATGGGTGTCCTCCGTATACGGGCTCTTACGTACCCATGCCATCGCGGACTGGGGTCGGTCTTGCCTGGAAACGGCAATCCCTTGTCCCCCTGGCGCCGAATCCCCCGACCGGCGGTATCCGCTTTGGCGGTTGTGCGGCGGCAGGTCTCCTGGCTCGCGGAACTTTGGGCGTGCGCCTTGCCTTCCCAGCCTCGCCCATATCCATATACAGGCACTGGCCAGTGACGTCGTCGCGGGCACGCTTTTTCCGCTTACAGTTGCGGGGGCAGCCAAGGCTTGAACCGCGCGCACCCTTGTCCGGGCTTGGCGGCCGCACCTTATTCCCTCTTCATCCCCAAGCGGGGAACCGTCGCGTGCTCACACTAAGCCACCCGCCACGCGCCGGGCAAGGGGTGCGCGGGCGCGCGGGCGGGGGAGTTATCCATGTATAGAACGCAACGGGGTCAGGACAACGTCAGAATAGTTTAAAATTCTGGATGCAGGCACCAACAAGCTCGACAATGTTTCCTACCTAGAAGGTCTGAGTTTCACAATGCCACATCAGAAAAAATTAAAGTTATTAACTATGCTCGGATACGCCGCCGTGAGCCACCTTCGTTTTCGTCGTATGTTTCTGCCTCATTCTGTATGCTATCCGCAATACGCCTAGCTACGGAATCAAATCCACTGTTGATTCTTCGGCCAAGAATAGCAGTGGCAAGAAAAATCCATAATACTGGAGATCGGACAAAGAGGAGGATTACCACAGCCTTTCTGGCTTTATGAAGTTTTTTCTCTATGAGAAATCGGACTTCAGTATCTTCAATTTTGCTAAGGGCTTGGTGCACGCTCGGCTTTTCTTGGAATACAGACATTGGCACCGCAAGCAGCATAGCCACTAGCCATGGCCATGAAATTCGGTGAGCGAATCGGATAAGGCTATTCAAGCTTTGGCGGATCTCTAAGTAGGCTTCCGAGGTAAATTCTAAACGCCCTGCCAGAGCTAAATCATATATCTCATCACGAGACTCAAAGATCGCATTGCGTGACCAGTCAATACAGATGTTTTGTAGTGGACCGTAGATCAGAGTGCCAAAAATGGCTATCGCTACGAGCAGCATTGTAGCATTCGCATAGTCCATCAGGTCCTCCTATTTATCATGCGGGTGAGTCTTTCCTTGGGACGTGAGCCCGCTTGAAGTTCGTCCAGAGCTAATTTGTTCTTCAAGCTCTTTTGTCCGGCGAGTGAGGCGCTCTATTGTCCTCTGGCGGAGTTTTCTCTCTGCCAAGGCCCACGCTACGGCCACGAAAGTTCCGCCAAATGAAATGGAAATCGTCAGACTACTGCCCGCGTTTGCAAGATATGAAACAAAGAAGTCAGCAACAGTCTTTTTTCCTGCGAGGGAATCAATCGCCTCTTTCACTTGGACCGCTATGAATGCAAGCGCACCCCAACGAACCGCCGTTGAGAGAAAGCCGAAGCCACGGTCGATAGAATGCAACGTGACATATGCTCTTCGCTCATGACGTCCAGAGCCATTGTGATCACCGTCACTCAATGCGGGCGCACTCACATTTCATAACACTCAGTATGAATAGGTAAGCACTAGCCGTCAATTCTTCAATAACATAGTATCTATTAAAAAAATTTCCGAAAAGTAAGGCATTATAGTTAATTATTATCATTTTAACAATAATTCTTATTAAATATTAGATATGCGGTGGTTTATTTTTAGTGAATACATGATCTTTTTTATGCTGTATTTGCACGCATATACTATAGGGCCGGTAGATATGAACATACCGAGCGCAGCGGTCTACGAATTTATGAACACGATCAATGCAATCTAATCGATAGGGTTGGGGTAAAAGTTCGTTCCTTGCGCGGGTATTGTGTAAGCTGTCGCGCCTCAACGAAATTTAGTAGCCATCCAGCGAGCCAATCCGGGAGCTATCGCGAGCATGCTCGGACCTAACTATGTGCCACCACCGCCGCGCAAACCCTCCCTGGCGATCCTGGTCGCGCTTAGCGCCATCGGGCCAATGGCGCTCAATATTTTCATTCCTTCCATGCCCGGCCTGCAGGCGACATTCGGCGTGTCCTATGCCACGGCGCAGTTGACCTTGACCCTCTTTCTGATCGGCACGGCGGTGTGTCAATTATTCTACGGGCCCCTGTCCGACCGTTTCGGCCGCCGCCCGGTGATCGTCGTGGGCCAGGGAATTTTCGTGATCGCCAGCTTGGCGGCGGCCCTGGCGCCGACCATCGAGGCCCTGATCCTGGCGCGCACCTTCCAGGCTGTCGGCGGCGCGGCCGGCATCGTCATCACCCGCGCCATCGTGCGCGACCTTTACGGGCGCGAGAAATCGGCCAGCGTCCTCGGCTACCTGACCGCGGTCTGGGTTCTGGCGCCCATGTTGGCGCCGAGCCTGGGCGGTTATCTGGACGGCTTGGGCGGCTGGGCGGCCAGCTTTTTCTTTCTCACCGGCGCCGGCGCCCTGGTGTGGCTGGCGGCGCTCGCCTGGCTGCACGAAACCCATCACGCGCGGGCCGAGACATCAATTGTCACCGGCCTGCTGGCCGGTTTTATCCACTTGCTCGTTAAACCGAAGTTCCTCGCCTATACCCTAACCCTGGCCTTTTCCAGCGGCGTGTTCTTTTCCTTCCTGGCCGGAGCGCCCTATATCATGGTCACGATCTTGGGGCTTTCGCCGCTCGATTACGGCCTCTGGTTCATTCTGACGTCTTTCGGCTACATGGCCGGCAACGGCATCTCGGGGCGCTATTCGGAACGCCTGGGCATCGACCGCATGATCGGGATCGGCACCTATCTGTGCTTTATTGGCTGCGCCCTCAGCGTGCTGGCCTTTACCCTGGGCCTGCACTCCCCCTACAGCCTGTTCCTGCCCATGTTCCTGGTCGCCATCGGCAACGGCATGGTCCTGCCCAACGGCATCGCCGGGGCCATGAGCATCGATCCGGCCCTGGCAGGCACCGCCGCCGGGCTGTCCGGTTTCATGCAAATGGGCCTGGGCGCATTGTTGTCGCAATCGGTCGGCTTGACGCAGATAGCGACCCCCTGGGGCTCCTTGTACGTCATGCTGGCCAGCGCCACCCTCGCGATCGCCATGGCCCGCTGGACCCTGAGATGCGAGGACGCAACAAAGGAGCAAGCACCGTGACCGGGATAGAACCCCTCCCCGGCGCGCGCGGCGGCCGGGTTGAAATCAAGGTCGCAGCGGTGCGGTGAGGGGGGCGGTGTCGTCAGTATGACACGAACGCTCCGCTCCGAACTTTATCCTCGAAGCGCCGTCAACTGGTCGTAATAGCCGCTGGAGCTCACGGTTACGTCTATCAGGCTTGGGCCCTTTGCCGTGAGGGCTTCCGGCAGGATGTCCTCGATAGAATCATCGATGCCCAGATGCCAAGCCTGGCATCCCAAACCTCTGGCCACCCCTGCAAAATCGACCGGAGGATACCTGACTCCGCTGGGCGGATGGTTCAGACGCTGCTGCTTAATATCGATCAGGGACAGGGCGCCATCGTTCACAACCACGACCGTGACCGGAATATTCAACCGCGCTGCGGTGGAGAGTTCCGCCAGGCACATCAGCATACCGCCGTCACCAATTAGAGCGATCACCGGGCGGGTTGGATTGGCCAAGGATGAGGCCATGGCCGCAGGCAGGGCAAAGCCCATGGTCGACAAGCCATGGGATTTCAGTACGTCGTGAGGTTGGGCCGCGGGCCAGCGTGCCATGGCTGAAAACATATGCGCCCCAGCATCGACCGCCAGACGGGTCCCGGAAGGCGCCGCCTTGGCGAGCGCATCGACGATACTGTCCGCCGTCCAGCCCCCGCCCTTCAGGGACAAACTTGCGCCCATGCGCGCGCGCAGACCCGCGATCTCTTCCACACGCCAAGCGGTGGTTGGGGCACTCCTGGTCAAAGTTTCAATTGTGGACGCCAAGTTGCCGCCGAGGTGAACCGCCGGGGTAAATGGAAAGGCTTCGGCCGGCCCTTGTAGCACCACGGCTACCGGGGCCGTATAAGCCCAGGGTGCGGGAATCAATTCAATGGGATCGAGACCCAGTGTCAAAATCAAATCCGCTTGGCTAAGCGTATCGGATTCCGCCGCCGCGCCTGTGAAATGCCCGACAAAGTGAGGATCGGTTTCGGCAATCACGCCCTTGGCCTTATAGGAGGTCAAAACCGGACAGCCCAATCGCGATAGCAGGTGACGCGCAGATTCGAAAACCCCCGCCCTGCGTGCTTGTAGCCCGGCGATAAGCACGGGGCGGCGGCTGCGCGAAAGCATTTCGCCCAAGACATCCAAAGATTGTGTGCAATCCAAGGTCTTCTCGGGTGGCGTCAGGTTTGCGGGCTTGGCCTCAAGGGGAATCTGCGTGCGGGCGTCCGCCACGCTGATATCGATATGAACTGGGCCGCGCGGATCGGCGAGCGTTGAGAGAATCAGCCGATCCAGAGCGGCGCCCGCATTGTCCCCGCTAAGCCGCAGGGAGCCTTTGGTGATGGGTGCGAATAAAGCTTGCTGGTCGAAGACCTGGTGGGGCGCCAAGCGGTCATCCTTTGCGCTTGCATCGGTAACCAGAATTACGGGGGCGCGTTCCAGCGACGCATAGGCGATCCCGTTCGTTACACTCGCGGCACTCGGACCTATACCTGTTAGGACAACTCCCGGCACGCCGGTCAATTCAGCGCTGACCGCCGCCATGAGTGCAGCGGCGGTCTCCGTCCGGCAGAGAACGAAATCGATTCCCTTGCGCCCGGCCGCTTCAATAAGATCGAGGCTTGAGCCACCGCCAGGGACACCGAAAATGCGCTCAACACCGAAGGCTTCAAGCCGGTCAACCAGCCGCTCGACAACGCTCTGGGTCATATTCGTATAAAGGTCTTCATGGCGTTGGATAGCGCTTTCGCATCCACGATGCCCACCCTAAGTAGGACCAAGATAGTAGGCACGACGAAACAAGCGTGCAAACGCATCCGGTTTTTCGTCTTTGCATATCGAGAAACTGGTGCCGCCTGGGTGACTCGAACACCCGACCCCCGCATTACGAATGCGATGCTCTACCAACTGAGCTAAGGCGGCATAATCGCGACTTGGATGGCGGGGCGATGTGCGGCTTGCCGTTCATGCTCCGCCACTTAGCGCAACCTAGTCTTGTGTTTGGGCTTTCGTCAACGGCGCAGGGTTATCGCGGATGGCGTGGCGGTTCCGCGGTTACGTCCTTCGACAGGCTCAGGGTGAGGAAGACCGTGTGTGGCATTAAGAAAAACCTCATGCTGAGCCTGTCGAAGCACGCAACCGCGCCGGTCCACGCCTTTCCTTCGACAGCGATATTACGTGGCTCAGCTCGCGGCCGGATTGGGCGGCGCGGGCGCTGGCTCCATCTCCAGGGCCGCTGCCCCGCCGTCATGGGTTAGGGCCGGGGCGACCTGGGGCGGGGTTTGCCAGGCCAGGGCGTCGAAGCTTTCGCAGGCGCCGCAGCGCGCGCTCCACACGATCGCCACCGCGCCGCATTCGGTGCAGACCCAGGCCGGATCCTTGAGCGCCCGGGCGGAGCGGGTCAGCCAGTCGCGGGCCAGGGCGCTGTCGCCGTTTTCCTGTTCTTCCAGTTCGGCCATGAGGCGGCAGACGGAATCCCTGGGCGTGCCTTCCAGGCCCTCCGGCCCGGCGGCGGCCTTGATGTGGCGCCGGGCTTCGCCCCAGAGGCGCGCTTCCAGGGCGGCGCGGGCCAGGACCAGGTGGCTTTCCGGATGATCGGGCTGCTTGGCGGTAAGCTGACCCAGGCGTTTCAAGCGTTCGAGGCCGTCGCCGTCCGGCTGGGTTTCGAGGTAAGGCGCCGCCAGTTCGGGATGGGGCCCCACGGCCCAGGCCCGCTCCAGCACCTTGGCGGCCTGGCGCTTTTTCCCGGCCGCGATCTCTTGGCGCGCCAGCAGGACCGCGCCGGGCACCAGGTCCGGGGCCAGCTTGTTGGCGGCGCGTGCATAGACCAGGGTTTCGCTGGCGTGGGCCGCGGCCCGGGCCTTTTCCAAGAGGATGACCGCGCGCTTGCGGCTGGCCTCGGGCGCCGGCAGGGCCTTGGCCTTGGCGGCCTCGGTCAGGCTGCGCTCCGCCGTGTCCAGATCGCCGCAACGCTCGCTCAAGTCGAACAGGGAGGTCAGCACCCAGGGCGTGCCCGGCCGCATGTCATGGGCCTGGCGCACGTAGTCCAGGGCTTGTTGCTGGTCGCCGTCGCGCAGGGCCTGGGTCAAAAGGCCGCGCAGACCCAGAAAGCGGGTCTCGGGATTTTCCAACATGGCGGCGAAGTAGCGCTTGGCGGCTTCCTCGTCGCCCTTGAGCTGCGCCGCCTGGGCCGAAAGAAGCATGGTCAGCGGCGGTTCCTCGAGCAGGGAATCGGCGCGCCGGGCGTGGCGCGCGGCCTCGTCCGCCTCGCCGGCCGCGACCGCGACCATGCCTTGAGTCAGCGCCTTGTAGCCGCGCTTGCGCTTGCTGGCTTGGAGCGATTGGCTCATGGAGCGGGGCGAGCGGCGCAGGAAACGCCAGGCGCGATAGCTCAGGGCCGTAAGCCCGACCAGCAGAACCACCGCCGCGAGCAAAATCCCGACCGAGGTTTCGATCCGGTAGCCAAGCCAATCGATGGCGACCGCGCCCGGCCGGTCGGCCAGCCAGGTGGCGAGCGCTATGAGGACCGCTAGTTTGAGGGCGAACCAAAGAACCCGGATCATAACAGGCTAAGCCTAACTCTGGCCGGCGGCGAGTAGCGCGCCCAGGCGTTTCAAGGCGGTCTGGGCCGTGAGCCGGTCTTGCGCCTCGGCGCGCCATGCGGCGGCGGCCTCGGCGGCCGGGCCGCTCAAAGCGTCGAGTTCGCCCAGGGCCGATGCCAGATCCGCGGCCTCCGCGTGCGCCTCGGCGCGGGCCACGATGGCTTCCGCGCTATCGCCTTCGACCGGGCCCAGGGGGCGCACCGACACCAGGCCCGACAAACGCCGCCAGGCCTTGGCCAGCAGCCCCGTGTCTTCGCCGCCGCGCGATTGCGCGATCGCCGCGCGCGCCACGGCGGGAAACGATGCCTGAAGCGATTCAAGGCTGGGCGCGCCCTGGGCGGCGAAGGGCCGCAAGGGGGCGATGGCCTGGGTCATGGCGGCGGCATTGGGCGCCTTGGCGGCCAGGGCCTCAAGCGTAGTCAGGGCCGCCTCGAAAGGCTCCGCCGCGCGCAGGGCATCGCGCATTTGCAAGACCGCCAGAGTCATGGCCGTGCCTTGCGTCGAGACGCCCGCTACCGCGCGGGCTTCGGCCAGGGCCTCAACTTGGCGCCGCAAGTCGGCAAGACCGCGCCCGGTATCCTGGGCGCGCGCTTCGTTCGCGGCCAGGGCGGCCTCGAGCTGCCGGGTATCCCCGCCGGCGCGCGCGACCTCCGCCAAGGATTCCAGGCTGTTTTCCAAGGCCTCGATCCGGCCGGTATTCGGGTTTTCGCCCGGCGCGGCGGCGATCTCGCTCAGGCGTGCTTCCAGGGCCGCCATGCGGGTGGCGTTGGGATCCTCATCAAATGTGGTCTTTAGCGCTGCGATCCGGTTTTCCAGGGCCGCGATCCGGGCGGTGTTGGGATTATCGGCGGGCGCGGCGGCGAAGCGCGGCATCCAGGCGTCGCGGGTCATCACGGCGGTTCCCGCCCCAAGGGCGAAGACAACCGCCGCGATCAGGAAAGCGCCGGTCCAGGAACCGCCGCGCGCGGCGCTGGCTTTTTCCACCTTGGGGGCTGGAGTCTTGTCCGTACCGGGGGACTTACTGCCGCTCGTGGGTATCCGGGATGCGGGTGCTGTCTCGCCCGCTTCCTCGGGCGCCTGGTCGCTAGCGGCCAGAGTCTTGGGATCGAGGACGATCTTATGGGCCTTGGCCGTGGCCTGGATTTGACCGTGACGCGAAGCCGGAATCGAGGCCCGCTCCCGCCAGCCCTGGACCGTGCTGACGGCGACCTCAAGCTTGCTGGCCATGGGCCGGATGCCGCCGAAGAGGGCGATGACTTGGTGTGCCGCCGGTTCCGTTTCGGCGGCGCCATCCTTGCCGGGGGTGGCGTTTTTATGATCCGGGCCGTCTGGTGCCGACATCTTCCCCTCCGCGTGCTGGGCGCCGCGGCGCCCGGCCAGGTCGTCGATACAGGCAAGCAGCGCGTCCTGGCTGGGCCGGGCGGCGGTATGTACGTCCCGCCAAGCCAGTACGCGCAAGCTTCGCGCGACCGCCGCACTTAGACATAGCGCGTCGAGTGCCTTGCAAGCCACAGATAATTCCGCCTGCTGTATTAATTTTACGAAAGTCTTGGCGGTTCTGGGCGAGAAAAAAGCAGCCGCGTCGATTTTGCCTTCCAACAGGGCCGTACGTGTAGCCCCGGACAAGGCCTCCGGCGCCTGCGCATGATAAAGAACCTCCCGGCGCAGGGTGAAGCCGACATCTTCCAAGCGCGCCTTCAAATCGCCCGCGAGGTGCTGTCCGGCGCCGTGATACAGCGCCCCGCCGCCGGGTTTCAGGCGCGCCGCAACCAGGCGCGCCAAGTCTTCCACATCGCCGGCGGCGCTGACGGCCTGGGTAAAGCCGGCTTCGCGCGCGG
The DNA here is from genome assembly GCA_021776135.1 of Kiloniellaceae bacterium. Lineage (GTDB taxonomy): Bacteria > Pseudomonadota > Alphaproteobacteria > Kiloniellales > J153 > JAJFGN01. The sequence continues at coordinate 81,044 of JAJFGL010000059.1, forward strand.
CCCCTGCGCTGGCTTCGCCCACGGCGAAAACCGGCAGGCCGCATTCCGGGGCGCGGCGGGCGAAGGCGCGCACACCATTGGCGCTGGTGAAGAGAAGCGCCTGAACGCCGCCGAGGTCGAGAGGCGCCGCCGCATCCGCCGCCGCCTCGATCCGCAACAGCGGCTCCAATATAACTTCATGGCCGCGCGCGCGTAAGAGCGCCGCCAGGGGCTTCGCGTCTTCCTCGGGCCGGGTGACGAGAACCCGCATGAGCTTAAAAAGATGCCAGGGCGGCGAAGAAGGCCGGGCCGGCGGCGGCGCGCAGGGTTTCACCGGCTTCCCGGCCCAGACGCTCGGCATCTTCGGTGGCGCCTTGGCAGGATGTGCGATGGGCCTGGGTGCCGTCGGGCAGGGCGATGAGGGCGCGCAGGCTCAAGGTCTCGCCGTCCGCGCTTAGCTCGGCCAGGGCCGCGATCGGGGTCCGGCAAGATCCGTCCAGGGCTTTCAGGCAGGCGCGTTCGGCGCTCACCCGCCGTTCGGAATCGGGATCGTCGAGGGCGGCGATCCAGGCGCGGGTGGTCCCATCGTCCAGGCGGGTTTCGATCCCGATGGCGCCCTGGGCCACCGCCGGCAACATGACCTCCGGCGATAGAACCGCCGCCGCTTGCGCCGCCACTCCCAGGCGTTTCAACCCGGCGAGCGCCAGCATGGTCGCGCCCACCTGGCCCTCGGCCAATTTACGCAAGCGGGTTTGCACGTTACCGCGTAAGGGAACGACCTTGAGGTCCGGGCGCGCCAGCAGCACCTGGGCTTGGCGGCGCAAGGCCGCCGTGCCGATCACGGTGCCCGCCGGTAAGCTGGCCAGGGTTTCGCCAGGCGCGCAAAACAAAGCGTCGCGCACATCCTCGCGCGGCAATATGGCGGCCAGTCCCAAGCCGTCCTGGTGCCAGGTCGGCACATCTTTCATGGAATGCACGGCGGCGTCGATGCGCCCCGCCAGCAGGGCGTCCTCGATCTCCTTGGTGAAGAGCCCCTTGCCCCCGGCCTCGGCCAGGGTGCGGTCCTGAATCCGATCGCCGGTGGTCTTGATGGCCACAATCTCGACCGCGCCTTCGGGTTTCAACTCGTCGTGGGCGGCGGCCAGGCGCGCGCGCGCCTCTTGCGCCTGAATAAGAGCAAGCGGGCTGCCGCGTGTTCCGAGGCGCAGAAGTGTTTCCGAGGTCATAGCGGCCAAGGTGTAGCGATCGCGCGCGCATGGTCAAGCCGCACCTAAGTCTTTAGTGTCCGCGCCCATGAAGGTACTGGGTATCGAAACCTCTTGCGACGAAACCGCCGCCGCCGTTGTCGGCGAAGACGCCACTATTTTGAGCAACCTGGTGTTCTCGCAGCTCGACGAACACCGCCCCTACGGCGGTGTGGTGCCGGAAATCGCGGCGCGCAGCCACCTCGATCGCTTGGACGGCTTGATCCGGGGCGCCTTGGCCGAGGCCAAGCTCGGATTCACCGACCTCGACGGCATCGCGGCAACCGCCGGGCCCGGCCTGATAGGTGGCGTCTTCGTCGGCGTCATGACCGCCAAGGCCATGGCGGCGGCCCGGGGCTTGCCCTTCATCGCGGTCAATCATCTGGAAGGCCACGCCCTTACCGCGCGCCTGACCGGCGAGTTGGCGTTTCCGTTTCTTTTGCTCCTGGTCTCCGGCGGCCATTGTCAGTTGGCGGTTGTCGAGGGCGTGGGCGCCTACCGGCACCTGGGCGGCACCATAGACGACGCGGTGGGGGAATGCTTCGACAAGACGGCCAAACTACTGGATCTCGGCTACCCCGGCGGCCCGGCGGTAGAGGCGGCGGCGCGTGGCGGCGACCCCGCGCGCTTCGGCCTGCCCCGGCCGATGATGGGGCGCGCGACCCTGGATTTTTCCTTCTCCGGCCTCAAGACGGCCGTGCGCCACAAGGTCGCCGCCCTGGCCGCGCCCTTGGCGGAACGCGATGTGCGCGACATGGCGGCCTCGTTCCAGGCCGCCGTCGCCGATGTCCTGGCCGAGCGCTGCGAACGCGCACTTGTGCACTTTCAGGATAGCCATGGCCAGGCCGGGCCCCTGGTGGTGGCCGGCGGCGTGGCCGCCAACGCTTTCCTGCGCGCGCGCCTGGAAGCCGTTGCGAAAGCCGCCGGCACCGAGATGATCGCGCCGCCGCCCAAGCTTTGCACCGATAACGCGGCCATGATCGCCTGGGCCGGGCTGGAACGCCTGCGCCTCGGACTCACCGATGACTTCGGCTTCGCGCCGCGCCCGCGCTGGCCCCTGGAAGAGGTGCGCGGTCCGTGAGCGTGCAAAGTATCGGCGTGATCGGCGCCGGCGCCTGGGGCACGGCCCTGGCCACGGCGGCGCGCCGGGCCGGGCGCCATGTCACGATCTGGGCCCGCGATCCGGACCTGGCCGCGCGTCTGAACCGGGAACACGCCAATCCGGATTACCTGCCCAGCATCGCCCTCGACCCGGCCATAGGCGCGACCGGCGATCTGGCCGAGGCCGTGAACAGCGATGCCCTGCTGCTCGCGGTGCCGGCCCAGCACCTGCGTTGGATCGGTGGGAAACTGGCGCCCCTGGTGTTCGCCGGAACCCAAGGGCTGCCCCTGGTTATTTGCGCCAAGGGCATGGAACAAGGCAGCGGCGCCTTGATGAGCGAGGTTCTGGCGGAGGTTCTGCCAGGGCGGCGCCTGGCCGTGCTCTCCGGCCCCAGTTTCGCGGCCGAGGTGGCGCGCGGCTTGCCGTGCGCGATCACCCTGGCGGCGGAACATGGCGAAACAGCCACCGAGCTGGCTGCGGCCCTGGGCAGCGAAACCTTCCGGCCCTACCGCTCCCAGGATTTGATCGGCGCGCAAATCGGCGGCGCGGTGAAGAACGTCATGGCCATCGCCTGCGGCATCGTGGCCGGGCGGGCCCTGGGCGATAACGCGCGCGCGGCGCTGATCGCGCGCGGTTTGGCGGAGATTATGCGCCTGGGCGCGGCCTTGGGCGCCCGGCGCGAAACCCTGATGGGATTGTCCGGCCTGGGCGATCTGACCCTGACCTGCACCAGCCCGCAATCGCGCAATTATGCCCTCGGCGCGGCGCTCGGCGGCGGCGAGAGCTTGGACGGCCTCATGGCCGGCCGGCGCACGGTCGCGGAAGGGGTGTTCTCCGCCTCGGCGGTGGTGCGGCGCGCGGGGCGCCATGGCATCGAGATGCCGATCGCGCAAGCCGTCGACGATATTCTCAACCGGGGTGCGGACATCGAAGACAGCATTCGCGCCCTCCTCGCCCGCCCCTTCACCGCCGAGACTTCATAAACCAGGAGATTTCCAATGCACTTTGCCATCGTATGTTTGGACAAACCAGACCACGGCACCGTCAGGGCCGATAACCGCCCGGCCCACCTTGAGCATTTGAAGGCCCACGCAGGCCAAATTCTGGCCGGCGGCCCCATGCTGGACGGCGACGGCGGCAGCCCGCTCGGCAGTCTGCTGATTATGGAGTTCAACGACATGGCGGCGGCGAAAATCTTCGCCGAGGCCGATCCCTACGCCAAGGCGGGCCTCTTCGCCAGCGTCGATATCCGCCCCTGGCGCAAGGTTTTCCCGGCCGACTAGAATTTCCTAGGCCAGGCGCCGGTGTGCCGGCCGTCTTGCCAGGCCGCGCGGCCGTTGACGACCACCAACTCGATGCCGCTAGCTGAGAATTATCTCAACCAATGTAAACATTGGCTAGGTGCTCTCAGTCAATCCGCAGTATATTGTGCGATTCGAGAAAGCAATCTCTCCTTATATTTATCGAGATCTTCTGATATTTGAGGAAACTTAATCATGCCATCTCGTTCCCCTTTCACAACGAAAGATAGAAGTTGATGGACGTGTTGGGTTGCACTGCTTGTGAATTCCTCCAACGATACCTTCTGCCCAGTCTGCAAAGGTGTCAGCGCAGCATGTGCAACATCGAACTCATTCCGAATGAGTAACAACGGAATTATCCGTTTCTCAAGTAACTCTAAATTGACCCCAATTTTCATTGCTCTCTGACGAATAGCATCCCTACTTCCCGGAAAAATTGCTTCAACCGCTTTACATAGATTTAAAACAACCTCGGCTGTCATAGACTGGGTGTCAGGCTGGATTGCCTCAAGCCTCAATGCCTGGCGAAAGTAGTACATCGCCACTACAAGGCGCCGAGAATGCGCACCTAGACTTACCCAATCCTGCGCCGCCTCAATCGAATAACTTTGATTTATTTCGGTCGAAGCAACCATAAAGTGAGATCTGTTATCAACGGCCTCGACGTTAAACCGGCAGTTATCTATTTGAGCACCAAACTTTCTTATCCACACAAAAATTTTAAGATGAAAAGATAAGGTCGCTGGTAGCATATGATTAGCAGAAAGAATTATGCGCCGAACATCTTCCATCGATGAAACTAGTACGATGATCGTAAGTACGTTTCCTCTCCACATTCCAGACAACTCGTTTACTTGGAACTCACAGGAAAGTTCATCGATCAATTCGCCTTCAATGAACGTAACACCTTCATTCGCGTCCAAATTGATTTGGGCGCGAGTCCCTAGTTTTATAGTGGTGCGCGGCGCACTGCCACGTACGCCGAAAGAATCCTCTGGGGCAAAATCGATTATTATTTCTAGTTCAGATGGAAAATTTGGCAGCTTCTCACCGAGCCACTGAATGCGTCGACTCTGCGCTAGGAAATATGTCACATCATCACCTACCCCGCGCCCTCGAAGCGCGGCGCATCCAGGTCTTGCCGCCTGAGGGCGCGCCCCGGCCGGGCGCCCGTGTGTTGGCCGTCTTGCCAGACCGCGCGCCCATTGACCACCACCGTGAGGATGCCCGTGGCGGGTTGCTTGGGATTGTCGAAGGTGGCGGCGTCCAGAACCGTGTCGGGGTCGAAGACCACCAGGTCGGCGTAGGCGCCTTCGCGCAAAACCCCGCGGTCTTTCATTCCGAAGCGCGCGGCGGACAGCGAGGTCATCTTGCGCACCGCCTCCTCCAAGGAAAACAGCCCGGTCTCGCGCCCGTAGTGGCCAAGCACACGGGGGAAAGTGCCCCAGAGGCGCGGGTGCGGATGGACATCGTGGGGCAGGCCGTCAGAGCCGATCATGGCATGGGGGTAGCTGAGAATCGCGCGCACGTCTTTTTCGTCCATGGAAAAGAAAATGCCGCCGGCGGGCAGAAGCGCCTCGACCGCGTCGCTCGCGGACAGGCCCATCTCGGCGGCGACCTCATCCAGATCCCGCCCGGTGGCCTCGGGGTGAGGCTTGGACCAGGAAACGATCACCCGGCTGGCCTGCATGCCGCGCACGGAATCCAGGGTGGTCGAGCTGGCGACATAGGGATAGACGTCCAAGCCCAGGGGCTGGCGCCGCCGGGCCGCCTCGATCAGAGCTAGGGTTTCGCCCGAGCGGCCGTAATTATCCATGCCCGCGCACTTGTGGTGCGAGATCACCACCGGGACTTGGGCCTCGCGCCCGATGCGGAAGGTTTCCTCCAGGGAGTCCTGGATACGATCCGATTCATCGCGCATATGGGTGGAGTGCAGGCCATGATAGCCGGCGAGCGCCTTGGCGAGCTCGATCACCTCTTCGGTCGGCGCGGCGCGGGCCGGCGGGTAGAACAAGCCGGTGGAAAGACCGATGGCGCCCGCCTCCAAGGCCGCTTCCAAGCGCCCGCGCATGACCTTGATCTCGGCCCCGCTCGCCGCCCGGTCGAGGCGGTCCATGGCCCCGACCCGCAGGCTCCCGTGGCCGACCTGCGCCAAACCGTTGGTGGCCGGCGGATCGCGGTCGAGGGCGTCGAGGTAATCGCCGAAATCGGCGAAAAAACCCTTGGGATCCTCGCAAATCAGGTCCATGGGCGCGGGCGGCCGGACGGAAATATCGAGCGGCGCGAGGCTGACCCCGCAATTGCCGGTGACCACGCTGGTCACGCCCTGGCTGACCTTGCAGGTCATGAGGGGATCGGCCAACAGCGCCCGGTCGTCGTGGGTATGGACATCGATAAAACCGGGACACAGCACCTTGCCGTCCAGGTCGATTTCGCGGCCGCCTCGTATTTTCGGCAGGCCGCCCCGGGCCGCCTCCCCGATCGCGGTTATGCGGTCGTCTTCGACCGCCAAGTCGCCCAAACGCGACGGCCCGCCCAAACCATCGACCAGCCGCGCATTGCGAAATACTGTATCCGCCGCGCCGTTACCCTGTCCCATGCGTCACTCCCGCCCGTATTCCTATTAAGTACCGGCGTGCAGTATCGGCGCTTCGCCCCGGCTTGTCACTTGGCGGAGATGGCAAATCGCTATCTCCGAAACGGTTCCTGGAATTGTTGCCTCTACCCTCCGCCTCGAGGTTAAGGCTATCGCATATGGCGCAGCGGCCCCACCCGTGCGTCCTTCGACAAGCTCAGGATGAGGATTATCGTGCGGGGCATAAAGAAATATCCTCATGCTGAGCTTGTCGAAGGACGCACGGTACTAATCCAATTCACGCGCCGCGCCGATCGTATCGAAGCGGACACCGGTGGCGCTACAGCGTTATGGCGCCCTTGCCGTTTAGATCCAGCAGGAGGGCGTGGACGTCCTGGGCTATGACCGCGCGCGGGGCGGTGAAGGCCGCGGCCAAGTCGTCGAGGATGGCGGCGAGGGATACCTCGCCGTCGCAACGCTTGACGATCTGGTGCGCGATTTCGTCAAGCACGAAGACCCGTTCGGGCCCCAGAAGAACCCAGGTATCGCGTTGCTTGTCGAAGCGAAGCTTGACCCCGCGCGCCAGGCGCGGGATGGAATTTTCAGGAATTTCGGCGGTGCCGCTCATCCAGACCAATACCACGGGCGGCGCGCAGGCACGCTCGAACACCCGACCGACTTCGTGAGCGGCCGCGGTGCCGGGCGCGGCGGGCCAGAGAGCCCGTTAGGTAGAGTTCGGTTTCTAAATCTCGGCGCAGACGTAAGAGTTGATTTCCAAGCCGACGCAAATCTCAACGACTTTCGGGGTCTTCCAGGCCATGCGTGCCTCCTCTTGTGTTTCGTCCGTTGGTTGATCTTATGCCGTTAACTATAGGGCGATGAGGGATTGAGGGGAAGAATTATCTGCGCCGCCCGCAAAACCGTCCTTAATCGTACTTGATGTAGGCGTGGCGGGGTTCTGTGGGCGTTCCCTCCAAGGCGCCGCCCTCTTGTCCGGGCCGCCAGGTCACGACCTCTTCGATTTTACGGGCCAGTTCGAAATCCTTGTCCGTGATCCCGCCGGCATCGTGAGTCCAGAGGCTGACCTCAAGCGCATTGAAGGAAAGCTTGATATCCGGGTGATGCCAGGCCGCTTCGCACAAATGACCGATGGCATTGACGGCCATCAGGGTGCCCTTCCAGCCGTGGCTCTCATAGCGCCGGCGAATGGCCCCGGACTCGTAGGTCCAGCGGGGTAGATCGCGCCGCAAGCGGGCCGCGATTTCGGCCTCGTCGTAGGTGCGTTTAGCGCCCACGCTCGATCTCGATCCCGACGGCGGCGCCCGGTTCGACATCGAGTTTCTCGACCCGGATGCGGGCCCGCGCCGCGCGCGGATGCTCAAGACAGATATCCGCGATCCGCGCCGCCAGGGTTTCGACCAGATTGATGTGCCCGTCCCCGGCTAAGTCCTTGATGCGGGCGATCAAGTCCTCATAGGAAACCACATTGGCGATGTCGTCGCCGATCGGCCTGGGATCGCCCAGGATTTCCACTTCCGCATTGAGGCGCACCCGCTGCGGTTCGCGTTCGTGCGCATAGATGCCGATGCGCGCAAGCAGGATCAGGTCCTTGATCAAGAGACGGTCCAAGCGCCCGGTTTCCCTGGCCAAGCCTAGGGGTGCCGGGCGAACCGCCAGTACACGATTTTCCACCTTCGCTTGACTCCCTGTGCAGGGCGATAATTATGCTGGAAAACGCCGTATCGCGCAATTGCGGAAGTCCGCCAGGACATGGCCAAGTCCCCTTTCAAGGACCATTTCTCTCACGGCGCGGACGCCTACAGCCGATATCGGCCCGGATATCCCGATGAGCTGTTTTCCTATCTCGCCTCCTTATGCCCGTGCCGTGGCCGGGCCTGGGATTGCGGCTGCGGCTCCGGTCAGGCGGCGCTGGGCTTGGCGCCCTTGTTCGATAGAATCGCGGCGAGCGATCCAAGCGAGGCGCAACTCGCCAAGGCGCCGCGCCATCCCAAGATCGCCTACACCCGCGCGGCCGCCGAAGCCAGCGGCTTGCCGGCCGGGGATGCCGATTTAATCGTCGCCGCCCAAGCGGCCCATTGGTTCGATTTCGATGTCTTCTACGCCGAAGTGCGCCGGGTCGCGAAACCCCATGGCGTCATCGCCTTGATTAGCTATCACCGGATGCGCGTGGGCGCGGATATCGACCCCATTACCGAGGCTTTTCACCGCGAGACCCTGGGTTCCTATTGGCCGCCGGAGCGCGCCCATGTGGATGCCGCCTACCGCACGATTCCCTTTCCCTTCGAGGAAATTCAAGCCCCCGCCTTCGCCTTGAGCGCCTCTTGGACGCTAGAGCAGGTCTTGGGATACCTGGGCACCTGGTCGGCGGTGAAGCAATACCGGCAAGCCATGGCAAGCGACCCCCTGGCCCCTGTCGCCAAGGATCTACGCGTGGCCTGGGGCAGCCCCGATAAGGTCCGGCCCATCGCCTGGCCGATCCATTTGCGCCTCGGCCGCGTGTTCGAGCCCTAGGGCCTGTGGACACCGGACCCAAGAGGGTATTAATCTGTAAAAACAATAATAGCCGGAATAAAAACAAAACGATAACCGGAGGGGGGGGGGACGAATGGCCGCGAGCCATGGATAAGATCCTCAAGATGGTGGCCCAGCGCCTGGCCTTGGGGGTGGGCACGCTGTTCGTCGTTTCGCTGATAATTTTCGGCGCGGTGCAGTTGCTGCCCGGCGATCTGGCCGAGGCGATCCTCGGCCAAGCGGCGACCGAGGAAACCGTGGCCGCGTTCCGGCGCGAACTTCAGCTCGATCTGCCGGCCCACGAACGCTATTTGAACTGGCTGTTCGGTATCCTCCAGGGCGATTTGGGCCGTTCCCTCGCCAATCAGCGCGAGATATCCGAACTGATCGGCAAGCGTCTGCTCAACACCTTGTTCCTGGCCGGCATGGCGGCGGCGATCTCGGTGCCGCTCGCGGTCACCCTGGGCGTGCTCGCGGCGCTGTACCGCAACTCCTTCTTCGACCGCATGGTCAACATGGCCACCTTGACCACGATTTCGTTTCCGGAGTTCTTCGTCGCCTACATTCTGGTTCTTATCCTGGCCGTCAACATTGGCATGTTTCCCAGCATTTCGAACGTCAGCAGCGATTTGGATTTTTGGGATCGCGTCTACCGTTCCTTCCTGCCCGCCTTGACCCTGACCCTGGTGGTGGTCGCGCACATGATGCGCATGACCCGGGCCGCGATCATCAATCTTCTGGCCAGCCCCTATATCGAGATGGCCTCCCTCAAGGGCATCAAGCGTGCGCGCATCATCACCCATCACGCCCTGCCCAACGCCCTGTCGCCGATCATCAACGTGATCGTCATCAACTTGGCCTTTTTGATAGTCGGCGTGGTGATCGTCGAGGTCGTGTTCGTTTATCCCGGACTGGGCCAGTTGATGGTCGATTCGGTTTCCAAGCGCGATATTCCGGTGGTCCAGGCTTGCTCCCTGATTTTCGCGGCGACTTACGTTCTGCTAAATCTGACCGCCGACATTTTGTCGATCCTGAGCAACCCACGCCTCATGCACCCGAGATAGAGAGCGGGAGGCGTGGAAGACTTCGTAAAACTGATGCGGTCGTCGCCCTGGAGCGCGCGCTTCGGCATGGCGGTGATCCTGTTCTATGTGGTGGTCGCGGTCTTCGCGCCCCTGATCTCGCCTTACGGGGAAACCGAAATCGTCGGCTCCGAGTTCGAAGTCTGGGGCGGGGCCTTTTTGCTGGGCACCGACAACCTGGGCCGCGACATGTTCACCCGCATGGTTTACGGCGCCCGCAACACCATCGGCATCGCCTTCGCGACCACTTGCCTGGCGTTCCTGATCGGCGGATTTTTCGGCCTCATGGCGGCGGCCTTGGGCGGTTGGGTCGATCAAGTCCTGTCGCGTTTGGTCGATATTCTCATGGCCCTGCCACCCTTGATTTTCGCCCTGCTGCTCCTGGCCATACTAGGCACCTCGATCCCGGTCTTGATCGGCGTCATCGCGGTGTTGGATTCGACCCGGGTTTATCGCCTGGCGCGGGCCGTCGCCATGAATATCGCGGTCCTGGATTACGTCGAGGTCGCGCGCCTGCGCGGCGAAGGATTGCTATGGATTATCCGGCGCGAAATCCTGCCCAATTCCCTGCCACCCCTGGTGGCGGAATTCGGCCTAAGGTTTTGCTTCGTGTTCCTCTTCATCGCCGCCCTCAGCTTCCTAGGCCTGGGCATTCAGCCGCCGACGGCGGATTGGGGCAGCATGGTGCGCGATAACGCCACCCTCATCACCTACGGCGACATCACGCCGTTGTTGCCCGCCGGGGCAATTGCCCTGCTCACGGTCGGGGTCAACTTCGTGGTCGATTGGTTCCTTCACAAGACGGCGGGTTTGCGCGATGACCAGTAGCAAGAAAGGCGATGTCTTGCTGGTCATGCGGGACTTGCGTATCGAGGGCCAAGCCGACGAGAAATGGCACGAGATCGTCCGCGGGATCGATCTGACCCTGCGCCGGGGCGAGGTTCTGGGCCTGATCGGCGAATCCGGCGCCGGCAAATCGACCATCGGCATCGCGGGCATGGGCTTTACCCGGCCCGGCTGCCGCTTCAGCAGCGGCACCGTGACCTTCGACGGCATCGAGCTAACCGGCGCCCCGGAGGAAACCAAGCGGCGTTTGCGCGGCTCGCGCATTGCCTATGTAGCGCAAAGCGCCGCCGCGTCCTTCAACCCGGCGCACAAATTGATCAAGCAATTCGCCGAGGCCCCGGTCCAGCATGGGGTTCTGAACGCCGGCCAGGCGGCCAAGGATGCCGTCGATATTTACCGCCGCCTGCAAATGCCCGAACCGGACACCATCGGTTTCCGCTACCCGCACCAGGTCTCGGGCGGCCAGTTGCAACGGGCCATGGTCGCCATGGCCATGGCCTGCAAGCCGGATTTGATCGTCTTCGACGAGCCGACCACGGCCTTGGACGTGACCACCCAGATCGAGGTTCTGGCCGCGATCAAGGACATCGTGCATCAATTCAATACGGCGGCGATCTACATCACCCACGATCTGGCCGTGGTCGCCCAACTCGCCGACCGGATCATGGTCCTGCGCCATGGCAAGCTGATCGAGGAAGGCGAAACCCGGGCCATGCTGGCGCACCCGAAAGAGGCGTACACCGGCCAACTTCTGGCCGTGCGCTCCTACCGCCGGGACGAGTTCCCGCCGTCGCAAGATGATCCCCCGTTGTTGGAGGTGCGCGGCATATCCGCCGGTTACGGTCCCCTGATCAAGGTGCTGGACGATGTGAGCGTGAAAATCGGCCACAAGCGCACGGTCGCCGTGGTCGGCGAATCTGGCAGCGGCAAAAGCACCCTGGCGCGGGTCATCACCGGCCTGCTGCCGCCTTACCAGGGCGAAATTCTCTTCAAGGGCCAAGCCTTGCCGCCGTCTTACAAGAACCGCACCAAGGACCAGCTGCGCCAAGTGCAGATGATCTATCAAATGCCCGATGTGGCCTTGAACCCTAAGCAGCGCGTACGCGACGAGATCGGCCGGCCGCTCGAATTCTATCTGGGCATGGACGCGGCGGCCCGCGAACGGCGGGTGAAAGAGCTGCTGGAGATGATCGAGCTGCCGGCCGAATTCGCCGAGCGCCTGCCGGGGGAGCTTTCCGGCGGGCAAAAGCAGCGTATCTGCATCGCCCGCGCCCTGGCGGCGGAACCGGAACTCATCATCTGCGACGAGGTGACCTCGGCCCTCGACCAACTGGTCGCCGAGGAAATATTGAAACTCCTGCAGCGCCTTCAGGACGATCTGAAGGTCTCCTATCTGTTCATCACCCACGACCTGGCGACGGTCAAAGCCATTTCCGACGAGATCGTGGTCATGCTCCAGGGCCGCGTGGTTCAGCAAGGCGGCAAGAACGCCGTCCTGACCCCGCCCCACCACGAATACACCGAGTTGTTGCTGTCTTCGGTCCCGGAAATGGACCCGGACTGGCTGGACGACCTCCTGGCCAAGAGGGCGTCTTAAACAATCGCATCCCTGCCATGCGCGTAGCGGTCCTCGACAGGCCGCCCTGGCCGTGGAATCCTGCGGCCCAAGTGCAAACCAACAAACAGGTGATCCATGTACGCGGACTTAAAAATGCTGATCGACGGAGTCTGGACCGAGGGCACGGGCGCCCGCCGCGAAGCGGTGCTCAATCCCGCCAACGAGCAAGTGCTGGGCGACTTGCCGGTGGCCGAGCGCGCGGACTTGGACCGGGCCCTGGCGGCCGCCGGGGCGGCGCAGGCCGGTTGGGCCGCGACCTTGCCTAAGGAGCGATGCCGCATCCTGCGCGGCGCCGCCGATATCCTGCGCGGGCAAAACGAAGACATCGCCCGCGCCATGACCATGGAACAAGGCAAAACCCTGGCCGAGGCGCGCATGGAGGCCGCGGTCGGCGCCGACATCCTGGAATGGTATGCCGAGGAGGGAAAGCGTTCCTACGGCCGGGTGATCCCGCCCTCAAATCCCATAGTGCTGCAACAGATGATGGTCAAGGAGCCGGTCGGCCCGGTCGCCGCCTTCACGCCCTGGAATTTCCCGGTCGTCACCCCGGCGCGCAAGATCGGCGCCGCCTTGGCCGCCGGCTGCACGCTCATCATCAAGCCCTCGGAGGAAACCCCCGCCGGCGCCCTGGCAATCGCCCGCGCGCTTATGGAAATGGGCTTGCCCAAGGGGGTCCTGAACATGGTCTTCGGGGTGCCCGCCGAAATCTCCGAACACCTCATCGCTTCGGACGTTATCAAGAAAATATCCTTCACCGGCTCGATCCCCGTGGGCAAGCTGCTAACCCGCATGGCCGCCGATAGCATGAAGCGGGTGACCATGGAGCTGGGCGGCCACGGCCCGGTCATTGTCTTCGACGACGTGGACGTGGAACAGGCCGCAGCCATGGCCGTGGCGGGCAAGTTCCGCAACGCCGGACAGGTCTGCGTCAGCCCGACCCGTTTTTTCGTCCAGGAAAAATCCTACGGCGATTTCGTCGATACCTTCGCCGCCAAGGCCAAGGCGCTGAAAATCGGCGACGGTCTGGAAGATGGCGTTCAGATGGGGCCCCTGGCCAATGCCAGGCGGGTGGATGCCATCGACGGCCTGGTGCGCGACGCGGTGGAACGCGGCGCCAAGCTGAAAACCGGCGGTGAGCGCATCGGCAATAGCGGATACTTCTATGCCCCGACGGTCCTGGCCGATGTGCCGGACCACGCCAAGGTCATGAACGACGAGCCCTTTGGGCCGGTGGCGCCCATCGTCTCCTTCAAGACTTTCGACGAAGCGGTCCATCAAGCCAACCGCCTGCCCTTCGGCTTGGCCGGTTACGCCTTCACCAACTCAGCGGAAACCTCGGCCAGAATCGGCGCCGCCTTGCAAACCGGACTGGTCGGGCTCAACAGCTTCACCATTTCCATGCCCGAAACCCCCTTCGGCGGGGTCAAGGAAAGCGGTTACGGGTCCGAAGGCGGCATCGAAGGCCTGGACGCTTACCTGGCCACCAAGTTCATCACCCAAGCGGGGGCTGTATAGCGGCAAGGTTAAGATCCCGGATAGCCGCTTCGCGGCTTCCGGGACGACGGCGGTGGTTATTGACGGCTGGGGTTATGTCCACTTCATAAACCCATCGTCATCCCGGACCACGATCCGGGATCTTCTAGGCGGGCCGGGCGTCCCCTCTCCTCAGACTTCCAAGGCCATGCCGTCGCGGCCGGGGTCGGCGCCGCCGTGCCACTTGCCGTCGCGCACCTCCACCGCGTGGACCCCGGCGAAGTTGAAGCTCTTGTAGCTGCGCCGAATGGTATAGCCCTTGGCTTCCAGTTCCTCGGTGACGAAGTGGGGGATGCGGTTGACCACGTCGATGGTATCGCTGGTGGTGCAAAAGCGCGGCGCGGCGACGGCGTCGCTGGCCGACATGCCGAAATCGATCGTGTTTAGGATCGCTTGAAGGTTGCCCATGGTGATGAAGGTGCCGCCGGGGGCGCCGACAACCAGGCGCAAGGCATCGTCCTTGAACACCATGGTCGGGGACATGGCGGTAAAGCGGGCCTTGCCCGGCGCCAAAGACCCCGCGCGCCCGGGGCGCGGATCGAAGACCGTCATGCAGCCGTTGTACATAAAGCCGAGACCCTCGGTGATGGCGCCCGAGGACATGCCGAGCGAGTGAGTCATGGAAACCGCGTTACCGGCCTCGTCCACAACCGAGATGTGCGTGGTGTCTTTTATGTCGGCGCCCTTTTGCAAGCGCGGCACATGGACGACTTCCCCGCGCTCGATCGCTTGCGCTTGTTCGCGGGCATAGTCCCTGCTGATGAGACGTTCCAGCGGTATATCGACAAAGCGCGGGTCGCCGACCAGGGCATCTTTATCGACGGTCGCGCGCTTCATAGCCTCCGACACCACGCGGATATAGTCGGCTGAGTTGTGGCCCATGGCTTTGAGATCGAAATTCTCCAGGATGTGCAGCATCTGCAAGATCATCACCCCGCCGCCGGGCGGGCGGTTGGTGGCGATGCGGTGGCCCCGGTAATCGCCCCACAAGGGCTCGGTTTCCTCGGTGCGGACGTTTGCTAAGTCCTCAAGGCTCAACAACCCGCCATTGGCGGCGAAGTCGCCGGCGATTTCCTGGGCCATGGCGCCTTGGTAAAACACCTCCGGCCCTTCGCTTGCGATGCGGCGCAGGCTACGCGCCATGTCCGGGTTCCTCAGAATAGCGCCGGGCTGTAGCACCTCTCCCCGCTCGTCGAAATATATGCGCCGCCCGCTTGGGGTCAGGCGCAGACGCTCGATATGATCGGTCAGGCCGAAGGATTCCTTGCGGGTCCAAAAGTCGTGAACATGGGGCCGGACCATGAAGCCTTCCCCGGCTAAAACGGCCGCCGGCTCGATAACGTCTTTCCAAGGCAAGGTGCCGAAGCGGGTCAGGGCCTCGTGAAAGGCCTTGAGGCTGCCCGGCGTAGTCACCGCCTGATAGCCCAGGTCATTGACCCGGCCCTTGAGGATAAATCCGAAACCGTCCTCGGCCTCGTACTCCAGGATATCCCGCCACATTTCCGGCGTGGTCTTGGCCGGGGCGCGGCCATGAAAATCGATCATGGTGTGAACGCCGCGGCCGGGCAGATAGACCTGCAAGCTGCCAAAGCCCGCGATACCGCACATTTGCGGATCGACGACGGTCTGCACCAGGGCGCAAGTTATGGCGGCATCGACCGCGTTGCCGCCCTTCTTGAGAGCCAAGGCGCCGGCCTCGACCGCCTCGGGCTGCGGCGCGCAAATCATGCCATGGGTCATGGATGGAACTCCCTCAATCCGCCCTTTGAATAGCTGAATCCTAAAGCAGAATCGGGGCTATGGAAATCACCCAAGGGCTATCCACCAGCCCGGCGAATCTTCAGCAATCGCGATTCTCGGCGATGGGGAAAACCGTTTCGAAACCGAATATTTACCGTACCTCGCTAATCTTTTCTAACCCGCACCGCTGGTTTTTCTTAATGCGTCCAGATATTCATGGCGTTTTTTTCTACAGTTAGAATATAGAATGGATATTAGATGCCAACTATAAGATTTTATTCAGGCTTATTCTGCATCACCGCCGCGACCCTGATGCTGCAGCTAGTGCAGACGCGCATACTTTCGGTGGTTGCTTGGTACCATTTGGCGTTCTTCGTGATCAGCGCGGCAATGTTCGGCCTGACCGCCGGCGCGGTCTGGGTCTATCTGAAAGGCGAACGGTTTTCGGCCAAGACACTGTCTTACGACCTGACCTACTACAGCGCGCTTTTTAGCCTCAGCACCACCATCGCGCTCGCCATTCAAATGACCCTTTCACCTCTATCGCAGCCTGCTTTCACGACCTTGGTTGTCTGGATAGAGATGGCGGTTTGCTTGTCGGTGCCGTTCTTCTTTTCGGGCGTCGTCGTAAGCCTGGCATTAACCCGAAGCCCCTTTCCCGTGGGCCGGGTATATGGCGTCGATCTGATCGGCGCCGCCTTGGGTTGTTTCGGAGTTCTGCTTCTTCTCAACCTTTTCGACGGCCCCTCGGCTGTACTCTGGATAAGCGTCTTGGCTCTCCTCGGCGCCATGCTTTTCGCGGGATCAGGGATCGGAAGCGTACCTGAGACACGTACGAAGTTGATGATAAATCTAGAACGTAAAAGTATCTGGTTCGTGCTGCTCATAGTGCTGGCCGCCCTAAACAGCACCAACAGCGAAAGAAAGGGATTATATCCGGTCATGGCCAAGGGCAAGGTCGAGATTGGAACCTTGCCTTGGTTCGAAAGCTGGAATTCTTTCTCACGGGTTGTCGCCAACGAAATCGTTATTCAACCGGCGCACATCTGGGGCCCTTCACCGACCATGCGGCGCATGGATTGGGTCTTGCCTCAAAGCTATCTGAACATCGACGGCGATGCCGGAACCGCGGCTTACGGCGTGGCGGGCGACCTGAATCGCGCCGAGTTTCTGAAATACGACGTCACTAACATGGCCTACTATCTTCCGGACCGGAACCGGGCGGCGATCATCGGCGTCGGCGGCGGCCGGGATTTGCTAAGCGCGCGTGTCTTCGGCGTGAAAGAAGCCATCGGTATCGAAATCAACCCCACCTTTGTCGATTTACACCTGAACAACCCCGAGTTTTCGGCCTTTGTCGGCTTGCCGCAAATCGAGGGCGTATCCCTGGTCGTCGATGAGGCGCGCAGCTGGTTCGCCCGCAGCCAAGACCGCTTCGATGTGATCCAGATGAGTTTGATCGACACCTGGGCGGCCACCGGCGCTGGCGCTTTCACCCTAAGCGAGAACGGCCTTTATACCACAGAGGCCTGGCGGATTTTTTTGCGGCGCTTAACCGCCAATGGCGTTTTCACCGTTAGCCGCTGGTATTCGCCCGTCGATATCAACGAAACCGGCCGCATGGTTAGCCTTGCCGTGGCTGCGCTCATGGAATCTGGCGCCGAGACCCCCAAGAACCACATATTTCTTGTGGCGGCCAAAAATGTTGCGACCTTGGTGATTTCCCGCTCGGGCTTTTCGGCGCCCGAATTGACCGCCTTAATCAAGGCCTCAGAAAACCTGGAGTTCGAGGTCCTGATCGCGCCGGGTCAAGCGCCCGCCTCGGCAGTCTTGAAGTCAATCGTCGAGTCGAGGGATCTGGCGGAACTGAACCGCTTCACGAAAAGCCAGGAACTCGATCTAACGCCACCGAACGATGACCGGCCTTTCTTTTTCAATCAGTTGCCGCTGTTCGACATCGGGAAGGTCATCGCCTTGGCCACTTCCGACCGCGTATTGGGGGTCAGCTACGGAAACTTGTTCGCCACCGCTACCCTGATGATGCTGCTCGCGGTCTCCCTGGCGCTGGTTATCGTGGCGATTGTCATCCCCCTGAGACCGGCGCTGCGCGATGCCGGTCCCCGTCAAGCCAGTGGCGGCACGGCCTATTTCATACTGATCGGCATGGGATTTATGTTCATCGAAATGTCCCTATTACAACGATTCAGCGTTTTCCTTGGGCATCCGATCTATTCCCTGAGCATTGTTCTCTTCTCGCTCATCCTTTCGACCGGTCTGGGCAGCCTGCTATCTGATCGCATCTCGATCGAGAAGAAGAATAATTTCATCGCCTGGGCGGTTCTCACCGGCGGCTACGTTTTGTCCACGCTGCTCTGGCTGCCCGATCTGCTGCTCTCTCTCGACAGCGGATCCCTGACGGCGCGCGGGTTGGTCACCGTATCGGTAATTTCACCGGCGGGTCTTCTCATGGGCTTCGGCTTTCCCGCCGGCATGCGCTTTATTTCGGCGGTGGACAAGAGGCCGGCACCCTGGTTTTGGGGCATCAACGGCGCGAGCGGCGTTCTGGCCTCGACCATCGCCGTGGCTTGTAGTATTGCCTACGGCATCAGTATGACCATGACGCTCGGTGCCTTATGCTATTTCCTACTGATACCGGCCGTCATGGTTATCGGTTTTCCTGGCGGCGCGCGTCAGCAAAACCTCAACTTGCCAATAGCCGAAACTGCCTGACCGGCGCCGCCGGTCTAATCCATATCCAGAGGATAAACCGGGCGGCGCACCTTGTTGTAGGACAAGGTTGTGAAATCGTTCGAGGTCAGGCCGCCGCCCGAATCGACCACGATAATCTCCCGCGCTATGGGGCCATAGGCGGCGCGAAAGTGCTGCGCCGACTTCACCGCGATCACGGATTTTTTCGCCGGGTCGATACCGGCATGTAGAAAATACTGCCGGTCGTAGGCTTGGAAGCGCCCGCCGGCGACCACGATATCGATGCCGCCGACGCGCAGGACCGCGCTCGGCCCCATATCGATCCTTGCGCCCTTGGCCATGGGCCCATCCAAAATAAACTTACCGTCCGTCAAGCGCATCACTGTGCCGCGCACGTCTAGCGGCGCGCCGAACTTGGGGTCGGTCTTGCCGCCCAGAGAGAGCGACACTTGCGCCCCCTCGCCCGCCTGGTGGCAGATGCCGGCGGCCTCCTTGTCGAAGACGGTGGCGAAGGCGGCGTCCTGCACATCGGCCGCGATCATGGCGCCAAGCAAGCCGGTCGCATCGCCGTAACCGCCACCGCCGGGGTTGTCGGCGAAATCGGCGAGCACGATGGGCTTGGCTCCCGGTCCGGCTTGGCGAATCGATTCCATGGCCGCCGCCGCATTCACACAGGTTACTGTATGGCGATGCCGGCTCTCCCAGATTTCCGCCATGAGTTGTTTCGCGATTTCGCCATGGCGCGGCTGCGCGCCATCGCCGACCACCACGACGCTGGGGCCGGCTTCCTCGATATCGGCCCAGGGGAATCCGGCGTTGACGGTTATCGAGAGCACGCCCGCTTCCTTTTCGAAGCGCGCCGCGCTTTCCAACACCTCGAGCATGGGGCCGGGTGAGGTGGTGCGCCCATGATCCACGCCGTCGATCATGGGCCCGCGCGCGACCGTGACCTTGGGGCGCACCTCGCCGGCCAGAGTGCGGGCAAGAATGTCGGCGGCCTCGCTCGCGGCTTCGAACATGTCGATGTGGGGATAGGTCCGGTAGGACACCATGATATCGGCCAAGTCCGCCATGGCGCCGGTCACATTGGCATGCAGATCCAGTGTGACGGCGATGGGAATCTCGCGGCCCAAGACGCCACGTAACCGCGCCAGCATCTCACCCTCGCCGTCGTCCGTATGGGCGGCCACCATGGCGCCGTGCAGTTGCAGCAGAACCCCGTCCAAGGGCTGCGCGGCGGCGGCGGCCACGATCTCCCCGGCGATGGTCTCGAAAGCCTCCCGCGACACCGGGCCGGAGGGCGTGGCCTCGCTCACGGTGCCATAAACGGGGGTCCAGCCATGCCGGTCGCAGGCTTCCATGAAACCGGCGATTTCGATGCGGGTGCCGCGAAAGACATCGGCGACTTCGCCGCTATGGTACAGTCCGCGCGAGCGGAAGGCCGCGAGGTCGGCCGGCTGCGCCGAAAAGGTATTGGTTTCGTGCTTGAACCCGGCGATCAGAATACTTCGGCTCATAAAATTCCTTTAGGTTTTCAGCTTTGCCAAGTCCGGCACGGGCCGCGCCAAGTCCTTGTCGCCCGCCAAGGCCCGTTCCAAGGCCAAGGCGATGGCCAAAACCTCGGCGTCGCACTGATAGCGGCCGACGATTTGTATGCCAAAGGGCAGACCGCGATGGTCGAGGCCGCAGGGGATTACCACTGTCGGATGCAGCGTCAAGGTAATGCCGTAGGAAAGGGCGAGCCAACGCATATAGGTTTCCATGGGCGCGCCGTTTATCTCCTTCACCGACCATTCCGCGTGAGGGAAAGGCGACACGGCGCAGGCCGGCGCGATCAGGATATCGACTTCATCGAACATATCGACGAAACGGCGATAGAGATTGGTTTGCTCGACATGCGCCCAGGCGACATCGGCGGCGCTGTATTTATAGGCGCGCTCGGTGTTCTCCAAGACGTTGGGCCCCAGGATGTCGCGGTGCTGTTCAACCCGGTCCTTGTGGCTGGCGATAAATATGACACCGCGTAAGATTTCAAACACCTCGTGCGCGGGACCGAGGTCCGGGTCGCGGGCGCTGCACTCACTGAAGAAGCCGGATATCTTCGCCATGCGCGCCCGGAAGGTCGCGTCGATATCTTTATCGACCGGCGCACAACCTAGATCAGCGGAGGTCGCGACCCGCAGACTGGAGAGATCGAAGACTTGCGGCGCATCCAGGAGACTTGGGTCGAGAGGCCGGGTAAGTGGATCGCGCGGGTCTTCGCCCACCAAGGCCGACATCAAAAGCGCCGCGTCGGCGACGCTGCGGCCCATGGGGCCATCGACCGGCAAGGATAACAAGGCCGAGGTTCGCATATCGTTGGGCACCGTGCCGGGGGTCGGGCGGAAGCCGACCACGCCGCAAAACCCCGCCGGGGTGCGTAGGCTGCCGCCTAAATCAGAACCCGTCGCCAGGGGCAACATGCCGGTCGCAAGCGCCACCGCCGAGCCGCCCGAAGACCCACCGCAGGTCAGCTCCGGGTCGAAGGGGTTTCCGGTCGCGCCGTAAACGCCGTTGCGGGTATTCGCCCCGGCGCCGAATTCCGGCGTGTTGGTCTTGCCGAGAATAATGCCGCCCGCGCCGCGGATATCGGCGACGATTTGTTCGTCGGCTTCCGGCACGTTGTTCTCGTAGATACGCGAACCGTAGGTGGTGCGCAGACCCTCGGTCGCGGTCAAATCCTTGATCCCAACCGGCAAGCCGTGCAGGGGGCCCAGGTCATCGCCCTGGCGCACCGCCTTCTCCGCCGCCTCGGCCTCGGCCCGGGCACGTTTGGTATCCAGGGCGACCACGGCGTTAAGCGCCGGATTGACCGCCTCGATACGGGCCAGGCAAGCGTCCAGAAGCTCGATCGGCGAGACTTCCTTGGTGCCGATTCGGCGGCGCAACTCCACGGCGGATAAATCGCATAACTCGGTCATTCTAACTCTCTCCTCAAACGCGGGCCGGGGTGCCGGGGGCGCCTAAATCCCAAAACAGGCCGGTCATGAGTTGCAGGGCCTCAAGCGAGGTGCCCTCGAGGATATGCTCGTCGGGGGCGTGCTGGGAGCAGGAGGCATAGGAATGAGGCACCCAGATGGTCGGCAGGCCCAGAATTTCTGAAAAGGCGTCGTTGGGCAAGGAACCGCCCAGGTTCGGCAGGACCGCGGTCTTCTTGCCCGTGGTCGCCTCCAGGGAGGCGATGGACCAGCGCGCCCAGGGGTGATCCGGGTCCAGTCGGGTCGCGGCCATGGAATCCGGTTCGGGCACTATCTCGACCATCTCGAAACCATGGGCGTCCAGATGCCGGCGCAGGCCGGGCACAAAAGTCGCCGAATCGCTGGGCACCACATAGCGGATATGACAGTGGGCGCTGGCGCGCGGCGGAATCGCGTTAACCGGGTTGTCCGGATTGCCGGTCTTGAAGGCCAAAACCTCGAAGGAGTTCCAGGCGAAGACCTTTTCCGCCTCGCTCAAGCCCGGCTCCCCCCAGGCGGGATCGATCTCGGGCGCGTTTTCCCCACCTTCGATTTCCAGCCCCGCGACCGCCTGGCGCACGGAATTGGGGATCGCCGGCGGACGCCATTCGGGCACCAGAATTTCGCCGCTGGCGCTGGTAAGGCTGGCGATGGCGTGGGCCAGAACGATGCCCGGATTGGCCAGCAGGCCGCCCCAGTTGCCGGAATGATGGCCCCCGGCCCGGCAGTCTACCTTGAGATCGAAATTGAACACCCCGCGCGAGCCCATGAAAACGGTCGGGCGGTCGGGCGCCAGGCGCGGCCCGTCGGAAGCAATAAAGACATCGGCGGGGAACAAATCCTTATGGGCGGCGCAAAATTCATGCAGGCCGGGGGAGCCGTTTTCCTCGCTGGTTTCGATCAGGAGTATCGGGTTGAAGCCGAGATGCCCGCGTTCCTTTAGAACGCAAGCCATGGCCGCGATATTGATCGTGTGCTGACCTTTGTTGTCGGCCGTGCCGCGCCCGTACCAGCGGTTACCCTCCTTGGTCAGCACCCAGGGGTTCAGGCCCTCGCGCCATTGATCGTCGTAACCGCGCACCACGTCGCCGTGGCCGTAGCTCATCATGGTCGGCAGATCGTCGCCCTCGCGCCGCGTGGCTACCAGGAACGGCCCGCCGCGATCATTCGGGTTGTCGAAAATCTCGCAAGCGAAGCCCAAGGGCTCCAGGCTCGGCGTCATCTCCTCGCGCAGATAGCGGTAGAGTTCGGGCTTTTGCGAGGGCTTCTGACTCTCGGTATGGATCGCGACCCGGCGCGCCAGATCGTCGAAATAACCGCCGCTATCGAAATAATCGGTCGCGCGCGCGATCGCCCCATCGCGGGTCATAACCCCTGCCTCCCCTTGACGCCTAAGCCTACGCCGGTCATTCCACCCAAAACCCAAAGGCAAAGCAAGGTGGAGCGTTTTCCAAGCGCTGCGAAATTCGGTTAGCTTGCAGGATGACTGGAACCTGCCGTCTTGACCCATGACACTTGACGCCCGCGATTTTCCCAGCGACCGGCATGGCTGGGCGGAACTTTTGCCCGAACGCCGGGCGCCTGTGCCTTTCAGGGGCACGCGCCGGGTTGCCTGGGCGGTGATCGGGGCCGGGGTGACCGGCCTCGCCTGCGCCCGGCGCCTGGCCGAGTTGCATCCCGAACAAGAGATTCTGCTGCTGGAAGCGCGCTTGGTGGGCCAGGGCGCCTCGGGCCGCAATTCCGGCTTCGCCGTCGCCGTCAGCCATTTCGGCGGCGGCTTCGATGCCGGTCTCATGGACGAGTACCGACGGGTCAATCGCATCAACCGGGCCGGCCTGGAGATGCTGCGTGCGCAAGTCGCGGCTCTCGCCATCGATTGCCAATGGCGCGAAGAAGGCTTTTACCACCCCGCCGCCGATGGCCCGGCGATTCGCGAATGCGGCCATTTCCTGCGTTATCTCGAGGCCATGAGAATCGCCCATACGCCCCTCGACGGGGCGGGCTTGAAGGCGCGCCTGGGCACGGCCCTGTACCAAGCCGGGGTTCACGTTCATGAGGGCGCGCTCCTGCAACCGGCGGCTCTGGTGCGCGGGCTGGCGGATAACCTGCCCGCCAATGTCAGTCTCCATGAAGCGAGCCCGGTGCTGAAAATCGAAGCGGGCGCGCCGCACAATCTCATCCTTCCCGGCGGCATCGTGAAAACCGATAAGCTTGTCTTGGCGGCCAATCACGAAGCGGCGAAGCTCGGCTTTTTGCGCCGCGCCCTGATCGGCAGCACCTTGTCGGGCAGTCTCACCCGGGTCTTGAGCGACGGTGAATTCGCCAAGCTCGGCAGCCTGAAAGACTGGGGTTTGCTGTCCTTGCACGGCGGCGGCGCGACCCTGCGCCTGACCCCGGACCGGCGCTTGTCGGTGCGCAACGCGGCCGAATACCACGGCGGCGCCTTGCTCTCCGATAAGCGCCTGGCGCGCCGGCAAGCCATCCACCGGGCCGCTTTCGAGAAACGCTTTCCTGACCTGGCCCATGTGCCCTTCGACTATGCCTGGTCCTGCGTCGAGGGCATCAGCCGTAACTTCACCAATTTTTTCGGCCGCCAAGCGGACAACATTTATCTCGCCGGCGGCTATAACGGCTCCGGCCTTAGCCGGGGCACCGCCTTCGGCACGGCGCTGGCGGACCATGCCAGCGGCGGCTCCTCCCCGCTTATCGAGGATTGCCTGGGCAGCGCCCCCGCCACCTGGATACCGCCCCGGCCCCTGCTCGACATCGGCGCCTTTTTCACCGTCCGTTCGCGCTTCAAGGGCGTCGGTCTGGACCGCTAAGCGCCCGCCCCCGCCCCATCGCGTTCTCGACAGGCGGGCGCGTCCTGGGCGATAACTTGGCATGGGCGAAACGGAATACGCGGTCATCGGCGGCGGTTTGGTTGGCATGGCGGTGGCCTTCGGGCTGCAACGCGCGGGCCGCCGGGTCACGGTGTTCGATGAGGGCGATGTGGCCTTCCGGGCCTCGCGCGGGAACTTCGGGCTGGTCTGGGTTCAGGGCAAGGGCGCCGGTCTGCCGGACTATGCCCGCTGGTCCCGGCTGTCAGCGGCGCTGTGGCCCGAGCTGGCGGCGGAGCTTGAAGAGGCCTCTGGGCTAAAGCTGGAATTAAGTCAGCCGGGCGGTTTCGATATTTGCCTTACGGAGGCAGAGCTTGCAGCCAAGGCGGCAAGCATGGCGGCTTTACGGGCACGGCTTGACGGCGATTACCCCTTCGAGGTCCTGGGTCATAACCGCTTGCGCGAAATGCTGCCCGCCATCGGACCCAAGGTCGCCGGGGCGATCTATGGCCCCGAAGACGGCCACGTTAATCCGCTCTATCTCCTGCGCGCCCTGACCGCGGCCTTCCTGGGCCGTGGCGGGCGGATCGAAAACGGCGCGGCAGTGGCCGAGATCGCGCCCCTGGCATGGGGGTTTCGGATCGGGGCGGCGCCCGGCTGGCGGGCGGAAAAGGTCGTGCTCTGCGCCGGTTTGGGCAATGCCCGTCTCGCGCCCCTAGTCGGCCTGAACGCGCCGGTCAAACCGAACCGGGGCCAGGTCTTGATCTGCGAACGGGCCGCGCCCTTCCTGCCGTATCCCAACCTGCATGTCCGGCAAACCGGCGAAGGCACGGTGCAAATCGGCGCTTCCAGTGAAGACGTGGGCCTCGACGACGGCACCACGCCGCAAGCCATGGCGGCCATGGCCAAACAAGCGGTGGACATGTTCCCGGTGCTGGAAAACATACGGGTGGTGCGCGCCTGGGGCGCCTTGCGGATCATGAGCCCGGACGGCCATCCCATCTACGAAGCCTCGCGCGCCCATCCCGGCGCCAGCCTGGTCACCTGCCACAGCGGCGTCACCTTGGCCGCGTGCCACGCCCTGCGCCTGGCCCCCTGGATCGCCGGCGGTTCCCCGCCGGTGCCTTACTTGGAGAGTTTCAGTGCCGATAGATTCGCCCTTTCGCCGGCTGCCTGACGCGCAGGCCCGCACCCTCGCCTTTACCTTCGCGGGCCGCGAGCTAGAGGCACGCGAAGGCGATAGCCTCGCCGCCGCGATTCTGGCGGCGGGAATAGCAACCACCCGGCACACGCCTGTCAGTGGCGCGCCGCGCGGCCCATACTGCATGATCGGGCTGTGCTTCGAGTGCCTGGTGGAGATCGACGGCGAACCCAACCGCCAAGCCTGCATGGTCGAGGTCCGCGACGGCATGCGCGTGAAAGCCATGCAGGGTGCGCGCGGCCTTGGGAAAGGCCCGGCCGATGAGTGATCCCGTGCCTCTAATCGTTATCGGCGCCGGACCGGCTGGCCTGTGCGCGGCGGCCGAGGCCACGGCAGCAGGGGTTGAAACCCTGCTGCTCGACGAACAAACCGCGCCCGGCGGTCAAATCTACCGCGCCATCGGCCGGGCAAGCCCTGAACGCCAGGCCATTCTGGGCAGCGATTACGGACGCGGGGCGCGGCTGCTCGAAGTTTTGGATAGCGGTTGTCTGGATTACCGGCCCAGCGCCAGCGTTTGGCAGGTGACGCCCGAGCGCGAAGTTTATTTCACCATCGCCGGACAAGCCCAGTCCCTGCGCGCCGAGCGTATCGTCTTGGCCAGCGGAGCCATGGAACGCCCCATGCCGTTTCCCGGCTGGACCCTGCCCGGTGTCATGGGGGCGGGGGCGGCGCAAACCCTGTTAAAGTCCAGCGGCCTGCTTCCCGGCGGCGGGGCCGTTCTCGCGGGCAGCGGCCCTTTACTGTTTTTGGTCGCCAGCCAAATCCTCGACGCCGGTGGGCGCATCGCGGCTCTGGTGGAAACCACACCGCGCGGTAACTCGATGCGTGCCATGCCGTATTTGCCCGCCATGCTGCGCATGCCGTCCTACCTGACCAAGGGCGCGGTGCTTCTGGCGCGCCTGCGCCGGGCCAAGGCGCCCCATTTCAAGGGCGCCCATAACCTAAGCGCCCAGGGCGGGAAGCGGATCGAATTCTTGCGCTTTACCGCCGGCGGCCGCGACCATGACGTGCCATGCAGCCTCCTGCTGCTTCATCAGGGCGTGGTCTCGAATGTGCAGATAACGCGCGCCCTCGGCCTCGCCCATGACTGGAAGCCCTTGCCGCGCGCTTGGCAACCGCGTCTGGATCCCTGGGGCGGGAGCGCGCTTGAGGGGATCGCCATGGCCGGAGACGGTGGCGGCATCTTCGGCGCCCGGGCCGCCGAACTCCAGGGCCGCCTGGCCGGTCTGGATGCGGCCTACCGGCTCGGCAAGCTCACCCAGGCGGCGCGCGACGCGAAGGCCCGCTCGGTTCAACGCGCCCTGGCCGCCGAGCGCGCCGCGCGGCCGTTTCTCGACCGCCTGTACCAACCGGCGGCTGAGTTTCTGAACCCAGCGGACGAGACCTTGGTGTGCCGCTGCGAGGAGGTCACGGCCGGGCAAATCCGCGGCTTCGTCAAGCTCGGCTGCCTGGGTCCTAACCAGGCCAAGTCCTTCGGGCGCGCCGGCATGGGACCCTGCCAGGGTCGCGTTTGCGGCTTGTGCGTTTCCGAGATCATCGCCCGGGCGCGCGGCGCCGATGTGCAAGATGTCGGCTATTTCCGGATTCGCCCACCGATCAAGCCCGTGACCCTGGCGGAACTAGCCGCCATGGCGTGCGCCGGCCCGAACGATGCAAAGTAACTACGACGCCCTGATTATTGGCGGCGGGTTGCATGGCCTATCCAGCGCCCTGCATCTGGCGCGCGCCGGCTTGAAGCCGGTAGTGCTGGAAAAAGACTACCCCGGCCGCCATGCCTCCGGCGTGAATGCCGGCGGGGTGCGCCGCCTGGGCCGGCACAAAGCGGAAATTCCCTTGTCCGTGGCGGCCATGAAGCTATGGCGCGAGATCGGCGAATTAACCGGCGAGGATTGCGGCTTCACCCCTTGCGGCCAGGTCAAGGTGGCCGAAACCGAAACCGAGATGGCGGGCCAACGGGCGCGGGTCGAAAGCCTGGTTGCCCAGGGCCATGGCCATGAGGAACTGATCGACGCCAAGGAACTGCGAAGCTTGGTGCCGACAATCGCGCCTCATTGCCTGGGCGCCATCGTCTGCCGGGACGACGGCGCGGCCGACCCGTTTCGCACCGCCATGGCCTTTGCCCGTGCGGCAAGGGCGCAAGGCGCCAGCATCCAGGACGGGGCTAGAGTTCAAAGCATCGAGCGCCGCGACGGTCTTTGGCGCGCCGCGACCGCGCAAGGGCGCTTCGCGGCGCCGATCCTGATCAACTGCGCCGGGGCCTGGGGCGGGGAAATTGCCGCGCGGCTGGGCGAACCCGTTCCCATGCGCACGCAAGCGCCCATGCTGATGATAACCGAGCGCTTGGCGCCCTTTCTGGAACCGGTGCTGGGCGCCGCCGGGCGGGCCTTGTCGTTCAAGCAATTCAGCAATGGCACGCTTATGATCGGCGGCGGGCACTTGGGGCGCGCCGAACCGGCCCGCAACGCCACACACCTGGATTTCGCCGCCTTGAGCCGAAGCGCGCAAAGCGTATTGGCGCTGTTCCCGGCCTTGCGCGGACTTAGGGTCGTGCGCGCCTGGGCCGGGATCGAAGGCGTCATGCCGGACGGTATCCCGGTCATCGGGCCTAGCGAGACGCGGGAGGGCGTCTTTCATGTCTTCGGGTTTTGCGCCCATGGTTTTCAACTCGGCCCGATCACCGGCCAGATTGTCGCCGCTTGGGCGCAGAAAAAACCCATGAACCTGCCGATCGCGCCCTTTCGGATCGGCCGCTTCGCTTAGGATAAGCATTGAACGCCGGACTTGAATATGAGGTAATCCATTCATAGGCATATTCAAATTCCAAGGGAGGCACGGATGAAACTAAGCACCAAAGTCTTTGCTTTGGCCCTGGCCGGCGTCTTAACCGCCGGCGTGGCCGCGCAAGCACAGGATATGAAATTCTTCCGCATCGGCACCGGCGGCGCCGGCGGCACCTATTTCCCCATCGGCGGCCTGATCGCCAATGCGATTTCCAACCCGCCGGGCTCCCGGCCCTGCGACAAGGGCGGCTCTTGCGGCGTTCCCGGCCTGATCGCCATCGCGGTCTCCACCAACGCCTCGGTCGCCAACATGAACGCCATCCACGCCGGTCAATTGGATGCCGGTCTAGCCGGCGCGCAGAGCGTCACCCAAGGCTATCTGGGCGAAGGCAAGTTCGCCGGTAATAAAAAGGACAAGGTCCGCGTCATCGCCAACCTGTACCCGGAAGACATGCATCTTGTTTTGCCCAAGGGCGAGAAGCTGAGCAGCCTGAAAGACCTGAACGGTAAGCGCGTCGGCGTCGCCGCCGCCGGTTCCGGCACCCAGGTATCGGTGCGCATGATTCTCAAGCATTACAACATCGAGGCCAGTGAGCATGAATTGGGCCTGTCACAAAGCACCCAACGCCTGGCCGACGGTCAGTTGGACGCCTTCTTCTATGCCGGCGGCACGCCCTTCGCGGCCTTGATCCAGTTGGGATCGACCAAGGGTTTCGAGCTGTACAGGTTCTCCGATTCGGAGCGTAAGGAGATCAACAAGATCATTCCTTACTATGTCGATTCGATGATCCCCGCCGGCGTTTACGAAAACATCACCCAAGACACGCCAACCGTGGCGGTTAACGGTCAATTGGTGACCTCGGCCGATCAGCCGGATGACCTGATCTACGACATCACCAAAGCCTTGTGGAACAAGAATACCCGTAAGCTTCTGGACAAGGGTCATTCCAAGGGCAAGGCGATCCGTATGGAAACCGCGCTTAAGGGCGTGCTGATCCCGGTCCATCCGGGCGCGGCGAAGTTCTACAAGGAAGCCGGCCTGATAAAGTAACCTAGTCCAACCGGCAGGGCGCGCCCTGCTGTTGGAAGAAATACCGGGAAGTTTCCCTATATGGGGAACTTCCCACATTTCTTTGGCGTGCATTTACCGATGGGCGTGAAGGGGGAAGGGACGAGCGTGACCGGCACTCGAACATACGACATTAAAAAAGCGGAAGAACTGGAAGAAAGATACGATACCGGTTTGCATACCCGCGCCCTGGGCCCCTGGCTGCTCAAATTCACCTTCGGTTTTTCGGTTCTCTTCGCCGCCTATCATTACATCACCGCCGGCATCGGCGTTCCCATCGACTATTGGCACATGGGCATCCACATGTCCGGGGTAATCCTGCTGATATTCATCGGCCACCCGTTTATTAAGAACGAAGACGCCTGGGAGCGGCACCCCAACACCTGGTGGCGTTTCGCCAATGTTCCGATCTGGGATTGGCTGCTGATTACCGCCGGAATAGCCGCGTCGCTGTATATCGGCGTGACCTGGTACGAAATAGACTTCGAGTTCCTGGGCGGACGCTTCCGCTTGCCGGAACAGGTTATGCGCCAGGGCGATCCGGCCGACATCGACATCGTGTTCGGCACCATGCTGGTGCTGGTGCTGCTGGAAGCGGTCAGGCGGACCCTTGGCATCATTGTGCCGATCATCATCCTGATCTTCACCGGCTACGCGGTGTTCGGTCAGTACATCCCGGTGCAGATTCTGACCCACCCCGGCATTTCCTGGGCTCAGTTCATCAACAACATGTACTTCCCGGCCGAGGGCATTTACGGCATCACCCTGTGGATCGTCTCGACCGTGGTGTTTCATTTCGTTCTCTTCGGGGTCTTGGCGCAGCGCATGGGCCTGGGCCAATTCTTCGTCGATGTGGCGACGGTCGCCGCCGGGCGCTACACCGGCGGCCTGGCCAAGGTCAGCGTCGTGTCCTCGGCCTTCTTCGGCACCATTTCCGGCTCCTCCATCGCCAACACGGTCTCGACCGGCTCCCTGACCATTCCCAACATGAAACGCATGGGCTATCCCGGCCACCTGGCCGGCGGGGTCGAGGCCGCGTCCAGCGCCGGGGGGCAGATCACCCCGCCGATCATGGGCGCCGCCGCCTTTGTCATGGCCGAGTTCCTGGAGGTGCCCTACACCACCATCGTGCTGGCGGCCATCGTGCCCGCCGCCATGCACTACATCGGCGTTCTCTCGATCGTCCATTTCAAAGCCAAGCGCCTGGGCCTCAAGGGTTTACCCAAAGACGAAATCCCAAAGCTCGTGGCGGTGGTCAAGAAAGGCTGGCCGACGGCGGTACCCCTGGTGGTGCTGGTCTACGTGCTGTTCAGCGGCTACTCACCGCACATGGCCGCCTTCTGGGGTATCACCTCGGCCTTGATCATCGGCTTCGTAAATCCCATGCACCGCCTTTCCGTGCGCGACGTCATCGACGGCTGTATCCAGGGCGTTAAGTACGCCCTTGCCGTCGGCGCCGTCTGCGCCGCCATCGGTATCGTCGTCGGGGTGGTCAATTCGACCGGGCTGGGTTTCCGTCTCGGCTTCATGGTCAGCACCTCGGCCCTGACCTTCGCCGAGAATCTGCACCCGCTGATATCCTGGTTCCCGCTCGCGACCTTTTCGCTCGAGGGCATTACGCTGTTTTTGTCCCTCGTCCTGATCGCCATGACCTGCATTCTCATGGGGGCCGGCCTGCCGACCACGGCGCTTTACATCATGCTCGCGACCGTGGCCCAGCCGGCGCTGGGCAACCTCGGCGTGCCGCCCTTGGCGTCGCACCTTTTCGTGCTCTACTACGGCGTTATCTCCGAGATCACGCCGCCGGTTTGCGCCTCGGCTTACGCGGCGGCGGGAATCGCCGGCGCCAATCCTTTCCGCACCGGCATATCGGCGTTCCAATTCGGCATCGCCAAGCTGATGGTGCCCATGGTCTTCGTCTATTCCCCGGCCATGCTGATCGTGCTGGAGGATTACTTTACCTGGGGCGCCTTCCTGGAAACCACCATCACTTGCGCCCTCGGCGTGTTCATGGTCGCGACTTCGGTCGCCGGATATTTCCTGACCATGATGCCGGGACCGATACGAGGATTGATGGCGCTGGCCGGAGTCTTGGCGGTCGCGCCCGGCCTGGAAAGCGACCTTTGGGCCGCCGGCCTGGTAATCCCGGTATTGGCGCAACAGATCCTCGCGCGCAGGTTGGAGCGTGCCGGGCAGGTGGATGAAATCGCCCTAGCTGTCGAGGCCGTGCGTGACCGATAAGGATCCAGACGCGGACAAGCCGGGGGAGAAAGACGCCCTGATTCTGGGCGCCGGCATTGTCGGTATCTGTTGCGCCCTGGCCCTGCAGGACCAAGGCTTCAAGGTGCGGCTGATCGACCGGGACGCACCGGCCAGCGGCGCCAGTTCCGGTAATGCCGGGGTTATCTCGCCCTGGTCCTGCGTGCCCCAATCGGTACCCGGCGTGTGGCGCAATATCCCTAAGTGGGTGTTCGATCCGGAAGGGCCACTCAGTCTGCGCTGGGCCTACCTGCCGCGTGTCTTACCCTGGGTCGCCAAGTTCTTGGCGGCCGGGCAAGCGCACCGCCTGCCCGCCATCGCCGATGGCATGGCCGCGCTCAACCACCCTTCGCTCGATCTTTATAAATCGCTGCTGAAGGGCACCGGCGGCGAACATCTGGTCCACGACGGTTACTACATACATTTATACCGGCACGCCAAGGACGCGAACCTATCGGATTTAAGTTGGCGGATGCGCTTGGAACGCGGCGCCGAGCTTGAGCGCGTCACCGGAGATGAGTTGCGCGAGATCGAACCGGCAGTGGCGCCAGAATACGGCGCCGCCGTGGTGATCAAGAACCAGGGCCGGGCCAGCGATCCGGGGGCCATTGGCCGGGTCTTGGCGGGCGAGGTGGAGAAGCGCGGCGGAGTTTTCCTGCGCAGCGAGGTACACGGGCTGCGCCCCAATGGCCACGGCGGCGCGATCGCCGACACGGGTCTGGGGGAATTGACGGCTTCGAAGATCGTTGTCGCCGCCGGCGCCTGGTCCGCGCGCTTGCTGGCGACACTCGGCCTCAAGGTGCCGCTCGAAGCCGAGCGCGGTTATCATATGATCTGCACCGATCCGGGCGTGAAGCTGAATAATATCCTGTCCGAATCCGACCGGAAGTTCGCCATCTCGCCCATGGATATGGGCATCCGTTTCGCCGGCACGGCGGAATTCGCCGGGCTCGACGCGCCGCCAAATTATGCCCGCGCCGAGATTTTGAAACGCCAGGCCAAGCGGGTGCTGCCCGGTATCGACACGGAAGCGACCGAGGTTTGGATGGGCCAGCGGCCCTCGACCCCGGACTCCCTGCCGTGCCTGGGGCCCCTGCCCGGCCTGCCCCATGTCATCGCCGCCTTCGGCCATGCCCACCTGGGCCTGACCGGCGCGCCCATGACCGGCCGGGTGGTGGCCGGTGTGGCGGCCGGCGCGCCCAGCAACATCGACATGACCCCTTACCGGATCGAGCGGTTCTTGTAAGTCACAGGGCGCAATCGACGCAGCGTTCCATGGCCGGGTCAATTTCAAGGCGCTTGATGGGAATTTCCTCGTCGCAGGACGTGCAGAAGCCGTAGTCATCCGTGTCCAGGCGCTTTAGGGCCGCGTCGATGCGTTGCAGGCGGCCCCGGCGGCGGGCCTCCACCGCCTGGGCCATGGCCTGAACCTGCATGGCGTCCATGCGCGAGAGCCGGCCAACGCTTTGCTGGTCCAGTTCCACGGGCCGGCGTTCCTCGGCGGTGCTGTCGCTCGCCTCCAGTAAAGTGGTACGCTCCGCCTCCAGGCACTGCCTGAAGGCTTTCAGGTCTGATTTTTTACGAGCAGCCATGGTGGGGCCTCCATATTCAGCTAACGGCCCAGGATAACAGTATTTCCCAAGGCTTTGCTAATCGCGCCTAGAGCCCTTGCCCCGCCGCCTTGGCCGTTCTACATGGCCGGGTCATGGCGCCACCCATACTCACCTTGGCCGATATTCACTTGAGCTTTGGCGGCGAAGCCTTGCTTGAGGGGGTGGAACTCGCGGTTTCCCCCGGTGAGCGCCTGTGCCTGGTCGGACGCAACGGCTCCGGCAAATCGACGCTGCTCAAGATCGCCGCCGGTCTTATGGAATGCGACCGGGGCGCGCGCTTCGTCCAACCCGGCACGACCATTCGCTACCTGCCCCAAGAGCCGGATCTAACGGGTTTCGAGACGGTTCTGGCCTATGTCGAGCATGGCCTGGCGCCCGGGGACGATGCGCGCCGCGCCCGCAGGCTGTTGGAGAAGCTGGGCCTAAGCGGCGGGGAAAATCCGGCCCGGCTTTCCGGCGGCGAGGCCCGGCGCGCGGCCCTGGCCCGCGTGCTGGCCCCCGCCCCCGATATCCTGCTTCTCGACGAACCCACCAATCACCTGGACCTGCCCGCCATCGAATGGCTGGAGCGCGAGTTGGCGGGCTTGCGCTCGGCTCTAATCGTCATCAGCCATGACCGGCGGTTCCTGGAAACCCTGACGCGCGCGACCTTGTGGATCGACCGAGGCGCGACGCGGCGCCTGGACAAGGGCTTCGCCGCCTTCGAAGCCTGGCGCGACGCGATCCTGGAGCAGGAAGACACCGAGCGTCACAAACTAAAGCGGAAAATAGCGGCCGAGACCCAATGGCTCCACAAGGGCGTGACCGCCCGGCGCAAACGCAACCAGGGCCGCCTGCGCGCCTTGATGACCCTGCGCCGGGAGCGCCGGGAACAGCGCCAGGCCACGGGGCAGGCCGCCTTGTCGGTCACCGAAGGCAAGACCTCGGGCAAGCTGGTCATCGAGGCCAAGGGCCTGTGCAAGAGCTACGATAACCGCGTTATCGTGAAAGACTTTTCCATACGAGTCCCACGGGGTGAGCGCATCGGCATCGTCGGCCCCAACGGCGCCGGCAAAACGACCCTGGTGAATTTGATGACCGGCCGGCTCGGCCCCGATGCGGGCAGTCTGCGCCTGGGCGCCAACCTGGAAATGATCTCGCTCGATCAAAACCGGGACAGTCTCGATCCCGAGATGACCC
This sequence comes from Kiloniellaceae bacterium, assembly GCA_021776135.1. Taxonomy (GTDB): domain Bacteria; phylum Pseudomonadota; class Alphaproteobacteria; order Kiloniellales; family J153; genus JAJFGN01. Next base: position 115,221 of record JAJFGL010000059.1, read on the forward strand.
TGCGCGACGCCCTGACCGGCGGCCACGGGGATACGGTTTCCGTCGCCGGCGCCTCCCGCCACGTCATCGGTTATATGAAGGATTTTTTGTTCCTGCCCGAACAGGCGCGCACACCCCTGCGCGCGCTTTCGGGCGGGGAACGCGGGCGTTTGATGCTGGCCCGCGCCCTGGCCCAGCCGTCCAACTTCCTGATTCTGGACGAACCGACCAACGACTTGGACTTGGAAACCCTGGATCTCCTGCAGGAAATGCTCGCCGATTATCCGGGCACGGTGCTGCTGGTCAGCCACGACCGCGATTTTATCGACCGGGTCGCGACCTCGACCCTGGCCTGGGAGGGCGGCGGGCTCTGGCTGAGTTATGCCGGGGGTTATAGCGACATGACGGCGCAGCGTGCCGCCGCCGGGGAGGCAGAAACCGGCCAAGCAAGAAAACCCGGAAAATCCAAACGCGGCAAAGCCGAAGCGGCGCCCGGCGCGGCCAGCCGCAAACTATCGTTCAAGGACAAGCACGCCCTGGAAACCCTGCCCAAGCGGATCGAAAAGCTGGCGGCGGAAGCGGCGGCCGTGCGCGCCAAGCTCGCAGGCCCCGGCCTCTATGCCCGCGACCGGGCCGCCTTCGACCGCGCGGCGGCGGCCCTGATCAAGGCCGAGGCCGAGTTGGCGGCGGCGGAAGAGGCGTGGCTGGCGCTCGAACTCCGGCGCGAGGAACTGGCGGGTAGCTGAAGCAGGAAAGACCCTGCCCAGCGCGCGATCCTTGCGCTACAATACCGCCAGGGTGGGTATCCTTAGATCAAGGAGGTGTTTCGTATCATGAACAAAAAACCGGCGCGCACTATCACCCAAGCCGAGATCGAAACCTACGCCCGCGACGGCGTGGTGCACTTGAAAAATATGTTCGACGCCGAGTGGGTGGAACACCTGCGCGTCCAAGCCGAAAAGGACATGAGCGCGCCCGGCGAAATGAAACACGAACTGGCGAAAAGCGGCGATACGGGACGCTTCTTCAACGATACGTTTCTGTGGCCCCGAAACCCGGAATTCAAAACTTACGTTTTCGACTCCCCGGCCGCCGAGATAGCCGGGACGGTCATGGCATCGTCGCGGATCAACATAGTCTTCGATCAACTGTTGATCAAGGAACCCTCAACCCAACAACAGACCGTCTGGCATCAGGACCTGACCTACTGGCCGATCCTGGGCCAAAAGGTTTGCACGCTTTGGCTGGCGCTCGATTCCGTGACGGCGCAAACCGGCGCGGTTGAATTCGTGAAGGGATCGCACCTTTGGGGTCAGCGCTATGGGCCGATCGCGTTCCGGCCCGATTTGGAATACGCCGAAGACCTGCCCCCGGTCCCCGATATCGAGGCCAAGCGCGGCGAGCTTGAATTGCTGCAATTCGAGTTCGAGCCCGGCGATTGCACGATACATCACGGCATGATGGTTCATGGCGCCCCGGGTAACACCAGCGATAGCCAGCGCCGCCGCGCCCATGTGACCCGCTGGGCCGGCGACGGTGTTGTCTACAACCCACGGCCCGGCATCCAACCCATGTTGTGGGAACCGCCCATCAAGGCGGGCGAAGCCTTGGATTGCGACCTCTGGCCGGAGATTTGGCGGCGTAAAAAGGCGGCGTGAAGGTGGCGGTTACGAGGTTTCCACCGCGATCATGGCCAGGCAATCGCCGGGGGCGATGAGGCCGGGAAAGTGGCGCCCGGCCAGGATACCGTTCATGGCGGCGCGGTATTCCCGCGGAGCCACGCCCGTGCGCCCCTTGGGCCAAACCAGCGCCAGGACATCGCCCGCCATGACGCCTTGCCCCAGATCCACGCGCGGCTCCAGCAAGCCTTCGTCCTCGCTGAAGGTAAAGCAATCGCTTGAGGGCATGTCGAGCCTCACGCTCGGCCCGGTCTCCAGCGCGCCTTTCAAAATGCCGGTATGTTTCAGCAGATTGCGCAGGCCGCGCTTGGCGATTTGGACAGTACGCGCGGACGCACTACCGCCGCCGCCCAGTTCGGTGGTGACGAAAACCTTGCCCAGGTTCTCCGCCGCCGTGTCGTACATGCCCACCGCGTCAACCTCGCGCATCATCATGGAATAGGGCGCGGAGAAGGCCGTCATGGCAGCGGCGCAGCGCGCCTCAAGGTCTTTGTCCGGTAGGACATGAGCGGCCGCGAAGGGTACGAAATCCAGAGTCTTGCCGCCGGAATGGATATCGGCCATTAAGTCCGAGAGGGGTAGCAGGGTGCGCTGAAAATAGTCGGCGATCTTTTCGGTCACCGTGCCGCCGGGGCGGCCGGGAAATGCCCGATTCATATTGCCCTTGTCAATGGGCGAGGTGCGCGTTGCCGCCAGGAAAGCTGGGTAGTTCATGGCCGGCACGATAATCACCCGCCCGCTCACCTCCTCGGGCTTTAAATTCCGCGCCAGATCAAACAAGGCGACCGGACCTTCGTATTCGTCACCGTGATTGCCGCCGGTCAGAAGCGCCGTCGGCCCCTCGCCGTTATTGACCACGCAGATGGGGATCATGATCGAGCCCCAGGCCGAGCCGTCGTGGCTGTATGGCAGCCGCAAATGGCCGTGCTGGATTCCCTGGCCACCGAAATCGACGGTCGCCGTAATCGGATTAGCGTTCATGGTTTTACCAACAACTTGCGCGGCACGTTCGCCAGGCATTCAGGCCCGGTCTTGCCGATGACGATGCTTTCCGTGATTTCCATGCCCCAATCGTCAAGCCACAAACCCGTCATGAAATGGAAGGTCATGTTTTCTTCCAGGACCGTCTTGTCGCCGGGCCGCAGGCTCATGGTGCGCTCGCCCCAATCCGGCGGGTAGCTGAGGCCGATGGGGTATCCGGTCCGGTTGTCCTTGACGATGCCGTGATTCTTCAGGACCGCGAAAAACGCCGCCGCGATATCCTCGCAGGTATTGCCGGCCTTGGCCTTGTCCAAACCGGCCTCCATGCCCTCCAGGACCGCCTTCTCGCCATCCAAAAATTTTTGGTCCGGTTTGCCCAGGAAGACCGTGCGCGATAGGGGGCAGTGATAGCGTTTGTGGCAGCCCGCGATCTCGAAGAAGGTTCCCTCCCCGGCGCGCATGGGCTTGTCGTCCCAGGTCAGGTGCGGGGCCGAGGCATCGGCGCCCGACGGCAAAAGCGGCACGATGGCCGGGTAGTCGCCGCCGAAGTCCGCCGTGCCGCGCAGGGCGGCATCGTAGATCTCCGCCACCAGATCGCACTTGCGCATGCCCACTTCGACTTTTTCGTTTATACGTGCGTGCATGGCCTCGACGATGCGGGCCGCGCGGCGCATGTAGATGAGTTCCTGTTCCGATTTCACCGCGCGTTGCCAGTTGACCAGGCCGGTGGCGTCGCGAAAGCGGGCGTTGGGGACTTGCCCGGTCAAGGCGGCATGGGCGGCGGCGGAATACCAATAGTTATCCAACTCGACGCCGATGGCGCCCTTGTCCCAACCGCGCTTCGCCAGAATCCCGGATAAGACATCCATGGGATGGCGGTCGGGGGTTTGCACGTAATTATCCGGATAGCCGAGCACCCGGCTACTATCCATATAGGCGGTGCGCAGGGCGCCCTTGGCGTCCTGGCCGCGCCCGAACCAGATGGGCGCGCCCTCGTCCGGCACGATCACGCACTGATGGACATAGAAGGACCAGCCGTCGTAGCCGGTCAGCCAAGCCATGTTGGAAGGGTCGGAGACGATCAGAAGGTCGAGTTCCGCCTTTTCCATGGCGGCGCGGGTTTTGGCCAGGCGCGCGCCATACTCCTCGCGGCTGAAATTCAATTCAACTCCGCTCAAGCTACCAAACCCGGCATGGTAAATTCGAGCTTGGATAAACCGGCATGAAGCTCCCGACGCTGGTCCTCGCTCAACTCCACCAAGGGCGGGCGCACACGCCGCCACTCGGCATCGCCTGAATAGTGTGCGACGGCTTCCTTCAAGGCCGGAATCATGGGGAACTTCTGCATGACGCCGCGCAGACTATCGAGGTCCGCTTGCAAGGCCTCGGCCTGGGGCGATTGCCACTCCGTATACAACCGGTGGATGGCGGCGGGATTGATATTCGCGGCCGCCGAGATACATCCCGCGCCGCCGCCGCGCAGGGTGCGCAGCAAAAAGGATTCGCTGCCCGCGAAAACCGTGAAACCGGGGAAGCGCTCAAGCATGGCCTGGGTGTTGTCCCAATCGCCGGAGCTGTCCTTGATGCCGACCACGGTATCCGGATAGGCGGCGATCAGGCGTTCGATCAGGTCCAGGGTTATGGGCACCTGGGCAATGGGCGGTATGTGGTAGAGATAAATGCGCAGGCGCGCGTCGCCGACCCGCTCGATCACCTCGGCATAGGCGCGGAACAAGCCCTCATCGCTGACCCCCTTGTAGTAGAAGGGCGGCAACATCAGGGCGCCGGCACAGCCGCGCTTGACCGCGTGCGCGGTCAAGCGGACGGTATCGGGCAAGGCGCAGGCGCCGGTTCCCGGCATCATGCGCGCCGGATCGACCCCCGCCTCCACCAAGGCGTCCAAAAGCTCGATCTTTTCTTCGACCGAAAGCGAATTGGCCTCGCTATTGGTGCCGAAAACCGCCAGGCCGCAATTCCGCGAGAGAAGCCAATGGCACTGGCGGGCAAGGCGCGCGGCGTCGGGGCGAAGATCGGCCCCGAAGGGCGTGATAACGGGCGAGAGTATGCCGGAAAATCTCATGGTTATCACCCGTGTCATTGGGAAAATGGTGGACCCGACAGGATTCGAACCTGTGACTTCTGCCTTCGGAGGGCAGCACTCTATCCAGCTGAGCTACGGGTCCTCAGGAACCGGCGCGACCTTACTCCAGGTCTCGGCGCGGGTAAACTAACTCTCGCCGTTCAGGCGCGACAGCGCCCGCTCTTCGGCGCCCGAGGGCAGGGGCGCGTTTTGGTCGGCGATCCAGCGGGCGATATCCTGCCACACGGCCTTGGCGTCCAGGTCGCGCAGCAGCATGTGCCAGCCATTGGCGTAGAGGGCTTGGCGTTGGCGGTCGCGCGCCGCCGCCGGCAGGCTTCGCCACAGGCGCAGGATCGGGTCCCCGGGTATGATCTCGTCCTTGCCGCCGTAGAGAAGCAGCGCCGGCAAATGAAACCCCGGCGCCGCCGCCAGGGCCTCGTCCATCAAGTCGGTGAGGCCGCTAATGGCGTCGATGCGGGTTTCCTTGATAATCAAGGGGTCGCGGCCCAGGGCGCGCAGCATCTCGATATTATCCGAGGCCTGGATCTTTAAACCCCGCCCAGAGACCTTGGCCCAGGGTATGGTGTGCGCGCCCAGCCACAGGGCAGCGCGGTAAAGCACGGGCATGGTGGCGCGCGCCCAGACCGCCGGGGCCACCAGAACCGCGCCGTCCACGGGCAAGGGTTCCTGGCGCGCCGAGGCCGCTAGTATCACCGCGCCGCCCATGCTGTCGCCGACCAGGTAAAGCGGCAGATTTGGATAGCGGTCCCGCAGCAAGGCCAGGGCATCGCCAAGGTCGGCGGTCATGGCCGCCGCGCCGGCCCAAAGACCGTGATAGGGCGCAGCGCCGAAGCCGCGCTGATCGTAGGCATAGGTCGCGATACCGGCCCCGGCCCAGAAAGCGCCCGCATCCTCGAATGCCTTGGCGTAGTCGTTGAAGCCATGCAAGGCCAGAACCACCGCGCGCGGCGCGCCGTCCGGCGGCAGCCAGGCGCGCAGGGGCAGGGCCAAGCCGTCTTCGGTCACCAAGATCGTATCGTCCAGCCGGGGCATGACTTCCTTTAGCCCGCCGGGTCCGGGTCCCGACGGCGCCAGGCGCGGGGTGCAGGCCGTGGCCAAGATCAAAAGCGCCGCGGCGGCGATTTTAGCGCTCATCCCGGCCCTTGGCCTGGCCGCGCCGGGTCAGTTGCAGGAATATATCTTCCAGATCTGTTTCTTCGGTGACGATATCCACGATTTGTAGGCCGGCGGTGGTCGCGGCGCTCAGTATTTCGGATACCGGGCTTTTGCTTGGCCGGTAGTGAAAAATCAGATGGCGGGGATCGGCGAGTTCGCCCTTGAAGACCTTCAGGGCCTCGGGCACCGCGTCCAGATCGCTTCCCAGCACCAGGGTCAGACTCTTGCTGTCCAGGCGCTTCAAGAGGGATTTGGTGGTGTCGCAAGCGATGACCCGGCCATGATCGATGATCGCGATGCGGTCGCACAGCGCCTCGGCCTCTTCCAGGTAATGGGTGGTCAGCAAGACCGTCGTGCCCAGGCGGTTAAGGTCGCGCACATGGTCCCATAGCTGTTGGCGAAAGGCGACATCGACGCCCGCCGTCGGTTCGTCCAGGACCAGCACCGGCGGGTTGTGGACCATGGCCTTGGCGACCATCAGGCGCCGGCGCATGCCGCCGGAAAGGGTGCGCGCGTAGGACTGGGCCTTATCGGCGAGGCCTAGGGCGCTCAGGATTTCATCGCTGCGCCGCTCGCGCGGGGGCACGCCGTAGAGTCCGGCTTGCAGCTCCAGCAGTTCGCGCGGGGTGAAAAAAGGGTCGATGTTCAATTCTTGAGGCACGATACCGATGGCGGAGCGTGCCTGGCGCGGCCGCTCGAGGATATCGTAGCCCCAGATCTTGGCGCTGCCCGCGGATTTATTGACCAGGCCGGCGAGGATGTTGATCAGCGTCGATTTACCGGCGCCGTTGGGACCCAGGAGGCCGAACAGCGATCCGCGCGGGATCGTCAGATCGACTTCGGCCAAGGCGTGCAGCTCCCCGCCATTGGTCCGGTAGCGTTTGTCCAGGCCCTTGACCTCGATCGCGAAGACCGGCAGGTCCGCGCCGGCCAAGGGCGCCGCCACGGAAGTTTGATCGTCTGGCATGATAACTAGGGCCTGTGGACACTTTTTCTTCATGGGGCGCGGTTCGGGCAAGAGCACCGCTTCCGCCATTGATCGCGGCGTCTCAATGGGTATCATCGCGCCTGGTAACGGTCAATCGAGGCCCTGCGGATCCTGTCATGAGCCCAGGACATACCGGACCGGCCTCCCAAGGTGGAGAGTGGCGGTGGATAAGACCCTGGATGCCCCCGAAACGGTCGAGGTCGAGAGCGAAACGGTCAAGTGCGACGGCGGCGGCGGGGCGCTCGGGCATCCGCGCGTGTGGCTGAACATGGAAGGCAAGGGCCAGATCGACTGCCCCTATTGCGACCGGCGCTTCGTGCTTAAGGCGGGGGCGGCCGGCGGCGGCCATTGAACACCGGCGGGCCGGGCAGGGACTCCTTCACGGGGGTTCTCGACTCCGCTGTAGCGGGCATTGCCTGGCCGGCCCTGCCAGGGCCCGGCGTCGCCCGCCGTCTCGCCCTGATTCAACAGCTCGAGCAGTCCCAGTGGTGGCGCCCCGAGGTCTTACGCGGCTGGCAATACCGGCAACTCGGCCGCCTCTGCACTCACGCCCTCAAGACCGTGCCGTTTTACAGCGAGCGCCTGCGCGCGGCTGGACTGCGGGCCGGTCAAACGCTTAGCCCCGAGATTTGGGCGCAAATCCCGCTGTTAACCCGCGAGGACATACAAGACGCCGGGGACGCCTTGCTAAGCACCAAGATTCCCGCCGGCCACGGGCGCAACGCCAAAATCACGACCTCGGGATCGACCGGCAAACCGGTAACCGTGGTCAAAACCGCCTTGGGGCAATTGCTTTGGGAAACCGTAACCCTGCGAAACCACATCTGGCAGGGCCGGGATCTAAGCAAGAAGCTCGCCGCGATCCGCAGCTTGGCGGCCGGGAAGGCGTCCTATCCCAGAGGATCGCGCGGGCGTTCTTGGGGCGGCGGCGCGGCGGCGGCGTTCACGACCGGGCCGGCGGCGGTCCTGAACGTAAGCACGAGTATCGCCAAGCAGGCGCTCTGGCTAGAACGGCAAAACCCGGACTACCTCTTGACCATGCCGACCAATCTGCTCGATCTGGCGAAGACCTGTATCGACGCGGGTATAAAACTGCCGCGTTTGCGCGATGTCGGCACTTTGGGCGGGGTCTTGATGCCGCAAGTCCGCGCCGCGTGCCGGGCCGCCTGGGACGTGCCGGTGATCGATATGTACAGCGCCCAAGAGGTCGGCTACATCGCGCTTCAATGCCCAGAACACGAGCACTATCACGTCCAGTCCGAGACCTGCCTGGTTGAAATCCTCGATTCCGGCGATCGGCCCTGCCAACCAGGCGACATGGGCCGGGTCGTCGTGACCTCCCTGCACAGCTTCGCCATGCCGCTCCTGCGCTACGATTTGGGCGACTACGCGGTAGCCGGGGAGGCTTGCACCTGCGGCCGCGGCCTGCCGGTATTGCGCCGGATCGTCGGGCGAACCAGGAACTTGCTTATCCTGCCCAACGGTGAACGGATTTCCCCAACCTTTATCAGCGCCTGGTACGAAGGCCTTCCGGTCCGCCAATTCCAGGTCATTCAGCGGACGCGCCGGGATTTGGAATTCAGGATTGTCCCCTCGCGGGCTTTCACGGCGGCGGAAGAACAGCGCGTCAAGGATCTGATCGCCGAACGGCTCGGCCCTGGGTTCCAGGTCGTTCTTAGCTACCATGACGAGATCCCACGCGGTCAGGGCGGCAAGTTCGAGGACTTCAAATGCGAAATCGAAGATACCTAGGGCCTGTGGACAATAAGGATGCCGTCGCGGTTGCGCCGAAATGACGCGAGGTTAGGAGCGAGGACGCAGGACATGCAGCGCATATTCAAGGACGCCCGACGCGGCCTCGCGTCTAAGGACAAGCGACGCGGCCTCGCGTCATTTTGGCCCAATCCCGCTGGGACGGGTCGTATTATCCACAGGCCCTAGAGCATGGAACCCGGCCTTAGATCGTCTATCGCCGATATTGCCTGGCCCGCCATCCCAACGCCGGCGGCGGCAACCTCCCTGGCCATCCTCTACCAATTGGAGCGCAGCCAATGGTGGCCGCGGGAAGTTTTGCGCACCGAGCAGTTCCGGCAAGTGTCCGTACTGCTGGAGCATGCGCGGACAAGCGTTCCCTTTTACGCGGACCGGCCGGGCGGTCTTGGACCGCCGGGCAAGGCCATGACCCCGGAACGCTGGCGCGGCATTCCCATACTGACCCGCGACAACCTGCAGACGGCCGGGACCGGCCTGCACAGCACGGCCCTGCCCAAGGGCCATGGCCCGACATCCGTCATGGCAAGCTCCGGCTCCACCGGGCGGCCGGTTCAGTCGGTCATCTCGCACATCAGGAATGTATTTTGGGATGCCTTTACCCTGCGCGAACATGTCTGGCAGGGCCGCGATGCAGGCGGCAAACTGGCCTCGATTCGCGCCTTTCCAACCGGCAAGGCGGTCTATCCGCACGGATTTCAGGTCACGAACTGGGGCGGGCCCATCGCGGCGGTGTACAGGACCGGGCCGGCCGCGGGATTAAGCGTCGTCTCTTCGATCGAGGAGCAGGCGGAATGGCTGGTCCGGCAAAACCCGGTCTATCTCCTGACTTTTCCCACGGCCTTGCGGGCGCTGGCGCTGTATTGCCGGGATCGGGGAATTACGCTGCCGAGATTGCGCCAGGCGCGCGCCATCTCGGAAGTCCTAGGCCCGGAAACCCGCGACGCGGTGCGCGATGCCTGGGGCGTCGAGATCGCCAATACATATAGCGCCAACGAGATCGGCTACATGGCCTTGCAGTGCCCAGACCACGATCACCTGCACGTCCAGTCGGAGAGTGTCTATCTGGAGATACTGCGCGACGACGGCACGCCCTGCGAGGCCGGGGAGACCGGCCGTGTGATCGTAACCGGTTTGCATAACTTCGCCATGCCGCTCATCCGTTATGAGATCGGCGATTACGCGCAAGCCGGGCCGCCGTGTCCTTGCGGGCGCGGTTTGCCGGTCATCGCACGGGTCATGGGCCGGGTCCGTAATATGCTGCGCCTGCCCGGCGGCCGTGAAGTTTGGCCCTTGATCGGCGAACCCAGCTACGCGGGGATACCCGCCATCCGCCAATTTCAGATGGTACAAAAATCCCTCGAGCTTTTGGAAATGCGGCTCGTAACCGAACGGCCCCTGACCCAAGATGAGGAAGTAAGATTACGCGAGATCGTGCTTAAACGCCTCGGCCATCCATTTGAGATTATTTTGACCTACCGCGACACTATCCCCCGCGGCGCGGGCGGCAAATTCGAGGATTTCAAGAGCGAAATCGAAGCACCATAGAATGACCGCCACACCGGAAATCGCTACCGGCCTAGGGCGCGAACGCGAAGAGCAGAAACGTTGGCGCTTGCGCCCGCGCTGCGCGAAGGTGACGCTCTTCGACCGGCTGGTGGAAGGCGAGTTCTTGTCCCTAGATGAGCAACGCCACCGTCAGTCGCGCGCCATTTCGCGGATTATCGACTTTGCCGCCAAGCATGTGCCCTACTACCGCGATCTCTTCGCCGCGCGCGGGCTCGGTGTGCAAGATGTCAAAAGCCGCGACGACCTGATGAAGTTGCCCTTGTTGGGAAAGATCGCACTCCGTCAAAGCGAAAAGCGGCTGCGGCCAGCGGCCCTGCCCAGTGGGGAGAAGGTCTTTGGCGTCTCCACGACATCCGGCACCACGGGGCACCCGACCCGGGTCGCGCACAGCGACGCCAGCAACGCCATGTTCACCTATCTGACCCAGCGCGCCTATCGCTGGTACCGCTTCGATCCGGCCAAGACCATGGCGGTGATTCGAACCTCTTTCGACTTGCCGCCCAAGCGCGGCGGCGGGTCCTATGGCGACGGCGAAACCTGCCGCCGGAGGCGCTGGCTGTATGCCGGGGCGTTTTTCGAGACCGGCCCCTGGCTCGGCCTGACTTCGAGCACGCCGGCGGCGCGGCAACTGACATGGTTGCAAGAAATTCGCCCGGCCTATTTGTCCGCCGTACCCTCGTGGTTGGAATATCTGACTTACGAGTCCTCTGGGCGACGCCCGGCCGATAGTCTGGAAGGCGTCATTGGAATTGCCGAGCAGATGACCCCGGTCATGCGCGCGCGCTTGGAACGAATATTCCGCGTGCCACTGCACCAGGGCTATGGGCTGAACGAGATCGGCTTGGTCGCGGCGCGTTGCCCGGCCGGTCGCTATCATGTCCATGGCGAACACTGTGTGGTCGAAATCGTCGATTCCGGGGGCCGGCCCTGCGCGCCCGGCGTGCCGGGGCGCATCGCGGTCACGGCCTTGTGCAACTTGGCGATGCCACTGCTGCGTTACGATACCGACGACCAGGCGGAGTGGCCGCATGACCCCTGCCCCTGCGGCCGGACGCTGCCGGCTTTCGTTAATTTGTTCGGCCGCTACCGCCGCTACATCGCCCTGCCCGAGGGCGCCTACGATCTCTATCGAACTCTGCGCGCCGGTATCACGGAAGCGCCCGGCGGCATGGTGCGCCCCTTGCGCCAGTTTCAACTGCACCTCTACCGCGACGGCCGTTACGAGCTGCGCCTGGCGACCGCCGGGCCCATGCCGGCCGCGTTCCATGAGCGGGTCGAGGCGGCCTGGGCCGCGGCCATCGGCACGTCCGGGGCAAGACTTAGCATCCTCGAGGTGGACGAAATCCCGCGCGGACCTAACGGCAAGTTTCAGGATTTCACCTCCGATTTCCTGCCGGAGCCGGATTGCGAGCCTGCGAACCCGGATTAGCCCCCAACCCCTCGACTCTCCCGCGCCGCTCCGGCATTCTCGCGCCCATGAGCGTGCCCGAAAAAAAACCCCATCATCCCCGCCACATCACCCTGATCGACGGTTCCGGCTATATTTTCCGGGCCTATTACGCCATGCCGCCCATGACCCGGCCGGACGGCACTCCGGTCAACGCGGTCTTCGGCTTCGTCAATATGCTGATCAAACTCTTGGCCGATGCCGAGATGGAAGGGATCGCGGTTATTTTCGACGCCGGGCGCGAGACCTTCCGCAACGAAATCTATCCCGAATACAAGGCCCAGCGCCCGGACACGCCCGAAGACCTGATCCCGCAGTTCGAGCTGATCCGCGAGGCGACGCGCGCCTTCAACCTGCCCTGTATCGAGATGCCCGGCTTCGAGGCCGACGACCTGATCGCCAGCTATGCAAGGCTCGCACGCGAGGCGGGGCTGGAGGTCACGGTGGTTTCCTCCGACAAGGACCTGATGCAACTGGTGCGGCCCGGGGTTTCCATGCTCGATCCGGTCAAGAACCGCGCCATCGGCCCCAAGGAGGTCGAGGAGAAATTCGGCGTGCCGCCGGAAAAGGTGATCGAGGTTCAGGCCCTGGCTGGGGATTCGGTCGATAACGTGCCCGGCGTGCCCGGTATCGGGGTCAAGACGGCGGCGCAACTGATCGGCGACTACGGCGACGTCGAAAACCTGCTCGCCCACGCCGGGGATATCAAGCAGCCCAAGCGCCGCCAGAACCTGATCGATCACGCCGAGCAGGCGCGTATTTCCCGGCAACTGGTGATCTTGAAGGACGACGTGCCGCTGGAACTCGGTCTGGAGGGCCTGCACCTGCGGGCACCAGATCCGGCCACCCTGCGCGGATTTCTCGAGGCCCAGTCATTCCGCTCCGTCATTACCCGGCTGGGCGATCTTCTGGGCGAAACCGCGCCGGAAGCGCCGGAACCGGCGCGCGAGGCGGCCGAGCACGAACTGGTCCAGGACATGGACGCCTTGGAACGCTGGATCGCCGGCGCCATGGAAGAAGGCACGGTGGCGGTCGATACCGAGACCACCTCCCTCGACGCCCTGCGCGCCGATCTGGTCGGGGTTTCCCTGGCCCTTGCCGGCGGGCGGGCCTGCTACATCCCCCTTGGACACACCAGCGCCGGGGCGGGCGGCGAATTGGACTTGGGCAACGCCGCCGCGGCGCCCAAGCAAATCCCCATGAAGCAGGCCCTGGCGGCGCTAAAACCCCTGCTCGAGGATCCGGGCGTGCTCAAGATCGGGCAGAACTTGAAATACGACATGCTGGTGCTCGGCCGCCATGGTATCGGGATCGCGCCCATGGACGACACCATGCTGCTGTCTTACGTGCTCGACGGCGGCCTGCACGGTCACGGCATGGACGAACTGGCGCGCCTGCACCTTGGCCATGAGACCATCAAGTTCAAGGATGTCGCCGGCAGCGGCAAGTCGCAAATCACCTTCGACAAGGTGCCCCTTGAGGCGGCCCTCGACTACGCCGCCGAGGACGCCGACATCACCCTGCGCCTGCACGCGGCCTTGAAGCCGCGCCTGGTCACGGAACGCATGACAACGGTTTACGAAACCTTGGAGCGGCCCCTGGTGCGGGTGCTGGCCCAGATGGAGCGCATCGGCATCAAGGTCGACCGGGATGCCTTGCGCACCCTATCCAACGATTTCGCCCAGCGCGCGGCGGAACTGGAGACGGAAATTCACCAGCTTGCCGGGCGGGTTTTTACCATCGGTTCGCCCAAGCAACTGGGCGAGATTCTGTTCGACGAGATGGGACTGAATAGCGGTAAAGTGAAGAAGGGGAAATCGGGCGCCTACACCACCGACGCCTCGGTGCTGGAAGGCCTGGCCGCCCAGGGCCACGACCTGCCCGCCCGGGTCATGGACTGGCGGCAATTGACCAAGTTGCGCAGCACCTACACCGAGGCCCTGCAGGATCGGATCAACCCCGAAACCGGGCGGGTGCATACATCTTTCAGTCAGGCCATCGCCTCGACCGGGCGGCTGTCCTCCAACGATCCGAACCTGCAGAACATCCCGATCCGCACCGAAGAGGGCCGCAAGATCCGCTACGCCTTCGTCGCCGAGCCCGGCCATGTGCTGCTATCGGTCGATTACAGCCAGATCGAATTGCGCCTGGCCGCCCACATCGCCGAGGAAAACTCCCTGCGTGCGGCCTTTTTGGACGGCCAGGATATCCATGCGGCCACCGCGTCCCAGGTCTTCGGCGTGCCGGTCGAGGGCATGGACCCCATGATCCGGCGCCAGGCCAAGGCGATCAATTTCGGCATCATCTACGGCATTTCCGCCTTCGGCCTGGCCAACAACCTGGGCATCCCCCAGGGCGAGGCCAAGGCCTATATCGAGGCCTATTTCAAACGCTATCCGGGCATCAAGGACTACATGGAAAAAACCAAGGAGACCTGCCGGGAACGCGGCTTCGTCGAGACATTGTTCGGGCGCAAGATCGCCATGCCGGGGATCAAGGAAAAGAACCCGGCGCGGCGCAACTTCGCCGAACGGGCGGCCATCAACGCCCCGATCCAGGGCAGCGCCGCCGATATCATCAAGCGCGCCATGATCCGCGTGCCCCCGGCCCTGGCGGCGGCCAAGCTAAACGCGCGTATGTTACTGCAAGTCCACGACGAACTTCTGTTCGAGGTGACCCCGGAGGAATTGGAAGAAACCACCGGGATCGTCAAGGCGGTCATGGAAAACGCCTGCGCCCCGGTCCTGGAACTCTCGGTTCCCCTGGTCGCCGACACCGGCACCGGCCCCAACTGGGCCGAGGCGCATTAGGGCGCGGCTATTTCAGCTCGACCTCGACGAAGACGAACTCGAAATCGTTGACGTTGACGACGTCATGCTCAACCCCGGCTTGGCGGGTGTAGGAAACCCCGGCTTTTAGCTCGGCGAAGGTCTCGGCGCCGTCCGGGCCGATCAGCTTCAGGCGCCCGGTGGTCATGGGGATCACCACATAGTCGTATTCGTGGCGATGGAATCCGGTCGCCGCCCCGGGCGCGAAGCGCCACTCGGTAACCAAAACCCGTTCATTTTCAAGCTGTAGCGTGGCAACGGCCTGGCCGGTCATGGGTCCACCCTATGATGGTGTTTTGGAGCGGGCGAAGGGAATCGAACCCTCGTCGTAAGCTTGGGAAGCTTCTGCTCTGCCATTGAGCTACGCCCGCGCCGGGTCCGGCCGCAATCAGCCGGTCGCGGATTTATAAGCCCGCGCCCATCGCCGATCAACTGCCTCGGTTTATCTTGCCATGACAATCGCATATGAAAATATCACGCCTGATACATGCCTTGGATATACGCGGCGCATCCTTCGACAAGCTCAGGATGAGGATATTTCTTTATGCCACACACGATTCATCCTCATCCTGGAGACCTTTGCACGAAGGGATAGATAGTGATTCGATGATTTTGTTAGTTCATTGATTGGAGCGAAGCATGACAGAGCGTCGAATTGGTCAGTTAGGCTGGTCTGATGGGGTTGTTATGAAGCGGGGTGCT
>JAJFGL010000060.1 GCA_021776135.1 Kiloniellaceae bacterium
TTCGATGTCCAGTGGCATCGCCACACCGGCCAATGGTTCCGCGTCCATCAAGGCTTGTCTCTCAAAGACGTCCTTCACGCCATCGAAACAAGCGAATTCCTTCTACCTGTCTGATCAGCGCCCTTCACCGGACGGATACGAGGTGTGAGGCTTTTGGCATCTTCAGCAATTTCGACACATTGGAAGTCGATCTATTCAATGATGAAGACTTTACCGCACATATCATTGAAACACTGCGGGAGCATAATTTCAGCGCAGCCCGTCAGGCCTTAATTGATGGTTGGGAAACCGACCCAGTAAGCCTTGTGACCGACAACTACCTTGCGATGATCGAAACCATTGGCAAAGGCCGTTTCGCCCAACGCCTTGCCTCACGCGTCAGCGGCGTTGTGCCGCCCGACTATATCAAAGGTGCTCTTGACTACGTGATTGATCGTGTCTGAGAGTAGTTTGTACCTAAAGGCTGAACAAGAACTACGGCGCAATCTGGGCCAGTGGGATGCTTATGAGTCACAGGGTCATTGTGTTGTGCTTGCCGGTCCTGGGAGTGGGAAGACCAAAACACTAACCATCAAACTTGCCAGACTTCTGGCAGAGGAAATCGAAGCGCCGCGCGGTGTTGCCTGCATAACCTACAATAACGAATGCGCACGGGAGTTGGAGGATCGACTCCATACGCTTGGCGTCGAACCGGGCAACCGCGTTTTTATCGGCACGGTTCACTCATTTTCTCTGACACAAATTGTCCTGCCTTACGCAAAGGTGGCCGGGCTCGGATTGCCGGACGAATTTCGCGTTGCCACACGAGCAGAACGAGCTCACGCATTAGAGCGCGCCTATAACCGAGTAGTCAGTGGACCTGAAAACCCTCAAAGCTGGGATTTTAGGATGGGGAACTATCGCCGCTCAATCCTGAATCGTGATAGTGCAGATTGGCATACAAGAGACGCAACCTTAGCCAGACTTGTTGAGGCCTTTGAAGAAGAGCTTCGAGTAATGGGCAGAATCGATTTCGACGACATGCCACTGCTTGCCGTGCGCGCGCTTCGCGAGCATGAATGGTTGCAGCGTGCATTGCTGGCGAAGTATCCGGTATTAATCGTTGACGAGTATCAAGACCTTGGACGCGCTCTCCATCGTATGGTCATTGGATTGTGTTTCAGCTCAGGCATGCGGCTATTCGCGGTCGGCGATGCAGATCAGTCAATTTACGGATTTACCGGAGCCCGACCCGAGTTGCTTCAACAACTTTCTGAACGTGACGATGTTGAGACGGTTCATCTGCGCCTAAATTATCGTTGCGGCTCCAACATTGTAACTGCATCTTCCTACGCACTTGGCGAAGACCGGGACTACGAAGCCGCTGAAGGCGCGGAAGAGGGTACAATCTATATTCATCCCTGCAATGGCCAGTATCCACAGCACGCAGATTTTTTCTTCTCAACTATATTGCCCGATATTCAATCCCGTGTGCCCGATCTTCAACTTGGCGACATCGCTATTCTTTATCCTGCCGCTTGGATTGGCGATGCCGTGGCGGAGGCCGCACAAGCTCATGAGCTCCCGACAATACGCACTGACGGAAATTCTCTGTACCCGCGATCGAGCCGCTTGATGCGATGGCTTGGGCAATGTGCGCAGTGGTGCTGCGGCGGGTGGCAAACGGGCGCACCGCAATTTAGCCGTATTGTAAATGAAGGTAGACGCCTCTTCGCAGAAGGGTTGCCTAGCGAGGAAGAATATATGGCCTTCCAACGCCAGCTCATGACGACTCTGTGGGAACGCCGTGACGGAGGCTTATTGATTAACCATTGGCTCTATGAACTGAGCGAAGCCATGATTGACCCATTGCTCACAACTTGCCGCACCTTACAAGACGACAGCGAAAATCTTGCTGCCTTTGTCGAACGAACGACGACGGGAGACTGCCAGGACATGACGCTTGCGCAGTTTTCTGGCCAGGGCGACGGAGATGACTGCATAAAGCTATCAACGTTGCACAGCTCAAAAGGCCGAGAATTCAAGATTGTCGTGATGTTTGGAATGGATGATGGACGCATTCCGCGCCGAAATGCCAGTCCAAGGGACATTATTGAATCAAGACGCCTTTTTTATGTTGGATTTACGCGGGCCGAATCAGAACTGCATATGATGCATTCGGCCAACAGGCCGTCACCATTCATCATCGAAGTACAGGCTCGGCTCGCAGCAGAAGCTTGATTGATTCGGGCCAAAATTTCTTGCATCGGCGATACTATGTTAGAAGAAAAAGTGTTCGTTTAAAGATGATAAGGATTTTAACGAAAAGTAGATTATTTACTTCATTGTGAATTTGCAAACCACCCTAACCGAAACTCTACCAAACTATCTGTAACGGGGTCTGGTGCGGCGATCTAAGCAGCTTCTGTAAAGTAGCTGATAGTTCTTTATAGACATTTGTGCATTACCGATAGTAGTTTAATTTTTAGTTTTATTTCTTATAATTTGTGCAAACTCTCAAAAGAGACTGAGCGCAGGGAGGGGGCGATGGACTGGGATTCGATCGTCAAAACACTTGGCAGCACAGCAATCGTGGTTGCTGCGATCGGATATGTTGCCAAAAGCGTTTTTAATCATCTCCTTACAAGATCTTCAAAGGAGCATTCAAATGCTTTGCAGATTCTCACTAATGAAAAGAAAGCTAAATTAGATAGCGAACTCAAACGGCGTACCGATGAATTTCTATTGGAACAGAAAGCAGCCTTCGACAAGCAGATGGAAGCTTTTAAGGCCGAGATCGCCAGTAGCTCAGCTAAGGAAGATCGAATACGCGGCGAGATTGTGTGTTGGGCCAATCCGATTTTGGCCTCGATCGAAGAATTGCGAAACCGGCTGGATAACATTCTTGACGATGAAGCCCACTACTTGTTGTCGCTTGAACCTGATCCCAATCAGAGTAAGGGCTGGTCCGCAACGCATGAGTATTTCTTCCCGAGTACAGTTTTCCTATTTTGTCAGTACTTCTGCTGGACCCGTTTACTTGAGAAAAATCTAAGCTTCGAATTGTTCGAGAAGCATGAGGTCAAGGATGCTTTCTTTGAACGGCTTCAGAGGGCATCGGGAATGCTCAGTTGGTTTCCCTTGGATCAACTTCGAGATTTGCCCGGTGGAGAGCATGACCGTCAGGTATTCACATTGCAGCAGCGGTTGCTCGGTGAAATTGTTGCTGTTGGTGGCGGAAACGAAAATATTTGCATGGGTTATGCCCAGTTTCTCGACGAATATGACAAGCCCGAATTTAAGAACCGCCTGAAGCCTTTGATCAATGTATTGGATGGGTTGCGACCAGAGGATCAGCACCGTTGGCGACGCCTCGAATTGTTTCGCGATGCCTTGAAAGAAGTGTCTGCTGAATGTCGTCGCCTTTTGAATATCGGTTAACAGGGGTGCCCCACTATGTATGTGCAATGGTGCGTGAAAGGAATCTCAAGTGGGGCAGACCCATATTCTCCAGACATGTTCGACTGGGACGCCGCAAAGAATGTCCTGAGATCGGAGGAAGGTATCATTTCCAACTGGTGGAGAAAGAAGGGGCGAATTTCTCCCAACGAGGTTGCTGGTCAACTGACGGAGAACAACCTCGATCGACACTTGCACGACTACGGAAATTTCGGACCGGATACACCTTTTATTTCTCTGGCGTCAGGGTCAGTGGAACGCGATCCTATACTTGCTGGCAACTTTGTCTACTCAGCAGTAGATACTGCGCTGGAATTTGCCACTGATGCATGGGGCCGTCCCGGTGCGCTTTTTTATTGTTGGGTGTCCGTTGCGCTTAATCCTGCAGTGGAGATTCAAGGTGTCGCCGAAGCAGTGCGTGATCTGAATGTCTATCACCGGTGGTCACGTTATCAGCTGGAAGGCGAAATTACCGCGAAGGTACATATTCCCGCTAACCAGATCAAGAAAGTGGAATGGTGGGACGGATCGCAAAGCATGACGGACCCACAGGACACCTTTTTTAATCCCTCGTTCGTCGATCCGTCGGTGGTGACTAACGTAAGGGAGTTCTTCTGATGGGAGCTCATGACGAAGAATTTCTGTCTCGAAAAGTTGGCTTTTTAGTAAGTCGCGCAGATGCGCATGATTCAAAATCGAAAGATGATTCTACGAACCGGCATCGACTATGTTCTGCTACTCTGACACGTGATGCGGGAGCAATTGCAGCATATTTGAGAGACACGCAGGCGGCCTCTAGGTATTTAAGGCGTGCTGGAAAGTCATTTGCCGACGCCGGTCACTTTTCCGGGTTCTCACTGTTGGAAACGTGTGGCGTTGGTTTGGGTTGTAATTGGCTTCGGGAGCATTATGGTCAGGAACAACCAGTCCGCCAGATTTTGCGAGCCCTCGAGGAAAAGGCGGACGAGAAAGGGCCGCACACATTAGCCCACCGAGGCGCAGACCTGTTCAAGTCATGGTCATCAACTCAACAACTCTTAAGCCTCTATCACGTTTCTCGTGCATCCAATGATCTTGATGAGTCGGGACTGCTTAGGGAGAGACTTTCGGAGGTCCGAACATCATCCGTGGGTGATTTTGGTATTTCGCTTTGGGAATACTTCGATTTGGTAGATGTCGCCGCAACACCGGGCCGGGAACAAAGACTGGATGGGAAAGCCGACGAAGCTTTTTACGAGATCATGCGGTCGAGAAGTCGGGCATTGCGCATAGCGCAGGAGGACAGTTGGCATTGGAATCGGATTTTGAGCCCCGCCGCCTTGATCGATATGAATCTGCTAGCGCTCTCTACCATGATGCTGCGACGGTCAGGCTCGACTGAGGCGTTTGACAGGATTGCCGAACCGTTCGTTGAGCGTCAGCCACTGGTATCATTACCTATGTCTCTTGCCAGGCTCTTCGTCAATGAAGGTTCAATTGGAGAGGTTTGATCGTATCCGTCCGGTGAAGGGCGCTGATCAGACAGGTAGAAGGAATTCGCTTGTTTCGATGGCGTGAAGGACGTCTTTGAGAGACAAGCCTTGATGGACGCGGAACCATTGGCCGGTGTGGCGATGCCACTGGACATCG